>JAPOQZ010000101.1 GCA_026710435.1 bacterium | reverse complement strand
TCCAACTGGCCTAAAGCGTGTAACGCTTCGTCGTCCAACCGTACAGACAATGCTCGAGAAGACACACCACCATCGTATCACGTTCTGTCCTACAGCACGGGTTCGGTTTGTAGCACGCGACGGGCCCATGCGGTCTCGGTCCCCCCAGAAGCCAACGCTCACCGCCGTGTTTGGCGTAGCGGTACCGCTGCTTGGAATACGCCCGGTGAGCGCTGCAAGTCGCTGTATGCGCTCTTCGGTGCGTCTCTGCACCCACATGCTCAGCCCCGGGTAATGCCCTTTGTACGTGACGACAAGGTTGACCGCTCGACAGTCGACCTGGAGTTACCCCCGGTGGCCGGACATTCCCACAGTGAGTGTTCGGTGTTTGGCGTGGGTCAGGTTGTGGGTTGGAGGCTGTCGAACCAGTCTTGTAGGTCGGTTTGGCGCCAGCCTTTGGCTCGGGTGGTGGGGGGTCCTAGGCGGATGGGCGACGGGAACGATCCGTCTCGGACCCGTCGCCAGATGGTGGTTCTGCTGAGGCTGGTGAGTTATGTCCCGTCGGCTTGTCTCAGGATTCTGATGTGTAGTTCGGATACGCTGGGACCAGGACTTGCGGACGCCTCCGCTGGCTCTTGGTCGGACCAGCAGGGTGAGCCCGTAGCCGCCGCGGCCGTCACCGTAGGAGCCCGGTTGTTTGACGGCTCGGACGTGTCCGGCTGTTAGTCAGCCCATACCCTCCCCTTCTGGTAGCACGTCTGGTAGGTCTTAATTGGTGATATAGACGATTCCTGGTGAAACACTGAGGGACAGGTTACCGGGAGAAAAACCGCCTGTTACCAGGCATTATAGGCATCGTATTAGACCGTGTAGCACAGCATGAAACAGACTAATGAGGTTTTGACCGAAACCGGATACAGTCATCGACACGTGCGGTCGAGGTCCGCCTATCTGCATACCCTCTAATAGAGTTCGAGGTATTCGTTGGTCTCCCAGGCGCTGATCTGATCGGTGCGTTGCGAGTCCGGGTCCTCGTTCTCCTCCGCGGCATACCGGCCCAACTCGTAGCGGCGGACGGCGAGGAGCGCGTCCTTGAACTCCTGGCCGAAGAATTCGGTCGTGGCCGCGCTGGCCTCGAAGTGGTCAAGGGCGTCGCCGAGGGTGGCGGGGAGTTTCTCCAGTGACTCGTTGTCCTCGGCGGGCTGACCCTTCCGGGAAGGAGGCGGGGGCTCCAACCCTTGCTCGATCCCGTCAAGACCCGCTGCCAGGATGGCGGCGCTGGCCAGGTACGGGTTCATCAACGCGCTGGGCGAACGCGTCTCGACCCGGGTGGCGTCCGGGCCGGCCGCCTTCACCCTCAGCAAGGCCGAGCGGTCCTCCAAACCCCATGAGATGTTGGTGGGGCTGAAGGTGTGGGTGCGCCGCCGCCGCCGGCAGTTGATGGTCGGGGCCAGGAGGGCGTCGATCGCGTTGGCGTGGGTGATCAGGCCGGCCACGAACTGGAGGCCCACCTCGCTCAGTCCTTGATCGTGGGACTCGTCGGCCATCACGTTCTGGCCGGTGTCCTTGTCCACCAGCGACATGTGGATGTGGCAGCCGTTCCCCGAGTGGCCTTCCCACGGCTTCGTCATGAAGGTGGCCACGTAGCCGTCCTGGTAAGCAATCTGCTTGACGCCGTTCTTGAACGTGAACGCCTTGTCGGGACCCTCTAGGCCCAAACCGGGAGTGAAGTTGATCTCCCACTGCGACCCGGCGTACTCGCAGTTGGAGGTGATGATGTCGATGCCAGCCCCCGGCATCAGGTCGACGATCCGGTTGATAGTAGGAACCCATTCGTTGCGGACCACGTTGAAGATATGGTAGCCCTCGAACAGACGTTCGTGGGTCTGGCCGTCGACGAGGTAGAACTCGAACTCGCATCCGGTCATCGGTGCGAAACCCATGCTGGCTGCCTTTGCACGTACCCGGCGGTAGACGGCCCGCGGGGTGGCCTCCAAGGTGTTGCCGTCGTACCACCGAGCATCGCATATAAGGCGAGCTGTTTCGGGAGCCCAGGGCACGATCGCAGCAGTGGTCGGGTCTGGGAAGAGGAGTTGGTCTCCGTAGCCGACCTCCTCGTTGTACAAGCTTCCGGGCACCACATCGGAGCGGGTGTCGAGCACCGCGGTCCCTCCGTACATGTTGAGACCATTCAGTGCGAAGCTGCGGGCAGCCTTGAGGGGAATGACCTTGGCACGAGAAGTCCCGTGCAGGTCGGGCAGTTCGAAGCGCACGCGCTTGATTCCCTGCGATTCCCAGTCGTCGAAGATCTGGTCGAACTCGGACACCTTCCGAACCTCCTCGTGGCCGGTCCTCCGCTCCGGAATGGCAAAGGCCTACGTCGTGCGCTGACGATTATAAGTGACCGAGCGCCGTGCTCGTCTCTCAGCGTCCACTCCGGCGCCGATCACCAACCGGTGACAGACAATCAACGACAGGTATCATCCCTTTGATGGCGAAACTACAACCCCGCGAATCGGCGGTTTTCTACCGCGTCCCCGACGACCAGTACCCGACCATCGTCCGTGGCTCCGGGTTTCACCTCTGGGACTCCTCCGGCAGGAAGTACCTGGACCTCTCGAGCGGCATCTCGGCTACTGCGGGAATAGGGCAAGGGCGGCCGGAGATAGCCGAGGCCATGGAAGCCCAGGCGCGAACCCTGTCCTTCGTCCACAACTCCCGGGTGACCAACGATCAGCAGGAGTTGCTGGCCAGCCGCCTGGCCGAACTCGCTCCGGAAGGGGTGGACAAGGTCATGTTCACCTCCGGCGGATCGGAGGCCAATGAGCTGTCCATCCGTATAGCTCGCCAGTACCACCTGGCCCGGGGTGACTGGGAGCGGACCAAGATCGTCGCCCTCTCGCCGAGCTATCACGGCGCCACGGTCGGCGCACTGTCGATGACCGGCCGCTGGGATGTGAACCGTGCCTACGACCCGCACCTCATGCACACGGTGAAGGTGACGGCGCCGGTCAACTTCCGGGGACCCTTCGCCGGGCTGGAGGGAGAAGCCCTTACGGACCGAGCGGCAGCAGCCGTGGACTCTGCCATCGAGGCGACCGGACCGCATACGGTATCGGCCGTCATGGTCGAGCCGGTGTCGCCATCGGGCGGCATGGCGGTTCCTCCCGATTCCTACTGGCCGAAGATCCGTGAAATCTGCGACCGTCACGGGATCCTGTTGATCACCGACGAGATCGTGAGCGGTGCGGGGCGGACAGGCGAGTTCCTGGCCATGGACCACTTCGGGGTGGTTGCCGACCTCTGCAACCTGGCGAAGGGCCTCAGCGGTGGATACGTACCCCTCGGGGCGACCCTGGTCCGCACCGGGATCGTCGAAGAGATAGCGGTCCAGAGCCGCCGGATGGCCGAGGTCCACACGTTCAGCGGCGCACCCATCTCTTGTGCGGTGGGTGTGGCTGTGCTGGACGTCATCCGCAGGGAAGGGCTGGTCGAACAAGCCGCCAAGCGGGGGGCCTTCCTCCGCTCGCTGCTCGAGCACGAGTTGGGTCACCTGCCGGTCGTCGGCGAGATCCGCGGGATAGGTCTGATGCAGATGGTCGAGTACGTGCGGTCACGCGAGGATCGTGAGAAGTTCCCTCCGGAGTCGAACGTGGCCCCGTCCCTGTCCGCGGCCATGTACGAACGTGGGGTGGTACTCAACACGCTCGGCTCCCAGAGCGCACTGGTGGGGGATTGCACGGTCTTCTTCCCGGCGCTGACAATCGGCGAGTCGGACCTGGAACAAGGGGTCGCCGTACTCCGCGAGGTACTGGAGGACCAGCATGGTCGATGGTGAGATAACTCTGGGCAAGGTCGTCGACGCGTATGAGCGGATGGCGTCGCCGGTACGGGTCACACCCATCCTCCCGGTGGCCCGGTCCTCAGCCGAAGTCGGCAGGGAGCGTCTGTTCCTGAAGGCGGAGCACCTGCAGGTGACCGGTTCGTACAAGGCCCGCGCCGCTTTCCACATCCTCCGCTCCCTCGACGACGAACAGCGGCGGAAGGGGATCGTCATGTCCTCTTCGGGAAACTTCGCCCAGGCCTTCGCCTACGCCGGACCGGTGGTGGGGTCGCCGGTGGCGATCGTCATGCCCGACTACACAGCCGACGTCAAGGTTGAGTCCACCAGGGACTACGGGGCCCAGGTGGTCCTGTGCCCGACCTTCGCCGACCGGGATCCCACCGTGGAGCGCGTCGCTGAGGAGCAGGGGATGATCGCTCTGCACTCGTTCGAACATCCGCAGGTACCGATCGGTCATTCTGGCATCGGCCTGGAGATCCTCGATCAGGTTCCCGACGTGGAAACCGTCCTGATCCCCATCTCCAGTGGCGGGCTCGCGGCCGGCATCGCGGGGGCGATCAAGGAGAGGCGCCCTGACGTGCACGTGCTCGGTGTGCAGCCGGAAGGGGGCAACGCCGCCTACGTGTCATGGCATGCCGGGGAAGTGCGAACCATCGAGCACTGGGACTCGATGGCGGACGCCCTCTCGGGCCGGCGACCCGGGGAGTTGCCCTTCCGCTACCTGCAGAAGTATCTGGACGACATCTTGCTCGTCAGCGAGGAGGCCATCGCCGAGTCGGTGAGGACGATCCTGTTCCGCACCAAGACCCTGGCCGAACCGGGCGGGGCGACCGCGGCGGCTGCGTTCCTCGACGGCCGGGTCGACAACGGCCGGGTGACCGTGGCGATCGCGTCCGGTGGCAACATCCAGCCCTCTGTCCTGGACACGATTCTCGCCGGGTCCGCAGGGAACTGAACGCATTACGGGAGGTAGCAGATGAGCGAATCACTGCCCCGCATCGGGATCGTCGGGTTCGGCCTGATCGGTTCATACGTCTACCGCCAGATCAGCACCCGACCCGACCTGGGTCTCGAAGTGGCGTTCGTCCACAACCGCAGCCTGGAGAAGGTCGCCCATCTACCCTCCGAGGTGATCCTGGACGATCTTGGTGACTTTGCCCGGTTCCAACCCGACATGGTGGTCGAGTTGGCCCATGCGTCCGTGACGGCGGCCCACGGTGCCGCGTTCCTCCGCCACACCGACTACATGCCGCTGTCGCTCACCGCCCTTGCCGACGCGGAGTTGGAACGGACGCTGCTGGACACCGCCCAGGCACATGGCACCCGGCTCTACATTCCGCATGGAGCGGTGGTGGGTTTGGAGGCGATCGGAGAAGGCCGAGACCAGTGGGACGAGGTGACCATGGTGATGCGCAAGAGCCCCTCGAGTATCGACTTCACCGAACACCCCACCGTCACAGGTGAGGGAATCTCGGAGGACACTGTGATCTACGACGGACCCACCAGGGGTATCTGCCCGCTGTTTCCCCGCAACGTCAACTCCCACGCGGCGCTGGCCCTCGGAGGCATCGGGTTCGACCGGACCCGGTCGGTGCTGATCGCGGTGATGGACTCCCACACGTCCGATATCGAGATCACCGCTCGCGGCGAGGCCGCCGACCTGACTATCAGGCGGGTCAGCCCCATGAAAGGAGTGAGCGGCATGTTCACCCTCATATCGGCGCTGGGCAGCGTCGTAGGCGTCAAGAGCCCCGGGGCAGGACTACAGATCTGCTGATACTGGTGGCTGGTGGCTGACACCCAACACCTACTCGTACCAGCCGACGCATCCGGGGTAAACGTGGCCGCGGGCCGGGATCATGCGGTGGGTGAACCATTCGGACGGTTGGTCGGTGTAGGTGCAACGCCCGCTGAAGTAGATCGTGACCAGGCCGCGTCTTGAGTGGTCGGACACGTTCGGTCCACTCCGGTGAATGGTCTCGCAGTGGTGGATACACGCGTCGCCCGCCTTCAACTCCACCGCTTCGAAGTCGAGTTGGTCGGGGTCCAGGTCCGGGACCGCCCCACCGAAGAGAGCGTCCTTGCTGAAGTCCCGGTCGTGCTGCAGCACCTCGCGGTGGCTACCGGGAACGAACTGGGTGCACCCCCGTTCCATGGTTGAGTCGTCGAGCGCCAACCACACCGAGAGCTTGCCCTTCCCGGACCAGAACACGTCCCAGTAAGCGTTGTCCTGGTGTGCAGGCGCGCCGCTCCCGCCGGGAGGCTTGAGAAAGGTCTGGTCGGTGTAGTAGACGATGTCCGGACCGAGCAGATCCTCCACCACGTCGAGCGTCTTCGGTCGCAGGGTGTAGGTCTCGAGGAGTTCAGTGCTTGCGTGTGCGGCATGCAGCAGGGCGCGGAACTTCTCGGTCCTAGCAATGTCGGTTCGGTCGGCGAGCACCGGGTCGATATCGACGATTGTGTTCTCGTCGGGAGGGTCCTGTTCGACAAGGCCCTCCATTATGCGGCGGAGGTTGGCGAGTTCGCCGGCGTCGACGAAGTTCTCGACCCTTAAGAACCCGTTACGCTCCCAGGCACCAATCTCATCCACGGTGAGTGCTTTCATGCTCCTTATGTCCCCTCTCGACGGCCACGAAACTCTACCAAGACCAAGGCGCCATTCCAGCTACCCGGTCCGCAACGTGCTCGGCGAACCCGGTCATCGAGTCTTCCGGGCATGGCCGCTCACGGCGGGCCGCTGTCCAACCGGCAACCTCCAGCCGGTCACCGGTCACGGCCAACCGGCAACGGGCAACGGACATCTGGCAACCGACATCCGCTATGACTGATCAAAGGCTTCTGAACCGCTTCGATCTGGTCCTCGCCGAGTCCTTTCGCCGGACCATCCGGGACTGTGGGGGAGAGATCTGGGAAGCGAACGGGGTGGTCTCGTGGGCCAGTTCCCTGAAACAGAGCTCTCCTGCACACGCCAACGGGGTGATGCGTCTGAACCGGCTGATGTCCGCCAGGGAGGTGATGGGCATCACCGCCGGGTTCTTCCGGGCACGCGGTCACGGATACACAGTGCTGGTTCGATCCGACGACCTGGCGTTGAGAGGGGAGATCCAGAGAGCCGGCTGGCGTATGCACGCCGAGCATGTGGCACTGGTAATGACCGAACCCCCCGACGAGCATGCGAGCGGGGACGACGTGGACAGACGCCGAGTGAAGGACCCTTTGGGCATGCTCGACTTCTGCGCCACTGCTGTGGCGGCCATGGGATCGGACCAGGACGTTCAGCGGTTCGTGAACCTCGGTCTGCGAAGGATCCAGGCCTTGCTTGGTCCCACCAAGGCTGCCTTCCTGGCATACGACGACGGGACCGCCGCGGCCTGTGCTCTCGGGTCGCTAATCGACGGCGTTTCCTTGGTCGGATGGATAGGCACCAAACCAGAACAACGCCGCCGGGGACTCGCCACCGCGGCCACCCGGGCCGTCATCCAGGCCGGCTTCGACCAGGGCGCCACCATGGCCGCGGCGCTCAGCCCCGTTCCTGCGGTCCACTATTTCACCCCCATGGGATTCGAGGAGGTTGGGCGCTACCGGGAGTATGTATTCCCGCCCCCGCGCTGAGAGTTACAGGATCGGTGCGGCCGGCGGAGTCATGACAACGGGCATGTCCCGGCGGTGTTACAGGGTGCTGCAGGATGAAGTTCCGGCAGCGGAATCGGCTCACTGGTGGACGGAAGCTCTGAAATGGGTCCCCGGCAGGCTCTGTTCGAGCGCGTGCTTTATCCATGAGTTGAGGCTTACGCCTTCCTCCGCTGCCACAAGCGCTACACGCTGATGCAGGTCTGATCCGAGTCGTAGGTTGAGCTTGCCGGAGAAGGGTCTACGAGGTTCCACCCCGTCTTGCTCGCACCATTCAAGGTAGTCGTCGATCGATCTCCGAAACTCGCGATGGAGACTCTCGACATCGGTTGCTTCGAATGTGGCGATCGGGTACGGTCCGCTGTTGATGACACTGCCGTGGAGCCTCCCGACAGACGCGTCGTACTCGATCCTGGCCACGTATCCCTTGTATTCGATCATTGGCTCGGTTGTCCCCTTCCGCTACTTCCTGGGACAAGAACCCACGGCTAGAAGATTCCCATCCCATTTGACCGCCCGTGTGCTGCTCTACGGCTCGATTCCAATGGTTTTCAGGAAGCTTGCGATGGCTCGTACCGTCTGTTTACCTGTATCTGGCTCCGGGTGAGGACGATGAACGACCATTCTTTCGCCCCCCTTCTTCAGACCCACGCGTGAGCCGGAGCGTTCGAACATTTCGACCCCCGCCGCATTGAGAAGGGCGACGATGTCGTTCCATCGGATATTCGCCGGCGTCGGCCTCTTGAATACTCTCTCCAGCGTACGTTCATGTTTTCTTCGCATGGTGGGCTAGCTCCTATTCGATGATTCTCAGTCTCCTTTCTCTAAATAGTGATGCCGAATAAAGCAATGAATGATAGATGGTACCACTAATGGTATCACTTTCGACGGAGAGGGGCAAGCTCGTTCTAGGAGAGTGCTGAGGAACCCCCCGTTGGGCCGGCGGCCGATGACAAGATGCCACATCAGCGGACGACGGGCCAACCAATTACCGTTCTTCAAGCATTCTCCTAGTGTCCTGATTCCTGGATTCGTTATAGATACCCGCAACGTAGCGACCACCGCAGCGGGGAGCCCGGGACACCGAGAACGCGAAAAACGCCCGACCGGACCCCTCGGGCGGGCCCACCCCCAACCGCCACCTCCGAAGTCTACGAACGCGTCCCGCCATCCCCGGCAAGGGCTCGGCTCCCACATGATCCCCGCCCCGGTCCGATCGGTATCACAAACGGACGGGTGGTGTTTGCAGCTACTTACCAGTATGCAACGGGGGTGTGACACGGACAACCCCTTCGTTACCAAGCGCCCGGTCGCCGCGGGTGCCGGAAGCGGTCGGGTATGGCGATCGCGGGACTGCAACGGTCCTGTAACACAAGCGAACCAAAGACTCGGGACACTAGGGGCGGCGCCCGCTCGCTCGGGTTGATAGAGGGAGAGATCCTCTACAGTGCCAGGGCTAGTCGATCTCCTACCGATGACTGTGCATTTCCAGCACCGTATTATTCGTCAGCGCCCGATCTTGCATAAGATGTTCATCATGGTCAGTCAAGCAAGAGGGGGTGATCTCCCACTTGGTCGATCGCCTTCTCGGAGGTGAGGATGTCACGCTCACTCGGTCTGGTCGTCCTGTCGTGGTCCTCGTTCGTCCCGACATGCCGCTGAGCCGTCGCGCCGCAGACATCTTGGATCCGTCGGCAATCCTCGACCACGCCCTCTCACAGGGTGAGGAGTCCGATCTGTCGGATCTGAGGTCTCACGGTTGAACGTCCGGAGGCGCTCGTAGCCGGAGTGCGAGCCTACCGCTCCCGACGCTAGGAGGGTGCTCCTGACCGCAGCATGCTATCTAACGTCCCGCCGGCCTTAGACTGACCTCCGCGGTTACGGGAGGTCTCGATTTTCCACGGTTCCGGAGGGGGCTGGTGGTCCTACCTCCAGTATGACCAGAACCAACCCGGCCCGGAACTCGATCGGGCACTGCTGAAGCGGGTTTTCTCCTACGGACGGCCGTACCGCTGGTTGCTGGTCGGGGTGCTGGCCACCATCCTGGCGGTGTCGGTCCTGTCGGTGATCCCCCCGCTGCTGATACGCGATCTGGTGGACCGGGCTATCCCCGAGGCCGACCTCGGCCGCCTGACGTTCCTCGGTGTGGGGATGGTGGCGGTTCCACTGGTGAACGTGTCGGTAGGCGCGCTGCAGCGATGGATGTCCGCCAAGGCCGGGGAGGGCATCATCTTCGACCTGCGCTGCAGCCTTTACTCCCACCTCCAGGCCATGGCGCTGCGCTTCTTCACGGAAACCAAGACCGGAGAGCTCGTCTCGCGCCTGAACAGCGACGTGGTGGGTGCACAGACGGCGATCACGGGCACCTTCGTCACCATCATCTCGAACCTCATCTCGGTGGTGGTGATCATGTTCGTGATGCTCCGGGCCGAGTGGAGACTTACCCTGCTCGCTGTCGCCGCCCTGCCCCTGTTCGTGTACCCGGCGCGCAGGGTTGCCCAGGTTCTGAGGAGCATCACCCGGCGGCAGATGCAGCACAATGCGGCGATGGCAGCCATTCTCAACGAGACGTTCAACGTGAGTGGCGCCCTGCTGGTGAAGCTCTTCGGGCGCCGCCGGGAGGAGATGGCCAAGTTCTCGGAGGAGGCCGGGATGGTGCGGGACCTGGGTGTGCGCCAAGCGCTGATCGGGCGGTGGTTCTTCGCCGCGCTCGGATTGATCAGCGCGATGGGGACTGCAGCCGTCTTCTGGGTGGGTGGCTACATGGTGATCCAGGGAGACCTGAGCCTCGGAACCGTGGTGATGTTCTCGTCCTTGCTGGTCCAGCTCTACGGGCCCCTGTCCGCCATGTCCAACGCACGTGTCGAGTTCGCCACGTCGCTGGTGTCCTTCGAGCGCGTCTTCGAGATACTGGACCTGCCGCACGAGATAGTCGAGAGTCCCGATGCGGTGGATATCCGACCGGTCAGGGGAGCGGTCGAGTTCGATCAGGTCTTCTTCCGCTATCAGGCGGCCTACAGCTCCGGACTGGCCCCGGTCACACGCCACCGGCAGACGCAGGATGGAGAGGCACCGGTCGTGCAGGCAAGCCGTCCCTGGGCGATCGAGGATCTGAGCTTTCGGATCGAACCGGGTGAGCTCATTGCCCTGGTCGGACCGTCCGGTGCCGGAAAGACCACGGTCAGCTACCTGCTGCCCAGGCTCTACGACGTCGACCGCGGCCGGGTGAAGATCGACGAACTCGACATCAGGTCTGCGATGCTGCAGTCCTTGGAACACTCGATCGGGGTGGTCACCCAGGAGACGTTCCTGTTCCACGACACGATCGCCGCCAACCTGCGGTATGCCAAGCCTGACGCCGTTCAGGAGGAACTGGAGCAGGCGGCCAGGGCGGCCAACATCCATGACTTCGTGGCTTCTTTGGCGGACGGCTACGAGACCGTGGTCGGGGAGCGGGGATACCGCCTTTCCGGGGGCGAGAAACAGCGGATCGCCCTGGCGAGAGTCATCCTCAAGGATCCTCAGATCCTGATACTCGACGAGGCAACCGCCCACCTGGACTCAGAATCCGAGTCTCTCATCCACGAAGCACTCGAGCGGGTGATGGTGGGGAGGACATCTCTCGTGATCGCCCACCGGCTCTCGACGATCCAAGCTGCCGACCGTATCCTGGTGCTGGACGAGGGTCGGCTGGTGGAGGAGGGAACCCACGAGGAACTACTGGATGTCGGCGGTCTATATGCAAGGTTGTACAGGACCCAGTTCCGCCAGCAGAAAACCCCGGCCTGAGCCGGCGGATTCAGGCGCCGACCCCTCTCGACACCGACGGCCACCCGTGGGCGAGTAGGAGCAGGGTCCCGTCGTGGCACATCCAGAGGTGCTCGTTGACCCGGAACCATTGATGGGGTGGCGCCACCCGCAGTGCTTCGAGATCCCCTGGACGCCGCGAACGGTAGGCGAGTACCTCGGAGGCGGGTGCGAGGACGGCGTCGATCCGGTCCACCAGTTCGTACTTGCCGAAGAGGGTCGACATGGAGGACCACGCGTCGCTTCCACCGGCAGGACTGCTGAACCGGATGCTCTGGCACTCGTGGCACGTTCCCACGCGGATGCCGCGATGGATCGAGTCGGTGATGGAGTGGTTCACGCATCGCATCGACACCATGGTGCCACGAGGGTGCGACAGGGAAGGTGATTTCGGCGTGACCCAAGGGACGGCCGGTCTGCTTCCATCGGTGTTCTTCGCAGCGTAAGCGTTCCTGCGGTTTTGGGAAACCTGGAAGCGCCCCGCTTGACGTCTTACATAACATGAAGGAGCCAATGGCGAAGCTCGGTGATGTCCGGTCCGGAGGCAGGGCATTGGTGGTCGGGCCAGACGCAACTCACCGACAACGACTTCTGCGCCGACACCGACCCGGTCTGGATACTTGCCTAGGACGGTGCTGAACAATGACGATTGCTCTGGCCTGCCGCCCGCCGACCCAGGAGTAATGCCGGCGGTTGGCAGGCCGCTGGCGGATTGCTCAGCACCCTCCTAGGTCAGGTTCCGGCCACGACCATCGGCGGCCGGCGGGGTCGGGACGCCTTCCCGGGGTCAGTGTCAGCCGGCCACCGGGGTCATCCGGACATCGACTTCCAGGTGGGAGTCGCCTCCTCCTTCGATGACTCCTCGCGTCGGCGGTACGTCCCGGTAGTCACGTCCCACGGCTATGCGCACGTACCTCTCGTCGCTGACCGTACGGTTGGTGGGATCGATGCCGATCCAGCCCACGTCGGGCAGCCGGCTCTCCGCCCAGGCGTGGGTGGCAGATCCGAAGGCGGATCCGCGACCTGTCTCGTCGGTGACGTAGAGGTAACCGGAGACGTACCTGGTGGGGATACCCCACGAGCGGGCGATCGCCAACAGCACGTGTGTGTAGTCCTGGCAGACCCCCTTCCTCGAGGCGAGGATGTCGTCGACGGGGGAGTCGACGGTTGTGGCGCCCGGTGTGTACTCGAAAGTGTCGTGTAGGGCAGCGGACAGCCTCAGAAGGTCGGCAAGGGGATCGGTGCCGGGCTCCACCCCCAACTCGGTGACGAAGTCTCGGAGCGCGGCGGATGGCCGTGCCATGGGGCTGGGTCCCGTGAATCCCCACCACCTCGGGTCGTTTCCCATTGACCGGACCCGATCCCAGGCGTCGCACCGCAGGCGTTCGGGCAAGGTCGGCGGCCCGTCTACCTCCACGGCGCAATTCGATACCACTTCTAACCGGTCGTGATCACGGTGGAGGCTGAGTACATGCCTGGTATTGCCGAAGGGGTCGGTCTCGGTCGTGAACCCGGCCTGTGGGGTGGTTTCAACCGAGAAGTCGAGCAACCTCTGGCCGGGGGATTCCAGGGGTTGGAGGCAGAGCGACATGGTGCATCGACGGACCGGAGAACTGTACCCGAATCTCGAGACATGCTTTATTCGATAGCGCCCCCGTACGCCTGCGGAGCCGTCGGGACTGCTCATTGGTCGATGCCGCTCGCCCTCTCTGTGACAGGGGCCACGACCGGGTAGTCGAAGTAGGTAGTGGTCACTAGTTGGTGCAATTCACGGCATGCATCGCGAACATCCCGGAGCAGGGTGTATCGGTCGGACGCGCCGGACCATCCGTCGGTGACGAGTTGGCGTAGGCGCTCGGCTTGTTTCCGCGTCCGAGCGGTTGATCGGGCATCGGGCCCGAGTCCGACGGCGAGCAACTCGGTACACAACTCCGAGACCGACAGGCTCAGGGAGTCGGGTAACTGAGAGTTGGTGACCAACTGGTCCAGAACCCGCCAGGGTTCGATAGCGGCCGTGGAAGCCCGGTTGTAGGCCTCGAAGGCGTGGTAGTGGCGAAGGAGGCTTGTCCAGTAGGCGTCAGCCGGAACTTCGAACAAGCGGACCGCGTCGATCTGAGCGATCAGAAGCGACGAGGATAGTTGGGCTCGCTCCACGTAGCTCCCCAATTGCACGAAATGCCATGCGTCGTCGCGGTACAGCGTGGACGACGTTACCCCTCGAAAGGTGTCGATCTCGGCTGCCGTCTCCGCGTAGAAGTCCTCGGGAGATGTGCGCCAGATGTCTTGTATCTCCATGTTCTGGAGCCGGAGGTAGGACTGGTTGAGACAGGTCCACATCTCTGCAGATATGTGGTGACGCATCTGGCGTGCGTTCTCTCGACCCTGGACGAAGCAGCTTCGGATCGAATCCGGGTTGGTGAGCTCGAAGGTGAGGTCATCGGTCAGAGTAAAGGAGTCGACCAGCGTGAAGAGGTCGTCGCTATCGAACTCGAGGGTCCCGGTGTGAGGTTCCCGCTGCAGGGCGCCGTAGATCCGGTGCCAGCCGAAGTAGATGTCCCGGGGTGGGCTGTCGACCAGGGACTCGGTCTGTTGTTTGAGCAGCCGACACAGGTGGCCTGCCCTCTCGAGATAGCGTCCCATCCAATACAGTCCGGCGGCGCTCCGTGCAAGCATCGCGATCAGTTCTCCAGCACCCAGAAGTCCTTGCCCCCACCGCCCTGGCTGGAGTTGACCACCAGGCTGCCGCGTCGAAGGGCGATGCGGCAGAACGCCCCCGGCACGATGCGGGTTTCACGTCCGGTGAGGATGAAGGGCCGAAGATCGACGTGTCGGGGCTCGATCCGACCCTCGATCAGGCAGGGGGCACGCGATAGTGCGAGCGTCGGCTGCGAGATGTAATCGGAGGGGTCCGCCCTCAGCGACGCTGCGAACTCGTTGCGCTCGGCGGGTGTCGAATGGGGACCGATCAGCATCCCGTATCCACCCGATTCCCCTACCCGTTTCACGACCAACTTGTCGAGGTTGTCGAGCGTGTATTCGAGGTCCTCGGGGCGACGGCAGAGGTAGGTCTCGACGTTCTTGAGAAGCGGCTCAGCCCCCAGGTAGTAGCGGATCATGTCCGGTACGTACGCGTAGACGCTCTTGTCATCCGCCACGCCGGTTCCGGGGGCATTGACAACCGACACATTCCCGAGACGCGCTGCGTGGAGCAAACCCGGTACACCGAGCAGGGAGTCAGGACGGAAGACAAGAGGATCGATGAAATCGTCGTCCACCCGCCGGTAGATTACATCCACCTTCTTGAGGCCCGAAGTGGTGCGCATGAACACGTGGCCGTCCTCAACCAGCAGGTCGCGGCCCTCCACCAGATCGGCGCCGATCTGTCGGGCAAGGAACATGTGCTCGTAGAACGCCGAGTTGTAGATGCCCGGGGTGAGCAACGCCATCGTCGGGTCGGAGCGCCCCTCCGGAGCCAGCTCGCGCAGGGTCTCCGCCAGGATGAGCCCGTAGTTTTCGATGTCTCGCACCCGGGAGCGGCGAAACAGGAGCCGGTGGGCGGACTTGGTTGCCTTGCGGATAGCGAGCATGTAGGACACCCCGGACGGCACGCGCAGGTTGTCCTCCAGCACCCGGAACCCGTCCCTGGTACGGACCAAGTCGGTCCCGCAGACTGCCACCCACACGCCCTGCGGGGCATTGAAGCCCCTCATCTCCAAGCGGTACTGGGGACAATCCCGCACCATGTCGGGTGGTATGACGCCATCGGCGACTATCCGGGCCTCGCTGTAGATGTCAGCGAGGAACAGGTTGAGAGCGGACAGGCGCTGTTCGAGACCTGCGTGGATGTCCGCCCACTCGGTGGCGGACATCACCCGGGGAACGGAGTCGATGGGGATGATGCGCTCGGTCTCCTCGGCGTCACCGTAGACGGTGAACGTGATTCCTTCGTTGGTGAACGAGCGGGTCACCCAATCCCCGATGGCGCCAAGGTCGGTCGGCGAGAGATGATCGAGTGTCCGGTAAAGGTCCTGGCAGTGAGGTCGAGGGGAGCCGTCGGCATCGAACATCTCGTCATAGATGGCCGGGTCGAGATCATAGGAATCGAGATTCATGACCGGAGCCCGGAAGGACCACAACTTTCCAGGGCGCCGCTACTTACCCTCGCGCCACTCGCGCAACTGGTAAAGATCATCGATCAGCACCTTCGATCGCGTGTCGCAGCATCATAGCGAGGAGCTTGATCCGGCAGCCGGAACGCCGACCGCCGGTACACCGGATTGTGTGGTGCCGGCCGGAGCTTGGTCAAATGCCTTGCTTGCCGGCCGGCATGGGCCGCTTCGGTGGGCTGGGGATCAGGAGAACCGGGACCCTGGAAGCGGTGGACACCTTCATGGAGATGCTCGTCCAAGCCGACTCTGTGAAGAGGCGTCGGGTCGCACCCATCACGATCGCGTCGGCTCCCAGGCTCTCTGATGTGGAGACTATCGCATCCGCCACGTCGTCGGACTCCACAAAGACCGTCTCAGGGTTGATGTTCCGGCGCTTCAACGCGGCCACCACCGGTGCGACCATCTTCTCGCCACGCTCCTGGACGTAACGCCGGGCTTCGCTGTTCGCTTGAGGATCGATAACGGTGCCATCGGAGGACCCGAAGGGCCGCCAATCACCGGCGCCAAGTTCCTGCAGGAATTCGGGTGGAGTCTGCACTACGTTCATCACGGTCGCCTCACCGCCTGAGCGAGTGAGCGCTTCCACGAAGTCGGCAACGGGTTCCGGTGGCAACACGCCGGCGGTCGTTACGAGTATGTGCACGATCTGGAATCTAGCCCCGGTTCCTCATGCGCGGGGTTCGACCGAGCGAATCGGTAGGCGCCGGCAGACTCCTGACCCGGAACAGCGGCGGAGCTGGATTGTTCAGCACCCTCCTATGGGCACGCGTTACTCTCCTACTACGCGCCCCGGGAACTGAGATGTCCGGGAGGTAGATGAGCGTGACTCTTGGAAGGAGACGCACATGGCCACACCCGTCCTGATCAACCGGGTCACATGGATGATCCCGAACGCCTTGGCTTTGATCGGGTCCCGACACGGCGACGAGTGGAACGGGATGACCGCTTCGTGGATAACGCAACTGTCGATGGAGCCGGTGATGATCGGTGTGGGGGTCGACAACAAGGCGGTCACCCACCGGCTCATAAGCCGTTCCGGCGCCTTCAGCGTCAACCTTTGGTCTCCCCAGGACACGAGGGTGTTTGTCAAGTTCTCCAAGCCTGCCGTCAAGGACGGAATGACGCTGAACCGCCGCGCCATCCGGGAAGGGATCACCGGCGTTCCCATCTTCGAGGAGGCCATAGCGTGGATCGAATGCGAGGTTCGTAGGGCCTTCGACTTCGGTACCCACACCCTGTTTGCCGGCGAATTGGTGGAAGCGGGCGCGGTGGAGGACCCCGGCCGGGCAGCTTGGATGGGCGATACCCGGATGAAGTACGGGGGAGTCCGCCGGGGAGGCCACTGAATGCAGTCCGAGAGGCCCGGACGGCGTTGTTCCGGTGCCGGGTCAGCATGATGGAGGCTCGTGTCGACGGCAAGGTCGCGCTTGTCACAGGCGCCTCCCGCGGCATAGGCGAGGCGATCGCAGCCGGTTTCCTCGCGTCGGGAGCTCGTGGGGTGGTGATCACCAGTCGAAGGCGGGAGAACATCGAAGCGGCAGCCGACCGGTTTGCCGAACCGTCTCGAGTCGCGCCGGTGGTCGCCAGGTCGGATACAGAGCAAGGCGCGGCGCTGGCGGTGGGTGTGGCGATAGAACGCTTCGGAGCCTGTGACGTTCTCGTGAACAACGCCGGTACCAATCCGGGTTACGGACCGCTCATGGAAGTGGATCTGGGTGCGTTGAAAAGAACCTGGGACGTGAACCTCCTGGGTCCTCTCCTGGCTACGAGGGTTGCCTGGGATCTCTGGATGGGGAGCCACGGGGGTGTCGTGTGTAACAACGCATCTGTTGGTGGCAGGCTTCCCGGACAGGGCATGGGAGCCTACAACATCTCGAAAGCCGCTCTCATATACATGACCCGCCACCTCGCCTACGAGTTGGCCCCCGCAGTGCGAGTGGTGGGAGTGGCCCCCGGAGTGGTCAGGACCCGGCTTTCCCGGCTGCTCTGGGAGGACGAGAAGGCGATGTCGGCCGTGCATCCGATGGGGAGGATCGGCGAGCCTCTCGACGTGGCCTCCGCTGTGGTGTTCCTGTGCTCGGACCAGGCGTCGTGGATCACGGGAGCCACTCTCGATGTCGACGGTGGTATCGCCAACGCTTCATCATACGTTTAAGGCATCAGAGCTCAAGCGTTTGATCCTTAGACAGAAGGTATCGACTCGATAATTGAGGGCTGGGCGCGTACCAACCGTTGGTGAACGGCTTCTGAGGGCTGACCCTCCAATATATGAGCGCCTGTTAAGAGTGCTTTCTCTACCGTAATAGACATATCGCCGGGTCCATTCGCAATCTCTAGGGATGCCTTGGCCCTGGTTGAAGGAGTCTCGGAGAATTCCCCCTCAGTACGAGGATCCACTTGATTAACCCTGTAGTATAAGGTAATAAGAAGGGGAGCGAGCGCAAGTCTCGGCCGAGGGGGTGACTTGGAACCGGTCGGTGAGACCGGAGCAGCAGAAATGGACACATGGTCGGTTAGGTCACGTGCGCGAACGTCTATGTTCGGAGACTATGTTGCATGCTCGGACTGCCCGATCGACACGCTCTGGCGCAGAACGTGCTCAGCAGACAAGCTGGTGGTGGGCCTTGCTCAGTAGTCCCGCGGAACCACTATCCAGGGCCGCGATCAGCATTCCGTCGTGATTCTCGTTGACACGAAGGACACCAGAAGGTGGCTCTGCCCGCGATCCGGTCCCTCCTGATGCGCGTGCCGCACCTGCGGCAGGGTCGGTCCTCCCGTTCGTACACGTACAGCCTCATGCGGTGGCCCCGAGCACCGGTTGTGGATCTGCGGCGTCCCGAGTTCAGGCGGAGCTGCCGGGCGGCCCTGCCGAAGGTTGTCATAAGCTGCTCATCGTCCAGGCTTCCAACCGGGGTAGCGGGATGGATTCCGGTCTCGAACAGCACCTCGTTGCGGTAGACGTTGCCTATCCCGGCCGCCACCGACTGGTCGAGCATGATCTGGGAGATGGTGTTCCGTGGCTCGCCGGCTCTGGCTCTGCTGACCGCCTCACCGAGATCAGGATCGGATACTGCCAGGTCGGGTCCGAGCCGGGAGATGCTTCTCCAGATCCTCGGCGAACGGTCCAGTTCCACCGACGGAGCGTCGTAGCATCGCAAGGACCAACCGGCGGTCTCGAGAGCGACGCGGCAGCGGCCATCACCCCTCCGTCCGGTCGGGGGGCCGAATCGCCAGCGGCCGGTCATCCCAAGGTGGACATGCAAGGTCCAACCTCCCTCGAAGTCGATGAGCAGATGCTTGCCGACCGCCTCCACCGCTTCCACGCGTGCTCCAACGAGTCGGTAGGCATGGCTCCGAGCAGCGGTTGAGGTTCCGCCGACCCGGCGAAGGGTTTGTCCGGCTATCCGTTCCCGGATCCCGGCCGCGATCCCGTGCACGGTGTCTCCCTCGGGCATTCGCTACCTCGTCAATGTCCCCGGTAGGCCAAGCCGCGCAGGCTGACCGCGAAGCCGCTCTCCAGTAGCGCCGAGCCGAGTGCATGGTCGGTGGCCGGCTGACCGTCGATGGTCTCGATCGTGAGCCGCGGATTCCTCAGACCGATCTCCATGAGGGCGGTGGCCGCCGCCTCGTGTAGTCCCGGGTCGCTGGTGAGCAGGACAGCCCGCTTGCCGCCGCGCTCGAGGAACACGAGGGGGTTCCCATCGTGCAGGGTCACGTAGGCTCCGGCGGATCTGGAGGCCCGGCCGTCGGCGGGTTCGGGCCACGGCAGCAGCGTCCCGTAGGGGTTGGCCGGGTCGGCTGCAGCCAGGATGACCACTCCTCCGGTTCGTTCGGTGGTGCGCAGCCGGTCGATGGCGCCGGGCAGTGCGAACTGAAGACCGCCGAGGCCCTCCACGAAGTAACCCCGGCGGATGCGTCCGGTCTCCTCGAGGTGGTTGAGCACCGGGTAGAGGGTCGTGAGGCCACCCGGAACGTTCTCTGCCAAGGCTCCGGCCCTGGTGAGTACACCGTGCCTTTCGAGCAACAGTTCGGCCCACGCCGCCGCCCACTCGGCGTCCGTCACGGGTGGCGAGCACAGATCGGCGACCAGGGACCAGCGACCCGACGAGGAGGGGGGCATTGCGGAGGGCATGTGGGGCCGGAGCCGGCCCGAGCGTCTTCTCACCTTTCTCATACCCAGTGCCCTGAGCGGAGCGAGCGTGTCGTTGGTCACCTCTCCCGACCACACCAGATCCCACAGTGCTTCCAAGGTGTCCTCCAGACCGGCCACTCCGGCTGCCATGTGGATGTCACGGAAGAAAGAGGCGCCCCTTTGCGACAGGTGAGACCGGATGGAGTCGTGGACTGCTGACTGGGGTTGCTCCTGCCCGCCGGGTCGGTGGAGGATGGGGAGTTGCTCGCGCAGGTACAGGGCCACGCGCCCGTCGCGCGGTCCGATCGGAGCGTGACCTATCCAGACGACCTCGCCCGAGGCCATCAGTTGGTCCAGCATTCCGGGCGTGTAGTCGAGGCGGGAGGCAAGGACGTCGCGTTCGAGGATCGAGGCGGGCAGGGGAGCGCCCTGCAGCAGGCGGACCACTTCGAGCAAAGCGGCGATGTGCCTCCGGCCAGTACGCCCAACTGCTTGCCACCCCGGAAGGAACCTGCCCAGGGCTGCTTGCTCGACGGCTTCGATCTCTCTGCGAAGCACCGCCAGACTCCGTCTCTTCAAACGACGCAGTACGGCGGCGTCCACCCATTCCTGGCCGGCGCCCCCCGGTCGGAAGGCGCCCCGGATCACCTTCCCGTTCTGTTCCAACATTCCGAGAGTGTTGCGTATCACGGCCGGCGGCAGCCCCAGCGCCGAGCCTGCCTCGCCGGGGGTGAACGGTCCGTGGGTTCGCGCATAGCGCCCTACCACTTGGGACAGGGGGTCGGGCTCGGAGTCGAGGAAGGCTAGTGGTGTCCCGGCCGGTGGCTGGACCCCCAAAGCATCGCGAAGCCGGCCGGCGTCCTCGATGGCTGCCCACACCGGCTTCCCCATTATCTGTATCCGTATTGCGCGGCGGGCAGCTTCCAGACCCGCCAGAATGGCTATGGCGTCACCGTCACGGAGCCGAGCCTGCACGCCGGATTCATCCAGCGGACCTATGGCCCGCAGGAGGTCGTGCACCCCGTCGATCCCCATGACCTTTCGCCCCTCGGCCAGACGCTGCAACTCGAGTTCGACCGACGTGACCACATCCTCGTTCAGGAGTTCCCGCAACTCCCCCTCGCCGAGCAGGTCGCGAAGCAACTCCCGGTCCAGCGTCAAGGCGGCCGCTCTACGCTCGGCGGGGGCGGTATCACCTTCGTACAGGTAGGAGGCAACGAACTGGAACAGCAGGGAGGAAGCGAACGGACCGGCAGTGTCCGTGTCGACCTCGACGATCCGGACCTTCCGTGATCTGATGTCGCGGAGGAGAGCCTCGCACGCAGGGAGGTCGAAAACGTCTTGGAGGATTTCCCGATAGGTCTCGAGGACTATGGGGAATGAACCGAAACGGGTGACGATCGCCATCAGGTCGGAAGCCCGGCGTCGTTGGAGCCACAGAGGAGTGCGTCCTCCCGGCCGGCGTCGGGGAAGGAGGAGGGCACGTGCGGCGGCCTCCCGGAAGCGGGCGGCGAAGACCGCCGTTCCGGACAACTCGTCGATCAGTACCGACTCGAGTTCGTCGGGGTCGATGAGCAGATCCTCCAGCGTGGGAAGGTCTTCTGTGTCTACGAATCGGAACGAGATGCCGTCGTCGCTCCAGATCACGTCAACGCTGCGCCCGTAGCGCCGACGGAGGCGTTGGTTGATAGCCATCGCCCAAGGGGCGTGGATCCGGGCACCCAGGGGGGACAGGACGGCGATTCGCCAGTCGCCTATCTCGTCGCGGAACCTCTCAACCACCACCGTCTGGTCGGTGGGCAGTACGCCCGTGGCCTCTTTCTGTTCTGCGATGAAGGCGACCAGGTTGGCAGACGCCCAAGGATCCAGATGGTGTTCCGCGGTGAGCGCCTCCACTGCCACCTCGGGTTCTAGGGCAGCGATACGCCGGACGAACCGACCGATGGCGCGGCCCGTGTCGAGGGTGCGACCCGCGCGGTCTCCCCGCCAGAAGGGCATCCGGGCGGCCGGCTCGCCAGGGGCCGGTATGACCTCGACCCGGTCGGGCGTTATGTCTGTGATCCGCCAAGTGGACGTACCCAGGATGAAAACGTCACCGGGGCGGGACTCGTAGACCATCTCCTCGTCGAGTTCCCCGACCCGGCTCCCGTCGGGCAGGTTGACACTGTAGAGCCCGCGGTCGGGAATCGTTCCGGCGTTGGTCACCGCCAGTCGCTGAGCGCCTGACCGGGCTGAGAGCGTATGCGTCACCCGGTCCCAGACGAGCCGGGGCCGGAGTTCACCGAACAACTCCGAGGGATAACGGCCCGCCAACATATCGAGTACGGCCTCGTAGGGACCCCGACGGAGATCCCTGTAGGGTCCGGCCCCCCTCATTATCCGGTACAGGTCGTCCACGTTCCATTCGTCCATCGAGACCGCGGCCACGATCTGCTGTGCCAGAACATCGAGCGGGCTCTGCGGGATCACGGTGGGTTCGACGTTGCCGGACAGCATCAGGTTTGTCACGACCGCCGCCTCCAGCAGATCTCCCCGGAACTTGGGGAATACCTTGGCCAAGCTGGTGGCTCCTACCTGGTGTCCAGCCCGCCCAACCCGCTGCAGACCTGACGCGACACTCGTAGGGGACTCGATGTGGATCACCAGATCTACGGCTCCCATGTCTATTCCGAGTTCCAGGGTCGAGGTCGCGACCACCGCCGGGATCTCGCCTCGTTTCAACATGTCCTCGATTACCAGACGCTGTTCCCGGGAGACGGAGCCGTGATGGGCCCGGGCGATCTCCCCGTCCGCCAGGTTGTTGAGTTCCGCGCACAGGCGTTCAGCCAGTCTGCGGGAGTTTGCGAACACGATCGTGGAACGGTGGGCCCGGATCAGGTCCACCAGCCTGGGGTAGACGGACGGCCAGATGGACCGGTATCCGACGTCGGTGGGATCCGAACTGAGCGGATCGGGAGGAGCCGGGGCCGCCATGTCCTCGACCGGGACCACGATCTCCACTTCGAGACCCCTGTCGCTGGGCACATCGACGATCGTCACAGGGCGAGGGGTCCACTCGGGCCCATCCACCATACCCCCTCCCAGGAACTCCGCGATGACAGGAAGCGGCCGCTGTGTGGCGGAGAGCCCGATCCGCTGCGGGGGTCGCCGCGCGATTTCCTCCAGGCGCTCGAGGGAGAGCGCAAGGTGGGAGCCCCGCTTGGTCCCTGCTACGGCATGCACCTCGTCGACGATCACCCACCGGACCGAGGCCAGCATCCGGCGGGCCTGGCTGGTCAAGATCAGGAAGAGCGACTCGGGGGTGGTAATGAGGATGTCGGGAGGATGTTTCTGCATGCGACGCCGGTCTGCTGCCGGGGTGTCGCCGGTCCGGATGGCGACTGCCACATCGGGAAGTGGAGCTGATCCGCGTCGGGCTGCCGCATGGCCGATACCCGTCAACGGCGCTCTGAGGTTCCGCTCGACGTCGTGTGCGAGGGCCTTCATCGGTGAGATGTAGAGGACCCGGCACCGGCTCTCCCGTGGCGGAACGGATCCCGTCAAGACGCGATCCAGGGTGTAGAGGAACGCGGCGAGAGTCTTGCCGGAGCCGGTCGGAGCGTGGATCAACGTATGGTCACCCGCTGCGATAGCCGGCCATCCGGCCGCCTGAGCTGGAGTCGGTCCCGGGAACGACTCGTCGAACCATGTCGCGGTCGCGGGGGAGAACACATCTTGGAGCACCATTCACGCCAGCGTATCGCGTGCCTATGACAAGCCGGCTACCACCCTGTCTTCTAGCTCTAACCCTTCAGGTTTCCCTACACACCCACATGAAGGGCTACTTGAAGCCTTCTTTTCGGGCGTCTTCTCTCGCATGTAGCCGAGGGGTGAGGGTCGCGCTCCGATCGGTGGGCTTGTCGCGTCCGCCGTTGACCAAGGCCGGGAGTCCTGCCGATAGCTACCCGTTCGCTCGGGCCCTCGCGCATGAAGAGCCAGGGTTCGTCGCAGTGGTCATCGAATCGAAGGGTGAACCAGTGGCTACTACCTACTGGTTTCCGGTGATTGCCCTCACAAGTGCCTTGGCTCGGTCCAGGCACACCGGACGGTGGATGTCGCCGTCTTCCTTGATGTCGGTGCCCACGATCGCGCCGTCGACGAGTCCGACCAGTTCCGGCACCCGAGAGGCTGTCACTCCGGACCCGACCAGTATCCTGGCTTCCGGGAGCGTTGTCCGGATCCGCTCGATGACCCCCCGATCAGCCGGGGATCCGGTGGCCGGCCCCGAGACGATCAGAGCGTCGGTCATCGCGCGGTGCCACAAGTCGGCTGCTGCGTCGGTGATCCGGAGCCCGGCCGGGGGAGTGGCGTGCTTGACGAATACGTCGGCCAGCACCTCTACGTCAGGGCACAGGGAAGCGCGCAGCCGGGCGAGTTCGGCAGCATTCCCCTCAATGACGCCTTGGTCCGTGTACATCGTTCCCGACAGCACGTTGACCCGGATGAACCGGGCCTCGCAGGCCGTCGCGATCGACAAGGCGGCCTCCGCGTCGTTACGCAATACGTTGACACCCACCGGGAACTCGACAGCGTTCTTGATCTCCGACACCACCCGCGTCATCCCGGCAACCGTCACAGCGGGAACCGTGTCGGCGAAGTACGGTGCGTCGCCGTAGTTCTCCACCAGCAGAGCGTCGAATCCGGCGCTCTCCAACACACGTGCATCACTCACGGCCTTGCGGATCGGCGCCCCCAAGGGAGGCCGGTAGCGGGGCGAACCCGGAAGAGGGTCCAAATGGACCATCCCTATCAGTTGCAGAGAGGGCATCAGTAGACGCGCATCACCTGCAAGGCGACTTCGGCTACCTCGCCCTTCACGATCAGGTTATCGGCGTCATCGGGGTGGAGGCGCTGGAGAGCGACCTGGCAGATCTCACCGGCCGGGCCGCGGATGAGTTGTCCCGAATCGACTGGCCCCGATGAGTACTTGGCGTACATAGGCCCGATCCCTTCGATGCGAACCGGGACTCCGTACTCGTAGCCGGCCTGTTCGAACGCCCACGGGAGGCTCTTCTGGGTGAGAATGATGACATGCCGCAGCCGCTCAGTGTCCTGAGCCTCCTCGTCAACGGCGGCGTGGATATCGAGTCCGTGTGCCCAGGTCTCGCAAAGGCGCAACGTAGCGAAGCTCCGAGCCGACATGTCACCGAAGAACCAGGGAACCCGGTCGCGGGCGGTGGTCCGGCTCAATGCGTCGACCACCTTGGCCCTTCCCAGTCGCCACCACTCGATCACATCCTGCGGGCGCATGTCCCTGCCCAACTCGACTCCAGCCTCCGTGAAATCGTCGAAGGTCTCGAACTCGTCGAGGTCGTCGAGCATTGTCCCGCCCTCTTCGAGAGCGTTGTAGGCGTACTCCTCGGTATGGGCGAGATGGGAGATGGTGTCGCGGATGTCCCACTCCTCGGAAGGCGTCAGAACGCTCCAGTTTCGAACCTTGATCCTCTGGAGGAACTGGTCTAACTGTTGCTGCTCCGCTACGAGGTCGGACAGTATCTCCCGCACGTTGTCAAGTCTAGTATGCGTAATCGGCCTCCGATCCACCGCAGCCCAGGTCAGAGCACGAGGAAAGCGCTGTTCCGGGTCGTTCTCAGTTCGTAAGAGGCCTGGGGAGGGGTCCTTCGAAACCGGGGGCCGGGTAGGCGAAACTGTTGATGCGGTCGACCAGGCGTCTCAGACGGCCCACCTTCCTGCGGTCGAACGTCATCCGCAACCGGGCGCAGTCGAGAGCATCCTGGTCACGGACCTCGAACTCATGGGGACCGACGCGCTCGATGCGTCCTTCGGTGATGGCGTCGCCGAACTCCTCGTTGAGAGACTTGACCTGGTCGCCTGTAGGGACATGGCGGAGCCGGATGACCAGCCGGCCGTCTATGTACCGCTGCGAGTGGTAGTTGGAATAGAAGCGGCATATCTCGTCGGCTGCCTCCTCGATCCGGCTGGTCACCTTGTAGAGTCCGAGATCCTCCGGGCTGATCATGCCGTCTCCGAGTAGCCGGTCGGTGACGAACCCTTGCCACGTGGACCAGTAGCTGTCCCCGGTCTCCATGAGGACGATCGGTTGGATGGGCGCCTTACCCGTCTGGACGAGCGTCAGCAGCTCAAAGGTCTCGTCCATCGTCCCGAAGCCCCCCGGAAAGATCGCGAAAGCGTGTGACTCCTTCACGAACCCGAGCTTGCGGGTGAAGAAGTACTTGAAGTTGATGAGACGGTTATCCGGAACGTAGGCGTTGGCACCGGCTTCGAACGGGAGCCGGATGTTGACGCCGAACGATCCTTCCTGCCCTGCGCCGCGGTTGCCGGCCTCCATGATGCCGCCTCCGGCACCGGTCACCACCATCCACCCCCGCTCGCGCCACATATGGCGGGCGAAGTCGTGGGCGAGCCGGTAGTCAGGATCCTCCGGAGAGGTACGCGCTGACCCGAAAATGGTTACCTTGGGAACCTCTCCGTAGGACCGGAACACTTTGGACGAGTAGCGCATCTCCTTCAGAGCGCTGTTGAACAGCTTCAGTTCACCCCGGTCCGGCCCGTCCCGGTTCAACTTCAGGGCGGTGGTGATCAACTCGGCGATCAAATCGGGGTGGTCGCCGTTCCCGGCCTGCTGTATCAGGTCCGCGATTCCGCGATCGAGGCCCGCATGTCCCATCTTGTATCCGGTCATACTCGTTAGGGTAATGGCGTGCATTCGGTTGGTCGCGCGACGTTCCGTGTAACGAGGTCAGAACGTCTCGAAACCTGCGGAAATCGGGCGCGGCGTGATCGTTCACCGGTCACCTGGCATCTCCCCGGTATCCCGTGAAGGACGTAGCCGCTCGCTTGGCGCGCCCCCTCACCCGGAGCCGCATCGGGCCCGGCCCGGGCGGAGGAAATGATCAGCCGGAACATGGCGAAGATCCACCCCGGCGTCACCTTTCGCGGTCTGACCTTCGACACTTTCGTGCCCGATGTCGAGGACTTCCATCACTACACCGTCCAGTTCCACGGCGTCGGCATGGCTGACGAGTGGCCCATGATCGGCTTCCCGCATACGTGGGAGCAGTCGGGTTGGGATGGCGTGGTGGAGGTCGGAATGGTGTTGTGTGTCGAGTCCTTCGTCGCCCGGAGGGGTTTTCGGGGAGGGTGTCAAACTGGAGCAGCAGGTGCTGGTGACTGACCGCGGCGCCGAGCTCCTCTCCGGCTACCCTCTCGATCTGCGATGAAGCACCGGGCAAGGTGATCGGCTTCGACGGGACTCGGGTCCCTTGCGTAGAGGGAGACACCGTCCTGACGGCTGTCCTTCGGGCTGGCGTGCGGCCCTGGGGCGGATGCCTCTGCACCGACGGCGACTGCCCGTATTGCCTGGTCAGCGTGGACGGCGTCGCCTACGTGCGTGCTTGCAGGACTCCGGCCGTCGACGGCATGGAGGTGCGTTCCCACCCCTCCGACGGCTATCCGCCCCTTCCAACCGATCTCCTGCGACGGGATGTTGCCTTCGAGACCGTTCACTGCGACACCGTCGTCATAGGCCAGGGCGGATCCGGGCGAGCCGCGGCAAGCGAGGCGGAGCAGTCAGGCCGCCGCGTGGTCACCCTCGATGCCCGTGCCGGAGGGGACGTGATCGGCGTGTATCCGGGTCCCGAAGTGGTAGCTCGGACCGCTTCCGGGACGTCAAGGATCTTCTGCGAAGAGGTCGTCGTCGCCACCGGTTCCGCCGAGAACCATCCGGTCTGTCCGGGTAACCAGTTGGTGGGTATCCTCACCAAGCGGTCGGCCGAGCGACTCGCGGCTGCCGGAGTCGATCTGGGAAGGGTCGTAGCCGTAGGGGTTCCACCGGAGGAGGTCGAACACGAGCACGCTGCCGGAGGACTGGTGCGATTCGAGGGGGAGGGGTCCATCCGGGCCGTGGTGACCTTCGACGAGGCGACCGGAACCGAACACACGTACCCATGCGATACAGCGGTGGTGGGCCTGGGCACGGGGCCCCGTGACACCCTCGCTCGGATGGCCTCGGGGCTTCCCGGAGTCCGGAAAGTGGGAGGTGCGGCAAGCGAGTTGGACCGGCCACCCGTTCCCGAACGAGGCATCGTGTGTCCCTGCTCGGGCATCACCGTGGACGATCTGAGATCCGTCTGGAACCGCGGTTTCCAGGAGTTGGAGCTCATCAAGCGCGCCACGCTCGCCGGCACCGGTGTCTGCCAGGGGACGGTCTGCATGCCCCATGTGCGCAGCTTCGTGGCCGCCGAGGGCAGCGAACTCCCCCCTTCGTTCACCGCACGACCGGTAGCCGCGCAGCTCACGATGGGGGAGGCGGCGGCAGGCCGGTATCTCCCTGCCCATCGCCGTACCGCCCTCCACGAGGAGCATCTGGCGCTGGGAGCCCTGATGGAGCGGTCCGGGGGGTGGTACCGGCCATGGACCTATGGCAACCCCGACCGTGAGTACTGGGCCGTGCGTTCGGGGGTCTCGGTCTGCGATGTGGGCACACTCGGGAAGTTCCTGGTCTCCGGTCCGGACGCCGAGGCATTACTCGAGCGGATATACCCGACCGGCATAGCCTCGATCCGGCCCGGTCGCTCGAAGTACGTCCTCATGCTCGACGAGCGGGGGTACGTCTTCGACGACGGCCTCGTCTGCCGGGACACTGCGACCCGGTTTCTCCTCACTTCAACGTCCGCAGGGGCTAGCACCACCGAGATGTGGCTACGCGACTGGGCGGAGGCCTGGGGGATGGACATACGGATCCTCGAACGCACCGCATCGTGGGGAGCCATCAACGTGACCGGGCCCCAGTCGCCCGCACTTCTTCGGCGCCTCGGTGCCCACTCCCTGCCCGGATTCATGGGCCACGCGACGACAGAGGTGGCAGGAGTGGACTGCCGTGTGATGAGGATGAGCTTCACCGGCGAGATCTCCTACGAGATCCACCATCAGGCATCCCACTCGGTTTTTCTCTGGCGGGAACTGATGCGACGGGGGCGGGACCTCGATGTCCGGCCGCACGGTTTGGAGGTACTCGAGGAGTTGCGCTTGGAGAAGGGTCACATACTTGTCGGTCTGGATAGCCTTTCCGACTCCACACCCCGCCGCCTGGGCCACGATTGGGCCGTCCGTATGGACAAGCGCGAGTTCGTGGGTCGCCAAGCGTTGATTAGAACCTCCCGACTGCCGTTGGACAGGTCTTTGGTGGGACTGGAGATGGACGGCGCGGCTCCACCCCAAGGTGCTGTCCTGCGCGTGGAGGGCGACTACGCCGGGTTCGTCACGTCCAGCGCGTACTCGCGGGTTCTCGGCAAGTCGGTCATGCTTGCCTGGCTGCACAGGGTCGACGGCCGGCTCAAGAACGAGGTGACCGTAGGGAACCGGACGGCGCGCCGGGTTTCCCTACCGTTCTACGACCCTGAGGGGAAGCGTGTGCGGGGTTGACCGGTTCCGACGCCTCGTGGCCATGAGAATCGTGGCCGACCCGGCGTCCCTTGACCGGATAGAGGCACCTGAGGCGGGATACCTGATGCGCTTGGCGCCGGATGATCTTCTTGTCGTGCCCGCTCCAGACCGGGTGGAGGTGGCCGATCCCTACGCCATTGTGGAGCCGGAGCACGGATTCTCGGGTGCTTGGTTCGAGGTCTCGGAGTTGGCGATGCTGCAGTCGGTCTGCGAGTGGGAGTTCCCTTCAGAACGCCCCGCACTGGCACAGGGACATGTCGCAGGTGTGGCGGTGAAGATGCTGTTCTCCGGCTCCGGCGTGATGGTCGTCGTTCCGACCGTGACGCTGCATCACTTCCGGGAGCGGTTGAACCTGCACGGCGGACGTCCGTGAACGAGTTCATCGAAGCCCAGGTGGATCTGACCTGGCGGGAACTGCGTCCGTACTACGACGTCGTGATTGTCGGAGGCGGTGGTCATGGTCTCTCCGCTGCCTATCACCTGGCCACCCGCCACGGCATAACGAGGGTAGCCGTGCTGGAACGAGGCTACATCGGGTCGGGCAACTCGGGACGCAACACCACGGTGATCAGGGCCAACTACGGCATTCCCGAGGCTGTCAGCTTCTACCAGCGCAGTGTCGACCTCTACTCCCGACTCGAAGAGGAGACAGGGCGCTGGATCATGCACGACCGCAAGGGTCTCCTGTGGTTGGTGCACGGCGTCACCGGTACCCGCAACGAGCGGGCCCGATCCATCGTCAACCAGGCCTTCGGAGCCGACACCGTTTACGTCACGCCTGATGAGATCGTCGAGATCTGCCCCGAGATCGACCTGAACGCCGGACGAGGTGAGTACCGGGTCATGGGAGGCTCCTACAGCCCCCACGGTGCGACAGCCCGCCACGACCGGGTGGTCTGGGCGCTGGCGGAGGGAGCGATGCAACGCGGTGTCCACGTTCACCAACGCACCGCGGTCACCGGATTGCTTCGCTCGGGAAGCCGGGTGGTCGGCGTGCGGACCGACCGCGGGCCGGTGCGCTCGGAGGTTGTGTTGAGTGCCGTAGGAGGCCACGTGTCCACGCTCGCGGCTATGGCAGGGGTACGCCTACCGATACGTACCCACCCACTCCAGGCGTTCGTGACCAACCACTACGCCCGTACCTTCCGGCCCATAGTCGCCTCGGTCGAACTCGGTTTCTACGTGAGCCAGACGGCGCGGGGTGAGATGCTGCTGGGTGGGGGCATAGATCTCCAGCCGAGCTACTCGTACCGCTCCAGCTACGAGTTCCTTTCCTCATGTTCCCACTCGGCGGTGACACTGCTCCCGTTTCTTCGCGATCTGAAGATCCTGCGCCAGTGGACCGGCGTCTGCGACATGTCGGTCGACATGTCTCCGATCATGGGGTACACGGGGGTCGACGGATTCCTGGTCACGACCGGCTGGGGAACATGGGGTTTCAAGGGGATACCCGCCGGAGGAGAGCAGATGGCGGAACTCATCGCAACAGACCGCACTCCCGACCTGATCGCGCCCTTCTCCCTGGATCGATTCAAGGAGGACCGGTTGATGTTCGATCCCGGTTCGACGGGGACCACACACTGATGGTTCTGCGTCTCGCTTGCCCGCATTGCGGCGAACGCCCGGTCGCAGAGTGGGTCTATGGCGACGTGCCCGACCCTCCCGAGAAGCTGACCGATGCCGACGAGCGTGATGTGGACCGAGGTTTCATGATCGGGAACACCGAAGGCGTCAAGGTGGAGCGCTGGTTCCATGCCGGAGGCTGTCGTCGCTGGCAGACCATCAGGCGAGACACGACCCTCGACTACTGATGGCGACTACGGAAGCTGCGCCTCACCGGACAGGATTCGGCACTTGCAGCGATCTCAGACCGGGGAGTGGCGGAGAATGATCGGGCTGAAGAGATGCAACGGGCCATGCCACCGATCAGCGACCACTGACCATTGACAAACACACCCCGTCGAGGATGTCGTGGCATGTCACGGTGATCCGTCTCAGGCCGAGTAACCGGAGTGATGTCTCTGCGACGACCGCCCCCCCGAGGATGATCGGTGCCCTCTCCGGGTCGAGGGAGGGAATGGCTTGCTTCTCCTCCAGGCTGAGTGAACCAAGCCATGCGACCAACTGCATCAGCTCCTCCAACTCGAGGGTGGTCCCCTCAACCTCATGGGAATCGTAGGTGTCGAGCCCAAGTTGCATGGCCGCCAGGCTCGTCCAGGTGCCTGCAGCTCCCATCGCCACCGACCGCCGTGGCAGATCCGCGGCGCCCATCACCCGGGTAGCCTCCCGGCGCGCCGCACCAAGGTCCCGTCCGGATGCCGGGTGGTCGGGTAGGCACCGCTCGGTGAGCCGTATTGAGCCGATGTCTGTCGATACCCCTCCGGCGTCTGTGACGACCTCGGTGCTTCCCCCGCCGATGTCGACCACCACCGTTGCTCCGGGATCGGGCATGCCACCGGTGGCGCCCGCAAACACCAGGCGCGCTTCCTCCTCGCCATCGATAATGTCGGGCCGGAATCCCAACGCGCGCCGGGCATCCTCGACGAACTCGTCCCGGTTGGTGGCGTCGCGCGCCGCCGAGGTCGCCACGCCTCGGGCGGCTTTCGCGCCCGCTTCCCGGATGCGCCTGCCGTAACAGCCCAAGATCCGGGTGGTGCGCTCGATCGCGGCCGGTGACAAACGCCCCGAACTGTCCACGCCCCGGCCGAGCCCGGTCACGTTCTCTACCCGCTCGACATCCACGAGCCCGTCTGTGGTGACATCTGCGATCAGCAGCCTGGTGGAGTTGGTGCCGATGTCCACTGCGGCCACCCGGCGCGCGGTGCGGCCTGCGCTCAAGGTCCGAAGGGCGGTCTGGCCGGTCCCTTGCGAACGCACGCCGCCCAGACCGTTTCGTAGTGGTCCACGTCATACGAGTCGATGTGGGGGAGCACCATCGTCTGCCAGGCGCACCGGAGAGGATCTCCCCGGTCGGCGAACATCATCAGGCCGGCCGGGAGCCGGTCCAGGACACTGCGGAGGCTGATCGGCGTCTCGACGCGGCTACCGGGGTCGGTGGAGAGGAAGGAGGTATTGATCTCGGTCGCAAGGCGGCTGATGTGCTTCACGTAAGGTTCCGCCATCGACGGGTAGCGACGTTCCAGCATCGCCTCGATCTCGGTCGTGTCGGGGAACTCCTTCTCCCAGATCACCCAACGGTCGGCGAAGGCCTTGTTCAAAGTTTGCGTACCCGCATAATCTCTCAGGTCGGTGGGGTTCATTGTGCCGAACAGCCTCACATCTTCCCTCAGCGCAACGGACTCGCCTGTCGGGAGATCGAGAGCCGAATAACGGTCGAGCAGCCCGTGGAGAGCGAACAGAGTCTCAGCTCCGGCGGCGTTGAGTTCCGACAGGTTGAGCAACGCCGGACCCCGCAGCGCCCGCGTTATGTCCCCGTCCTCCCACCGACTCTCGGTACCGCCCATCCCGTCGCCGTAGAGCTTCACCGACCCGATCAGGGTGATGTCCCGTACCTCGCCGGTCAGCGGAACCCGGTAGTAGGGGAGTCGCAGAAGGGCGGCGAACTGCTCGATGTCGTGATCCTTCCCGGTTCCCATGTGCCCGCGGACCGCCAAGTGGAGTGGGACGGTCCCCGGTGGTTTCTCCCTGCGGATCCTCTCCACCTGGGCGAAGCGGTACAACATGCCGACGTCCACGTAATGGGGGTCGGGCTCCGGGATCTTGGCGATCCGCTGGTGGTAATCCTTCAGTCCGTCCATCGGGAAGACGAACGTGTTGAGGGTGATGGGGTCACCTTCCCCGTTGGGGTCCGTGAAGGTGACGGGTCTCGGTCTTTCAGGCACTCCGGCGCTCCCGGGTCGTGATCGTATTGTTCGTTCGCAGGCTCTGGCGGCCGGCTCGGATCCACCAGGTGTCGTCCCCGTACATGGCCAGCCCGCGACGCAATGCCATGCCCACCCCCACCACCATCGAGTTGGCGAGTTCGTCGGGCCGCGATATCACCTGGTGGTGCCGGTAGGCCGACACGACGGTATCGTCGCCGACTCCAATCCCGAGCACCGTGGTGCCCCGGCCGTCGACCTCCTCGACTGATCGGGCAAGAGCTTCGACCGACCCCCTGGTCATGCCATCTGCCAGCACCACCATGATCCGCACCTGCGCCCCATGGTTGGCCAGACGTTCGGCCGCGTACGTAACGTTGAACTCGTCAACGTTGGCGGCCTTCTCGAACAGGGATACCGGAGGGGCCTCCTTCGGTGCACGGCGGGCCTCCATGCCGGCCTCGCCGATCTTGGAGGCGGTCCAGAAGAGTCCCGCCAGCACATCGTCCGACCTTCTCCACGGCTCCTGGAAGCTCGACAGCAGGTAATGGTTCACGGTGGAAGTAAGCCGGTCAGCGGCCGATCCATGGGTGCGCCGCAACTCGCTGATCGCCGCCGTTCGCCGGCGTGAGTACGTCCACTCGGTGTCGTCCACCCTCGCGGCGAACGCCCGATTGAAGAGCGCCACCTCGAAATCCACCTGCAGCTCGCTGCACATGGCGGCCAGGGTCCAGGCTCCGAGCATGGCCGCTGCCAGACCCCAGGGCCGCCGGTCACGGGGTGCGGCCAAGCGGCGAGGCTGGAGCATCGAGGCGGATCCGTCTACGAGTACGCTCACCGCGTAGGAACGGCGAGTCGAGATCGAGCGTCGCTCGAACATCCGCTGGTACAGACCACCTCCGAGCAGCAGGGCAGCGTGGGGGGACAGGTCTCCTGCATCGAAGCCCGACCGGAGGCCCCTTCTCTGGTTGGCAACGAACAACGGATACAACTCACCTCCCACCTGACGCTGGTCCACGTTCCATTCACGGGCCGATTCGAGCAGCGCCACCCGGCCCCGCGGGGCGAACCGGCGGAATGGCTCGGGCACCCTGCCCACAGCCAGCTTGCCGCTCTGGCCGGTGGGCAGGTAGACGACGGGCGCTTGGCTGACCATGAGAAGCTGATCCGTCCCGTCACCCGATGCCCTATCCAGCGCCGCGGGCATCCCGCTCGGGGCGACGGCCTGCTGCGTGTTCGAGCGGGTCTCGTTGTAGCGCTCGGCGTCCTCGACGATGGGGGAGAAGAGGCGCACACGGTCCAGTCCGTCGATCATGGCTTCCTTCTCCGCTTGCTGCCGGTCGCTAGTCGCCGATTCTTCCGAACCTTCCGTAACCAGGCCGTGCATGCGGGCTACGGCCAGCAACTGGATCGCCAAGCCGGCGACCTCCCAAGGGTCCTCTGCGGACTCCGCCTTCTCCAATAGCCCGAGGGCATCCCGCCACGCTCCGCCAGAACGCTGATCGAGCCGCCTCTCCAGCGACGGGGCGGGAAGGTAGCCGCCCACCGTCATGAAACAGGCTATGGCGAACCGGGCGAGGGGTCCGTGACGGCTGAAGGCTCCCGGGAGAGACGCTCGGTAAAGATCTGTCAGCACGGAGCGGGCACCCGGATAGGAGGCCATCCCCTGTGCTTCCTGCCGGGCGTCCTCGATAGCGAAGAAGAGAGCCTCGGCAGGGGGACCTCCCGTCTGCTCCAGCGCCTCGAGCAGTGTGATCTCTCCGTCGGCGGGAGGTTCGACCGCACCGGCCACCCACTCGCTCGGGATGGTCCGTCGCTCGTCAAAGTCAGCCGACACCAGATGAACCACCTCATGGAGGGCGGACGCCAGCGCTGTTTCCTCTGGTGTCACGGGCGCCCTCCGTCCGTAGGCAGATTGGAAGAGGCCGGGGTCGATCACCACCTCCTGCTCCGACGCCCGGCTCGAAGATCCGAGAACCACCCGTAGATCATCACGACCGGTCAGAGTCCGGGCCACCCTGGTTACCGCGCCCGCCACCCGCTGGTAGCGGGCGACCACGGCTTCGATGGCTCGTTCCTCCGGAGGGAGAATCTCGGCTAGCAGCGGCCTGTTCCTTCGTACCACAACCCCCTATTGTTGCACAGGGACTCCGGCCCGGGGCCGATAGGGTCGACCCCGGCCGTTAGGCCCGAGTTTTGAGCGGGGGGTTTGTACTTGGCACACACGGTGTGGGATATGAGCCCTGACCTGACCAGGGATTACGGCTGTTTCGACAGTCCCGTCTCGTCCAGGCGGGACCTTCATCCGGCGGGTGGCAGGCCGCTGGTGGATTGCTCAGCACCCTCCTAGGCCGCCACGATCAGGAGAAGGGCTACCGCAGCCAAGCCGTAGACCACCAGCCGCCGCGACAACGGGGCCCTAGGCCCGGGCGGGATATGCTGCCACAGCGAGACGACGATCATGCCCATGACCAGTCCACCGACGTGCGCTTCCCACGCGATTCCGGGAACGAGGAGGGGCAGCGCCAGGTTGATGCCCAGCAGCAGCAGGAGCCTCCGGAACTGGTTGGCGCCCTGAGGAGTGCGTCGGAGGGGGTAGGTCCCTACCAGAACCGCTCCGAACAGGCCGAAGATGGCCCCCGACGCGCCGACGGCGCCTCCTTCCGAAAGGAACTGGAACGCCACCCCTCCGCCGAGGGCGGAAGCCAGGTACAGACCGACGAACGCGACGGTCCCCACCTGCCGTTCGAGGCGCGGACCGAACAGGTACAGGGCGTACATGTTGAAGAGTATGTGCAGCACTGAACCTCTCGAGTGGAGGAAGGCGGCCGTCACAGGCCTCCACCACTCTCCCTGCTGCACGAACTGCGTTATGTGGGCGAACTCGAAGGTGATCTGCGGGATCAAGCGCTGGAGTAGGTAGGCGATGACGGACACCGCGATGATCGCGAGAACGGCGGGAGTGAGTCCCCCGGAGAAACGCCGAGCGGCAACCACCCGTGTGACCCCCGAGCCTCGCATGCAGTCCGGGCATCGTTGACCTACCGGGGCTTCGCGCGAGCAGAAGCCACAGATGGGCCGGTCGCACTTCGAGCAGCGCAGAACCGTGGGCCGGTCCGGATGCCTGTAGCATCGAACGGCTCCGCCGGGCTCCATCCTTCTACCTTCCATCCCGACCATTGTACGGAAGTCCGCCGGTTCAACCCTCACCATTGGACCCGCCTGCCGGGGTTGGTGTGCGGCGGATGACGTTGTGGCTTAGATGGAAGGGTGCTGACGAGCCCCCCTTGCTCCGATCGCCGATGACAAGCGCCCAGATCATGGAGGGGCAGCCTCTGTACAGGACCACTCGCCTAGTATGGGAACGTTGAGGGGATGATCCAACGATGTTTACCGAGATGCGAGTGAATAACTTCAAGTCCTGGCCGGCCAGTGGATCCATCAGATTGGAGCCGGTCACAGCGTTCTTTGGAACGAACAGTTCCGGCAAGACCAGCCTGCTCCAAGCGCTCCTTCTGCTTAAGCAGTCGGCGGAGTCGGTCGATCGGCGGCAAGTCTTGAATCTGGGGGATGGGCGTTCGCTGATATCGCTCGGGCTCATGACCGACATCTTCCACAATCATGACCCAGAGTCTCGGTTGGAGTTCGCCGTTTCCTGGAACGACGAAACACTTTCCAAAGAACTTCGCGAGAGCGTCTCGGATATCGAACTCGGTCGCAGTGTAAACTACTCCTTCAATACGCAGATAATGCTTGATCGTACCAATAGCCCCTACGTTCAGGAACTCGTGTACGTGGGAGCGGGTATTCACATCAAGTATACGCGCCTGGGACCTCGAAAGGGGTATGACCTCAAGGTGTGTGTCAACGGACAGCACGACTATCTCATGCGACATCGTGGCCGGCCGTCCGGGTTTCCGCCTCCCTCGAAGTACTACGGGTTCCCTGATGAGTCATTCAAGCGGTTCCAAAATGCCGACTTCCTCTCTCTGTTCGAACTCTCGTTGCAGCAACAGTTCGATGGGGTGTATTACCTCGGGCCTCTGCGGAGGAGGCCGGACCGAGAGTACCGGTGGCAGGGCTCGGTGCCGTCTGGAGTGGGTGTGTCCGGTGAGCGGACCATTGAGGCATTGCTCGCGTCAGAGACGCGTCCGAAGAAGGAGTGGATCGCCCGGAAACTAAGAAAAAATGGATACCCGGTCAAGAGGGAAAGAGTCCAGCAGGTGGTTAGGGAGTGGCTGCAGGAGCTGGAATTGGTCGAGACTTTCGATGTAGAGCGGATCGCCCCTGACGTCGATCTCTACAAGGTGATGATCCAGCGAACCCCCGACTCGGCCATGGTGCTGCTGCCCGATGTGGGGTTCGGAGTCTCCCAGGTGCTTCCGGTTCTGGGCCTTCTGGCGTCCGTTCCAGAGGGTTCCGTGGTGATTCTCGAGCAGCCGGAGTTGCATCTCCATCCGTCAGTACAGTCCGGTTTGGCCGACATCATCCTCGAAACTACACGGGTTAGACGTGCTCAGGTGATCGTCGAGAGCCATAGCGAGCACCTGCTGACACGTATCCAACGTAGGATCGCAGAAGAAAAGCACTCGAAGGAGAGTGTGGCACTGTACTTCTGCGCTCAGGATGAGGGGCGTTCCCGAATCGAGCCCCTTGGACTGGACGAGTTCGGGCGGATTTCGAACTGGCCAAGGGACTTCTTCGGTGATCTCATGGGCGAGGCAGGTGCGATCGTAGAGGCTGGCGTCAGGCGCTCGCAGCGTTGATGAAGTGGAAAGTTGTCGACACGAATGTGCTCGTCGTAGCGGACGGAGGTACCCCTCAGGCTGATCAACGGTGCCAAGTCGCTGCGGAGAAGATTCTCCTGGACATTCGTGACCGGGCTTCTCTCGTCCTAGGAGGGTACTGAGCAATCCACCAGCGGCATGCCAACCGCCGGCATAATCCCTGGTCGGCGGACGGCAGGCCCCAGCAATCGTCATTGGTCAGCACCCTCCTAGACGATGGATGGCGTATTCTGGGCGAATACCGGAAACTGATTAGGGCGTGTTCACGTTTTTGTTGTGTCGTGGATGAGGGCGAG
>JAPOQZ010000186.1 GCA_026710435.1 bacterium | reverse complement strand
GTGCGTAACCGGGTGTGGGGGCGTTTGGTGAACACCGACGGGCCGGTGGTGTCCGACATTGATTCGTCGCTGCATGAGGTGCATTCGGAGAACAAGGAGGGCACGGCCCCGACGTATAAGCGGGGATTCGGGTTCCATCCTATGTACTGCACCCTGGACGCCGCCGGGGAGGCTTTGTCAGTTCTGCTACGTCCGGGCAACGCGGCGGCCAACAACGTTTCTGACCACACCGACGTCCTGGACGCGGCCGTCAAAGCGTTGCCCGAACGGGTGGCTGTGGGGCATCGGCGGGGCGACGACCCGGACCTGGTTGTCCAACCGCTGCGGGTCCGGTGTGACTCGGCGGGGGGTCGAAGCTGCGCCGACGCGTGTCGGGAACGCAACGTCGGGTTCTCTGTCGGGGTGCGTCGTGCGTCTTATATCGAGTCTGCCATCCGCCGGACACCCACCGACGACCCACGCTGGGTACCGGCCCTTCCCCGCAAACGAAGCGCAGCCGCTGGCAACCGACACCGGGAACAACCAGAAAGCGAACGCGAAGAACCCCGGGTCCGAGCCCATGTGATAGAACTAACACATCTGGTCGATACCAGCCGCCGGCCCAAAGGGACACGCCTCATCGTACGACGCGAACCCAAACACCGGGGCGCGCAACGGTCCCTGTTCCCCTCCGACGAATGGCGATACTGGGGACACTGGACCGACAACGACCTCACCCCCGCCCAATCCGACGCCGACATACGCGCCCACGCCCGAGTCGAGAACACCATCGCCCGTCTCAAAGACAGCGGCGCTAACCGCTTCCCCTTCACAGACCTCGACGCCAACCGCGCCTGGCTAGCGCTCGTCACCTACGCCGACGCGCTCGTCCGCTGGTTCCAACTCCTCTGCCTCGAAGGCCCCCGCCTCCACAAAGCCAGACCCAAAACACTGCGCTGGCATCTATGGCACACCCCAGCCCGGCTCATACGCCACGCCCGACAAACCACCATACGCATCCCCCACACCTGGCCCACCGCCCACCTCCTACACCAAGCCCACCAACACATCAACACCTTCACCTAAACCGGCCCCACCCCTACCAGCAGCCACCCGAACCGCCCCGGGTCTACCACACCACGTCCCAGACAGCACCTCCCAGCCATCCCCACCTGCCCCTCCACGACAACCCACCCCCACAGACCACACCAAACCCCCGGACCGGCCAACCCGTGAAGAATCAGGGCTGGCTAGCATGACGTTTCCCCTATGGGCCGCTGTCAACGAGGAGGACGGTCGTGAGCGAGTCTTATTGCGGCGCGTTCGCAACAAGGAGCGCGTCTCTTCTGGCAGTAGGCGTGCTTCAGTAAGGCGGTTCTACACAGAAAGCAGGTATCCCCAATGTCGCTTCGGACGGATATGAGTGCCCGGTCGCCGCTGCTGTTCTCGGCAGTGGTAGTGGCGGTGTTGGCGGTGTTTGCGGTGCTGCTGGTGCCCGTTGGTACGGCGTCGGCTCAGTTTCCACAGTTTGCAGATCCCCCTGGTGCGGAAGGCCGCTCCGACGGTCGGGAGCTGCTCACGCCGACATGTGTGCCCAAGGCGGACCGGGCGGCCACCGCCGAGAAGGGGAAGATCAAGGTTGTCATGTGCGACGACAATGTGACCGTCGAGAGCGTCGCGACGACATCGGACATCATCTTCTACCCGAAGTTCAGCCCCGACCGGCAAAACTACGTAGTGTACGTGCCCGACGATCTCACCGAGTTGAGGTTCGTGGCGATATTCAAGAACCTGTTCCCGTCCAAAGTTTTACGTGATTCGGGCCTTCCTGGGTGGGCGTTTGCGGGAGTCGAGGGCGACACCGTGCATCATCCCGACTGTCGCGAGTGCCCTTGGCGTGGAATAGGCAACAATCAGCCGTCGAGCATTGGCGCGCGCGTCTTGATGGCGCCGGGGGTGAACACTGTGAAGCTCGTGACGTACCACTGGTTCCAGCGTTGGGGACCGTCGCCGTCGGAGACTCACGATTATGCCTGGGTGATGGCCAGCGACAAGATCGCGCACAAGGTGTACACGCTGGATCTGGTGTGGAAGTCGCCGGACACGCCGCTGGAGGCGCCCGACGAGCCGGC
>JAPOQZ010000111.1 GCA_026710435.1 bacterium | reverse complement strand
TCCGGGTCTTGCCACATCTCCAGACCCGCCTGGCGGATGACCTCCATCGCCTGGCGCAGATCGCTGTCGTAGGAGACCTCCACATCGATCTGCGCTCGGGCCCATAGCTGCGAGTAATTGGCCACGAAGTCGAGCTTGCCGTTGGGAACATTCCAGACCACCCCCTGGCGGGTTCGTATCGAAGTGGATCGCAGGCTTATCTTCTCCACGGTTCCCCGACCCCGCCCGAAATCTATGTCATCTCCTACGCTATAGATATCCTCTATCATCATGAATATCCCACTCAAGAAGTCTCTAACCACTGACTGAGCACCAAAACCTATTGCGACGCCGACGATGCCGGCGCCGGCGATCAGGGGCCCGAGGTTGATATTGAGCTGCCCCAGAGCCAGCAGCGCCGTCAGCCCCCATATGGCGATCAGAGCCACGCTACGGAGGACCACCGCCAGCGTCTCAGCCCTGGCTTTGGCGCGCACCGTTTCCGCTTCTTCGTTAGCAGCCGGATCACGACCCACATCCCTGAGATCCGGTCTGCCTATCCGGTCCGTGAAATGCCCGATTGCGCGCTTGACGGCTTTGGAGACCAACCACCCGCCGAGCAGGATCAGGAGCAGCGTCAACCCGCGTTCCACGAACCAGGCGGCTATCTCGGCCACCACCGGGCTGCCGGTCCACTCGTAGACCGTGTCGCACACGAAGCTCGAACCCCCGCCACAGGCCGCCGATGAACCGGTCCCGGTTTGCTGAGCCACGGGAATCATGCGACACCGACACCTTTATCCGGAGATGGAACAGCCGACAACGCGGCTTGGGAGGGCATCCTAGTTATAAGCCGGACGGACCGGCGGGGCCTTCAGACACCATGGAACCCCCGTTGCTAGCAGCCGGCCCGATTCAATGACGACCGCCGCTGGCGCGCGCAGATCTCACGAGAGGAGAGGACCTCACGGGTTGCCGCCTGTGTAGACCGTTAGGGGATCGTCGTAAGGTAACCGCCTGATCCCGTCGAAACCCGCCCCGGCCAGCATGGATTCGAGGGTTGCTCGCGAATGAGCCGCCCCACCGGTTTCGACCCTCATCATGACATCGAAGAGTGCGCCGAACGCTCCCGGACCGCTGTCCGCGGCGAAGTCGTTGACCACGACTTGGCCACCCGGCGCGATCGCCAACCGCACTCTTTGCAGCAGCTCCATCGCCCGGTCCTCGGTGAGGTCATGGACCAGGTGGGACACCAGGGCCGCGTCCATCGATCCGGGCGTCACCCCGCAGCAAGGATGCTCGAAGACGTCCACCCCCACCACGTTCACACCCGTGCCCTCCAATTCCTGGCTCGCCCAGCCCGCAACGAGCGGGTAATCAACCAGGGTGACATGAGAGCCCGCCTCGGAGAGCAGGCGGGCATAGGTTCCCAGGCCACCACCCACGTCCAGCACCCGCTTGCCAGGGGCGAGCTCGTAGAGCTCGTGGAGCGGCGGCCCACCGATCCTGGCGAGAACATCGAGCGCCTCCAGGAAGGCTCGGGCCTGCTCCGGGTTCCGGTCCAGTTGGGATCGCCAGGGTTCCATGACCGGGCGCCCTCCGGTCACCACCTCATCCAGGCGGGACCAGGCTCCGGCGAACACCGCTTCCTTGGCTACGACCAAGCCCATCTCCCCGCCCGGACCCAGACGCTCAACGGTGTAGGGCGTGGCGGCATACCAGGCGCCGTCCCCCTCAAGCAGACCGATCCCGACCAACGCATCCAGCAAGGCCGCCAGGTTGGACGGATCCACCGCCAATTCCTCCGCCAGGTCACCGATCGATCGAGGAACGGGCCCGAGAACGGAGAACACCCCGAGCCGATGAGCTGTAGTGATCGCCGCTGCAGGCTGGTAGCCGGTTACCAGCTCGATGAGCTTCCAGTCGGAGTCGATCATCG
>JAPOQZ010000160.1 GCA_026710435.1 bacterium | reverse complement strand
GCTTGCTGGTCGACATTGGCCATGCTGGGCATGATGTCCCAGTAGCCGCAGAACAGCAGTCCGGCGTTCTTCATCGTCTTGAAGTTCTCGCCGTTGATCCAGATCATGTCCACCGAACCGCTGGCGAACTCGCCGGCCTCGGTTTCGCTGATGACCGTGTCCACCGCGTTGACGGTGTCGGTTATGCGCACCTGGTTGAGGTCGATCCCGTAGCGCTCCGCCGCCTGCTCCTTGACCCAGCCGTTGATGTAGGCGTTGATGACTGCGCTACCGCCCCACATGAACCAGTTCAGCCGGGTGCCGTCCGCCTCGGCCACGATCTCGTCCCATGACTTGCCGGCGAGTCCGGAGTCACTCAGGTCCAGTAGCCCTGGCCCGGAGGGTCCCATCGGCTCGGCCTCGACCGGAACCTCGACCTCGACCTCTACCGTCTCAGTGACGGTCTCTGTCACGATCGATGTGACCACCACTTCCTCGGTGACCACGACTTCCTCGGTGACCACGACTTCCTCTGTCACGATCGATGTGACAACTATGGTCTCCGGCGTGGCGTCCTCGCTACCGCAGGCCGCGGCCACGAGAGCAAGGACCGACAGCAACGCCCCGAGGCGCAGCAGTCCTTTGATGTTTGTAGTCGAGCGCATAGGCCGGCGTCCTCCTTTGTTGTTCGTTGTCTCGTTTTGCCTTCGTGGCTCTACCGGTAGCTCCCCCGCCCGATCATCGGGCGGGGGGGCTACCGGTAGGACATCCGGATCCCCAGGCACGGCCTCTCGCCGCTACGTGCTCCCTGCATTGTTCATGAAGGACCTCCATCGGGAACCCGCCCCAGCACCTTGTACAGCCTCCGTTCGGCCATCCTCATCTTGTGGGACATGTTCAAGTCCCGGATCCGGCCGAACTCGCGGAATCCGGCCCCCTGCTCCGCCGCCCACTCCCGGGCGAAAGAACCATCCTGGATGTGGGAGATGATCGCTCTGAGCCGTGTCCTCTCGGTCTCCTCCTCCTCGGGGGAGAGCCGGGCGGTCACCTCCTGCCCGTACTGGCTCGTGCGGGAATGTAGCGTTATCTGGTCCCAAAGCCCAAAGTCGCGGTACGCCTTGGCGGTCTCGATGCCTTCGCCCGAGGCGTAGAACTCCAGCATTGCCGCTTCGGGACTGCATCCGGCCTCGACGAGGACCTCGCAGTAGCGGCGGACCGCGTAGAGGTAACCCACCTGCTCTGCGAAGAGGTCGACGGTTGCCTCCTCGAGGAAACTGGACTCGATCACGCCCATCCGGGTGGAGCCGATCCCCTTGCACAGGGCCAGCGTCCGCTGCCAGGCTGCCCCGCTGGCGTCTTGGTGAACCGCGACGAGGCTGGGAAACCCCTCCCCGCTCAAGTAGGTATCGCGCACTCCCGCGCCGATCATCCGAGGGGCGATCAACACCACATCGACATCCGGTGGGGGTTCTAGAAGTTCGAACGCGATGTTGTAGCCGCTGGCGAAGACCAGCATGTCGCCCGACCGGAGTACCGGGTGTATTTCCTCCTCGAACACCTGGGGCATGACTTCGTCGGGAACCAGGAAGAAGACGATGTCTGCTCGTTCAGCCGCCTCGCGAACCGCTACCACTTCGAAACCGTCCATCCGGGCGGTCTCGTAGGAGTCATCCCGGCGGCTCCCCACGATGACTTCCACTCCGCTGTCCCGGAGATTGAGAGCCTGGGAGCGGCCCTGGTTGCCGTACCCGACGATGCATGCGGTCTGACCCTGGACGTGACGGACGTCAGCGTCGTCGTCGAAGAACATCCGGGCCACTAGAAGCCGTCCGTGCTCTTGGTGGCGGCTTCGACCATGACCTTTACGGCGCCTGTGTTGGCGCCGAGGGAGGTTTCCATCGCCTCGGCGGTCCGCTCGAGCGGGAAGCGGTGGCTGATCAGCAGGTTTCCGTCGATGCGTCCCGACGCGAGGAGTTCGATGGACTCGGGGAAGGCGTTCCTACCAAGGTAGACGGGGATCACCGTCGATTCCTTCGACTGGGCCAGCATCATGTTGAACGGGATCCGCTCCGCGATGTTCACGCCCACCGCCACGACCCTCCCACCCGGCCTGACCATCCGCATGGCTGTCTCAAGGGTGCCAGGGGTGCCCACCGCCTCGAAGGCGACGTCGAACCCGGCCGGGTCGGTGCGTTCCAGGATCTCGCCGGCTTCCAGCCCTCCCACGTGCAGGGCGCCGGTAGCTCCGAGCTGTTCGGCCAGGTCCAGCCGACCCAGGCTGAGGTCGGTGCAGTACACAGCTCCGGCCCCGTAGGCGCGGGCCACTGCCAGGATCAGAAGACCGATGGGACCGGCACCGACGATCATTGCGGACTCCCCCTCGCGGAGGCCGCTTCTCCGAACCGCGTGGACCGCTATCGACGTCGGTTCGACCAGGGCGCCCAACTCGAAGGGCATCCCATCGGGCAGGCGATGTGCACTGCCGGCCCGCACCGCCACCAGTTCCTGGAGAGCCCCGTCCGTATGGGGTGAGCCGGTGAACCGGATGTTCGGGCAGACGTTGTAGATTCCGCGCCGGCACGCGTCGCAGGCTTCGCAGGGGATGATGGGTTCTATGGCGATGTGATCCCCGACCTCCACGTTGTCGACCCCGGAGCCCACCTCGGCCACCACGCCCGCGAATTCGTGACCCAGGACGTGGCGTTGCAGGATCCGCCAGTCCCCAATGCGCCCGTCCTTGTAGTAGTGGAGGTCGGAGCCGCATATCCCAACGAAGCGGGGCGCGACGAGGATCTGGTCGGGACCCGGTGCGGGAACCCGACGGTCCTCGATCTCGAGACCGCCCTCGGGAAGCAGTACTGCTGCCTTCATCTCCATCCTTCCTTTCAGGAACCAACCGGACCCGCCGCCCGGTCCGACAGGATCCGCTCTCGGGCGTCGAGTTTGGTGATCAGGTCGTAGTAGATGGCATCCCGATCGATGCCCACGGCTTCGAGCATCAGCGGCCCGTCCGGTGTTGCCCGCCAGTAGAGGCCCCCGTCGAGACGGGGCGTGGGTGTTGCCCTCGTCGGCACCCAACTCCGATCTATCAACCAGGCCACATTGATGAGGTCCCAGATGATCCAGGACTGCCCGGGGAACGGAGTGATACCGCGCTGGATACGGATCGGGTTGTGCGTGTAGAGGTGGAAGAGGTAGTCGCCGATCTCCCCTCGGCCCCTGATCCAGGTCTCCATCTCGGGAAGCGAGAAGCGGAGTTGCGCCCCGATGTGGAACCCGGGCAGGTACACCAGCGGCACTCCCGACGAGAACAGGAGTCTCGAGGCGTGGGGATCCTGAACCAGGTTGAGCGACGGCCGGTTGCTCAGGTCGGTCCAGGTCGGATACCCGGAGGTCCAGGTGACCACCATACGCTCGGCGATCTCGGGTGCCATCAGAAGAGCCGAGGCGATGTTGGTGACCGCACCGATCGCCACCACGAACAGAACCCGATCGTCGGCCGACAGGGCCGCCTCGATGATCCGCCCTGCGCCCTCGCTCTCCACAGGAACATCGGCCGCGGGCATGTAACGGTCGGACCCGCGGTACGCGAGACCCGAAGCAGCGATACCCATCTTGTCAAGAACGGTGATGATCTCCTCGTAGGAGCGTTCCATCCCTTCCGCCGGACCTGTCAGTTCCATCGTCGCCGGATCGATACCGTTGGCGATCAGGTGTAAGGCCCAGGCTTCGTGCTTGTCCTCGGCCAGGTCGGTGCTGGTGTTCTCTTGCCGGGCCTTCACCGTGGCGACCAGTTCTTCCCGCATGTGGAGGTGACCGTAAGGCTCCGCCACGATCGCCTCGACATCCATGCGATCGGGAGAGAGCATCGCCCAAGCGATGGCGAACTGGTCATCGATCTCGTTGGCGGCATCGGCGTCGATCAACACCCGGACCGGACCGGGGCAGTCGGCGAACATCGCCATGCGGCGCGCGTCGGTCACGCTAGGGAACACGGTCATCAATACACCTTCCAGGTTCGGCGTTCAGGTCCCCGGGGGCGGGGACTCCCCAATCTACACCGGTGGAACTCCCCCGCTATCCATCGTGCATCGGAAGCGACACCGGCGCCTTCGAGAGCGTCCAAGGTCGCCGAGCACAACTAGACGTTGGGTACCGCACCAAAGGAAGAATCTATCCTCTACGAAGGAGCTACTCGCCTGCGTCAGGCCGAGTTCCGACGTCGGCGGTGTAGATCTCCTGGAACGCACTGGCGAGGTCCTGGAGTTGCCTGACCACATCGTCAAGAACCTCCTGGTACTCGCAACCCGTGAGCAGACGGATCGGAACCAGGCTCTCCGTCGCGAGTGATTCGGGCGGGTTCTCTCCCCAGTGCCGTATCAGCTTTCGAGGTATACCGTCGTGTCGTGCCGACGTCTGGAATCCAAGCCAGATAGGGGTTCGCTCGAGTCTTGACCACGGGTCGTATTTGAGGCCGAACCAAACTGCGCATCCGCCCAACCTCATGTACCGGATGTATCCGCCAGTCCGCGAGAACATAAAGCCGCTCCCATCCGCCCAATCCGTGCGCAAGATACGCGTGCACACGTCCTCTACAACTCGGTGCAGGTTCGAAATCAGGCGCCCGATCTCAGGGTCCAGTTGCTCCGGACGCAGCGGAAGGAATGCCTCTCTTGAATCCTGCAGATCAGCAAGTCCCAACAACTGGTGAATGTCGTCGACAGCCTGTGCGTCGCTCGCGCCGACTCTGGAGGCCAAGGCCTCCAGCAACGCCCGCCAAGACGCCAGTATGAGCAAGCGACGCGTGCCTACTGCAGCCCGGCGGACATTCGACCCGTCTTTCGTGTCACCAAGGTCGACCTTCATTTCCGTGCGTACACGTCGTTTGAGTTCCGGCCAAAGGGTCTCGATCCTTAGAGATGGAGCCACGACCATAAGCGCTGACGGCTCATCCTCCGGTAGCCGCTTGAGGTAGGTGACCGGCTGGTGAATCGTCAGGCCAGCCCAGAACTTGCTCTCGATCAGCAACCTCGTGGCACCGGATTGGTCAAAGCAGGCCAGGTCAGGTCTGTCGCCCTCGTCGCCGGTGACCTCGGTCTGCACACTGGCAATGGGACCGACCTCGGCCCCGTGTGATTGCAGAAAGCCCCCGAGCGCCTCCCTTGCTGCAGCCGACCCGGTCAGGATGTGGCTCAACGCCTCGGTAGCGACGGTTTCCGGATGATGGCTGAACTTCCAGGAAAGACGGGCAAGGACCGTTGGTCTCTTACTCATGGCGGACATTCGAACCTCGTTCCTTGGGTGATAGCGCTCGCCGGCAAGGCGCCACTTAGCCTGAATCCACCGGTGTAGCGGGGGTGGATTGACACAGGAAAGTGCCTCTGATCTGGGACAATAGCTGTTAGGAACCGCAGTTTGGCCCGGAGTTGGGAGGCACTTCCTGTGAGTGGATTATTGCAGAATATCGATCGG
>JAPOQZ010000133.1 GCA_026710435.1 bacterium | reverse complement strand
TGGTTCAACCACCGTCGGCTCCTAGAGCCCATCGGGGACATACCACCAGCAGAAAGGGAGGCCAACTACCATCTCGAACACACCCCAGCCCAGGTAGCTGGTGTCAAGTAAAACACTCTCCGGCAAACCCGGGGCGGTTCAATCGGGAAATCAATGGTGGTTGTGGGGATCGACACGTATAAGGACACTCTGGTGGGTAGCGCCATCAACGAGGTGGCGATGAATCCTGGACCCCTCGAATGGTGTCGCGGTGCACGTCGTCGAAGGATGGCGGCTGAGAGCGAACAACTCCGGCAAGATAGGAAACGAGACGACAATGATCAACAGGTCCAACCAGGCCATCCGCGCGTAACCAGCCCGGCTATTCGCTAGAGAGATAACCACAGCGAACTCGGCAGCGAACACTGCCCATATGAGCCAATTAGCAATCCCGGCCACCGCCTGAGGCCATCCCGTAGTGCTGTACTCCTCGATGAACACCACAGGTATCACGAACAAGGCTGCTCCCAGAACTGGGGCCTCGAACCACTGTCTCGCTACATCAGCCCGTCCGGTGAGCACATCATCAATCGTCCGCCGTCCCCTCATCCGAGACAACCCTATACGCCCGCCGCCGAGACCGGAACCCTCCGAGCGGCTTGGGCCTGCAGAGTCGTCCAAACGTTCAAGAACGGAAGAATCAAGATCGTCTGCCCGCAATGCTCGGGCCGAGTCATGACCACAGCGAAGCCCACAACCCCAATCGGCCCAACCGCACCGAGCGTCCCAAACCAGCCCATCGTCGCCGTTCCCGACACCGAATACTGCTGCGACGGCAAGATCTCACTCAGCATCGACCAGATCGACAACTACCAGCGCTACGCCTGCGGCACCACGAACTGGGCAACCGACTACGCCGGACGCAACCCCGTCGAAGGAGTCAACGGCATGAAAAAGAGCGACGGCAGCTTCAACCCCGAATCATGTCGCGTGTTCGGCGCCGCCGCCCACACGCTCGCCGCGCTCACGGCAGCCGTCGTCCACAACCTCAAACAAACCCGACGAGCCCGCCGACCCAAGAACCGCAACCACATCGCCGCGGATCACACCGAACAGACGATCCCCCCCACCACCCCACCAAACGCACCAATCCCTCACCCGGCCAGTCCCACACCCACCCGGGCACCCCCATAAACCAACCCTCGCCCATCCCCCGCCGACGCGCCCCCTGTCGGACCACACACGTCCGCAGCTAACCGCCACCGTCACCAGCACCACAACCATCCCGAACACCGCCAAGACCCCCGAAACCACCCAAAACCCCTACCACACCCCCCTAACCCGCGAACTCAACACCCCACAACACGCGAAGACGCCTGTGGTGGCCCCGACGGGATTCGAACCCGCGTTTCCGGCTTGAAAGGCCGGCGTCCTAGGCCTCTGGACGACGGGGCCAGGTGCGGGGGTCATTCTACGACCTTGTCGAACGCTTCCGGTCATCGAACCGCATCTGAGCTACCCCCGAGGCTGCACGGGAGCCTCGGCGTCACAGACCCGGGCAGTCGACGCATTCGACACCGGTCCGGGCTACCCAGGGCTGGCAGCTGCTGACGTCCGGGCTTCGGCTGCGTTCTGGCTGTCTCGGTCAGTCGGTGCGGGACAGGAGGGCGTTCAACTCGGCAGAGTCCAGATCTTCCTTGCGTACCTTCAGGTCTACGTAGAGAACCGTGCCGACCGCGGCGCTCAGCGGGATGCTCAACAGGGTCACAATCTGCTGGACGTAGTACGACGAGTCCCCGTCGCTCATCCCGGCAAGTCCCGACAGAGCGAGGTAGACAATCGCGGCGAGAATCCCGAACACGACGATTCCGATGATGATCATGGACAGTCCCGCACCGAAGATCCGCCACCGTTCACCGGTCGCGAGGCGCCAGGATCGCTTGAGGCTATCGATCGGTCCGACCCTCTCGATCATCAGGGCAGGTGTGGCCACGGCGAAGGATGCTGCCAGGAAGATCCCGGGAAACAGTATTAATACCGCGCCAATCCCGATCAACACGGCGGCAACCACCGTAAGGACGACGATCGGAACGATCCTGCGCACCCCTGCCGCAGCGGACTGCCTCCAGTCCGACGACCTCCCGACGTATGCCTCGGCGGCCACAAGGGTTGCGGCAGCGGAGGCCACGACAAACCCGATCTGGGACGCGATACTGCCGATCCAGCCGATGGCCGAGTCGCACGATGTCATGTTGTTCACGATCGTGCAGCCTCCGACGAGACTCACGACCCACGGGATGAACACGAGCAGCAAGCTGACGGCGATCATCGGGCCGAAGCGTTTCCGGTAGATGGTGAACGAGGCGTCGATGATGTCGCCGACGCTGTGGGGGCGTAGTTGTAGTTGAGCCATGGGCGGATACTAGCCGTACTGCGGAGGCCTATCCGGCCATGTTCGCCGACATCGGGAGTGTCTCTCTGTTCAAACGAACTGTTCCTGACCGTGTCGCGATCCAGCCGGCAAGGTCCTTGATCTCCTTGGAAACCTCAGGGGGCGACCCGCTCAGGTCAATACCTCGGACGTATAGCCTCTTCCCGCAGTGGCGTACCGTTACCTCCCCAACAGGCTTGCCACCATCGGTCCGGCAGTAGATCAGGACTCCTTCGGCTAGATCCAAAGCGGTTGTGTAGGCGAGCAGCTGGTAATAGTCGGCGCTGCGTCCGTGGCCGTCGGCAGTCAGCTTGTACTTGATGTCACCGACGTAGGTGATCGAGCCGGAGCCTGGGTGGCGGAACCGGAGATCGGGCCTGATCGACACATGCCTCCCCTCGTCCAGGTAGCCGCTCGCTTGGCTCTCCACCGCCAAGCGGCCCTGCAAAGCTCGGCTGAGGCGCTCGGTGACGAACCTCTCGAACAAACTGTTCATGTTCACCATGAAGGATGCCGCAGTGGTGGCTCCTCGCCGGTCAACGAGTGTCAGGTTGTCCAGTAGCAGGCGCGCAAGCCCGAGGGCAGGCCGGTAGTGCTCGTTCAAACGGGTGTAGTGGATGTGTTGGAGGTCATCGCCTGAAACCGGTGCATCCGACACCTCGTCCATCGCCACCAACTCACGCATCAAACGCCGCCGATCCTTAATCGGAACGCCCGAGACGCGCAACGCGAGGCGGAGGGCGGCTCTCAGGCCCCGGTTCTCGATCACATCGGCAGTGAACTCCCCATAGCGGCAAGCGACGGGCATCGGCAGGCGGGCACGCGACAGTTGTCGGCCGAAGTCGATCCGGCCCCTGATCGCCTTGAGGTCCTCGTTCCGGTTCCGGTATGACCGGTATAGGCCGCGGGCGAGGGTGGTCTCTACAGTCCTGGCGAAGAACGACACCAAGGATCGGAGGAGGTCGTGGTTGGTTGCGTAGTCGAAGTCCTCCTTGCGCCACGCCTGCTCGGGCAATCCAACTTCGAGAAGCAGGAAGAGGTTGTCGAGCCTGATCTTGGGACGGATCAGGATCCGCATGTCGTCCACCACCAGCAAGCCGACGTACTCCCGGGCCGTCAGGAACCACACTCCCGGATCAGGATGGGGACTTACGGATAGGTATCGGCCGGATTCCGAGTCCAGCCGCCGGGCCCGTCGGTCCGACAGAGGGATCGCGACGGTCTCGTACTCGAATAGCCGCGGAAGGTCGACCATCGTCCTAGACCTGCTCGTCCGGTTCGTCGCCAGCCGCCCCAGGGCCGACCGCGAGGTCATCGAGCCCCAACGAGGATCGGTAGCGGGTAATTACCGGCCCGAGGCGGAACTTACTGATCTGGGTCTCGTTACCGAAGAACTGGTCTTCGATGAAGGGTTCGATATTGAACCGCCAGATCCTGCGGAGGACCGGGTCGTCCGCGCTCGGCTCGGTACCGTAACCCTTCTTCATGAAGTGGCTCGCGCCCAGTTGGAGATCCGCGCCGAGGGCTTCGGTCAACTCGTCGTTGACCTTGGTCACCAACTCATCCACCCACAACGGTTCCTCTCCACGTTTCAGCCAGCGGTCTAGCAATCCTTGCGTAGGGCCCCGGTCGGGGAAGAACGGCACGAAGTGGAAGCGGCGTCGCAGAGCGGCATCGACGAGCGCGATCGACCGGTCTGCGGTGTTCATGGTGCCGATGAACCACAACAACTTCGGCAGCTTGAATTTCCCCTCCGGTCGGTACAGGGTGGAGATCGACTTGTCCCGATACTCGAGCAGAAACAGCAGTTCACCCAGCACCTTGGGCAGGTTGGCCCGGTTGATCTCGTCGATGATCATCATCTGACAACGTTGAGGCTGCTCCATGGCTCGTTCGACCATGCGCGCCAGGGGACCCGGGGTCAGCCGGTAGACGATCTGTCCACCCGGCCCTTCCTCGGGCCTGTAACCCTCGAAGAAATCCTCATAGGAGGTCGAGGGATGGAACTGCACCAATGCCCGGTCAGCGGGGTCGGGAGCGAGAGCCTCAGCCAGTTTCTGAGCTAGATATGTCTTACCAGTCCCGGGGGGGCCGTAGAGGATCACCTGGCCCTTGTCCTTGAGCAGTTCTTCGATGTCATCTAAGAACGCCCGGTCAACCAGAAGGTCAAGGGCGGCTTCTTCCAAAGGATCTACGACTGGTGGCTCTTTGGGGTCCTTCTTGGCGGGGATTTGCGGTTTGCCAGTCTCCGCAGAGGCTCGACTGATAAGAGCTTCGACAAGCGGCCGGGCCGCTACCGCCACATCGACTACTTCTGCCCTCAAATCGAGATCGACCAGTTGGTCTGGCTCGTACCAGCGCCCGTATATGAAACTCCCCGTTCTCCCGACAAACCCGACGTCATCACCGTGGGTTGAGTCTCGGGTGCCCATCATTCGGAAGCCTTCCGCTGTGTTCTGGTAGACAACATCGAGAGCCTCGTCAGTCCAACCAGGTGTGATCAGCCCCGGAGAGATCCCGATGGCGGCTCCTTGGTCATTGATCCAGAGCCGTAGGCCCATTTCAAACCCCTGAACCCTCCAGTCAGCCCAGAGATCGGATCTCGGACGCCCCTTCCTCCACTCCAAGCGCGGGGCCTCCCGCTTGGAAAGGTGTTCGACCACTTCGGACACGTCCTTGGCCAACGTATTGGCGAGGTATCTGGCGATCCCCACCAACGCAGCCGCGTTACTTTCGAGTAGTTCACCAGGAACTACTTCGGGATCCCGTCCATAGGCACATCTATCTACGAGAACGGGGTTAAGAAACACAGACCTCCGGGAGCCTCCCTCGTCCCACCAACTCGTCACTCTTGTAAACCACTCGTAGTCGTCGTCGAGTTCAGCCACCAAGTCGATGAATTCGAAGTAGCGCTCTGTTGGAGAACCCGAGAACCTAGTCCCCGTTGAAACCTCCAAGAACTTCCGGGAAGATGGCCAGAAGACTGGCCACTCGTGGGGTTGCTCCAGCGCCCAGAAGTACGGAAACATGAAGGCCACGTGAACCGGAGCAGGATGTGCGCCGACTTTGATCCGGTCAATGTGGTCGAGCAGTGCATCCATTTTGGTGGCAGCGGACTCACGATCCGTGGGCGGCGTCAAGCCGCCCACGAGGAGATCGGTCAACTTGGCGCGATCGTCGGTACGCTTCACGAGCGAGTTGATCAACTGCGCACCGTTATGACCTTTAAACCCGACTTGTTCCTTGAAGGCCCAGGTTTGCTGTTCGGCTCTGAAGCGGTCCAAGTCGCCTGAGGAAGCGAGCCGATCCCGGATCGCAAGGGCTTCGGGCGCTGAGTCCCGGAACTGGGGAAGCCAATCTTCGTACAGGCCGCTCTCAAGATCCGATTGGAGTCTGTAAACATGTGCCTCGTACCAACGCCGCCGAAACTCGATCTCTTTATCGCTGTCAGGGCGCCCACTCGCCATTTCTGTCCTCCCGGTCGCCTGACTTCACCACCGGCGAACCATCCTTAGGGATGGCACGCCGCCGCACCATCACTGTATCCGCTGAGTGTGACAGGTCCGCTTAGGAAGCGGCTTCTCGGAGGCCAACCAATTGAGGAACTGCGCCTACGAGACGGTCGTGGTACTCGAGTTTCCGGCGCCAGCGCGGGGGTATGGACTCGATGCCTTGGAGGACGCCGACGAGACCTCCTGCTATCGCTCCTGTGGTGTCGGTGTCGCGGCCGCGGTTGACCAGAGCCACGATGACCTCCTCGAAGGTGTACTCCTGCTGGACGGCCCACACCGCGCAGCCGAGTGAGTCGATGACGTAACCGGAGGTCCGGAGGCGCTCCACCGGCAACCGTGGGTCTATGTCGAGGGCGGAGCGAACCGCTGGGTCCATGTGCAGGGCCCGGGCTGCCGCCAGAGCTTCGGGAACCCGCGCTCCTTCGAGCAGGCCGTTGACGATCTCCCCGTAGGCCACGCAGCTGTCGATACATCGGATGTGGGCGTGGGTGACCGCCGATATCTCGGCGAGTTCGCGGTGGCGGGTGGCGTCGTCGGGGCGGGCCAGCGCGGTGGGGATGCAGCGCATCAGGGATCCGTTACCGCACGAACGCTCGCCTGTGTTGCCGCTGGTACGGGGATCACCGGTCCGGTCGAGGCGTCCCAAGGCTCGGGCGGTGGCGCCACCCACATCGGGTGGCCCTGTGTCGAACCATCGGAGCATGTTGCGAGCCACCCGTTCGAGCGAGTAGGGACCGTCGAGGTATGCGCACAGCACCGCCCATGTGAGGTCGGTGTCGTCAGTCCCCTGTCCCGGCCGCCAGTGGAATGGTCCCCCTCCGATGATCTCCCGGTGGACCCCGTACCGACGGCGTATATCGGCGGCGGTCATGAACTCCAAGGTCGCCCCGAGGGCGTCACCGGCAGCTACACCAAGCAGGCCTCCGCCGATCCGGTCTCGCATCTCGATGTGACTGACTCCATCCGCTGGCATGTCAACTCTATCTCACCAGCACATGCCTCCAGCTACCTCGGTGGTTCGTATGGAATTCGCCTGTCAGTAGTGCTCAGCCGTGCTTAGAGAGTTGTAGAAGTGGCAAGAATAGATTACGATCCGGGAATGGAATCGCTCGCCTTCTGGATCAATCCGGCGACCCTCGTCGGCATCGGAACGCTGCTCTGGCGCTCCCAGGTCAGGCGATTCGATCGCGTTGACACGCAACTCCGTGAATTGTCCAGAGAGGTCGTGGCGAACGGCAAGAGCATCGCGCGGATCGAAGGCCGCCACGAAGGCCATCCCCGGCCTCTCGCCCGCCCAACAGAGCCGGGGAGTTTCGTACCCGGGGATCGATAGCCGGCATCCGGCGAGGCACGTTCCCTGCCGGGTCCGATCGAGAGGACTCTCAATCCCGCATGGTGTACCACTGCAATCCGCCTTTGAATGTATAACTTGTGTGGAAACCTTGCTCAATAGTGATTAGAAGTTTGTAATAGGCTGAGGCAAGGCAGTACAGTCCCAACCATGAGTCGGTTCTCCCGCTGGATCAAGCGAGCGCTTCTCGTCGGCATCGGGATGCTTATGTGGCGTTACCACGTAAGTCGGCTCGAGCGGATTGACGTGCAACTGCACGAACTGGATCTGGGCATTGGCGGCCTGACCCGCGAAGTGGTTGCGAACGGCAAGAACATCGCCAGGATCGGGGACGACCCCGAGGATCCAGATCCGTCCACCGGCCATCCACCCGACTTCCGAAGGCCTCTACTCAACGACACCTGAACAGGATCCGGGCCTGGGGGTACGACAAGTCCCCGAGAGGGGTCGGGAAACACCTCCCGTGGGCCAGGGACGGCTGAGCTGACCGGGCTTCGCTTCTATGCAGTCCTGACCTGGCAAACTCGGGGAGTCCACCCCCCTACCGGAGGCACTCCTTGGAACACATCGATGTCGAGTACGCCCGCAGCCAGTTTCCCGCCTTCTCCGATCCTCGCCTGGCCGGGTGGGCTCACTTCGAGAACGCGGGCGGGTCCTATGTCTGCCGCCAGGTCATCGATCGGCTGACGAACTTCTACCGCCGGACCAAGGTGCAGCCCGACCATGGCTTCCCTCTCTCGATGGAAGCCACCGCCGCGATGGAGAACTCCTACGAAAGGCTGGCGGGCTGGACGGGTGTGGGAGCTGACGAGATCCACTTCGGGCCTTCCACCTCCCAGAACACCTACGTCCTGGCCCGGGCTTTCCGGTCCATGTGGCGCGAGGGGGACGAGATCGTCGCCTCCACCCAGGACCACGAGGCCAACGCGGGAGTGTGGAGACGCCTGCACGACACCGGGATCACCGTGAGGGAATGGCGGGTGAACCCCGAGAAGGGGACCCTGGACATCGATGACCTCGACACGCTGATCACCGGACGCACCCGGCTCGTCGCTTTCCCTCACGCTTCCAACGTGGTGGCGGCCATCAACCCGGTCGACGACGTGGTATCCCGGGCAGCGGAGGTCGGCGCCAGGGTGGTGGTCGACGGGGTGTCCTACGCCCCGCACGGCCTGCCCGACATCGGGAGGCTGGGGGTGGACGTCTACCTGTTCTCGGCCTACAAGACGTGGGGGCCGCACCAAGGGATCATGTATGTCCGTCGAGACCTGGCCCACCGGCTCGGGAACGAGGGCCACTACTTCGTCGCCCACCAACCCCGCAACAAGCTTGTTCCGGCAGGGGCCGACCACCCGCAGATCGCGGCCTGCGCGGGGATCGTCGACTATCTGGACGACCTCTACTCGCACCATTGCGGGCAAGACGCCGGGGCCATGGAACGAGGTCGGCAGGTCCACGACATGTTCCGGACCCACGAAACGGCACTGCTGAGCCGGTTGCTCGATTACCTGGCAGACCGTGACGACGTGCGCATCGTCGGACCGGCCGACACCACCCTCCGGGCTCCCACGGTGTCGATGCTCCCGCTGAGGAGGCCGGTCACCGACGTGGCGGGTTCTCTGGTCCGGAGCGGGATGATGGTCGGCGTTGGGGACTTCTACGCTCCCCGCCTGCTGGATGAGATGCGGATACCCACGGATCCTGGTGTGCTGAGGATGTCCTTCATCCACTACACCACCAGGGAGGAGATCGATCGCCTGATCGAAGCCCTCGACCGTGCACTTGGTTGAGGGCAGAAGTACCGGCAGACCGGGTTTCAGCTCTCGGCCCGGGTTACTTCGTCCAGCGCGGCGGCGATCCTGGCCATCACCACGTCCCTCGGAAGGGCCGCCAGACTCTCGAACAGCGGGGGTGAGATGTTGGTACCGGTGATCGCCACCCTGATCGGTTGCCAGCCCTTGCGGGCGTTGAGTCCCTCGGCGGCGAGCATGGCCCGCAGAGCCTGTTCGATGTCGCCGGTCGTCCAGTCCCCCACCGCGTCGAGTGCCGCCCGTGCTGCAACGAGGGCTTGCCGGGCGTGGGCCTTCATGACCTTCCGCCAGGCCTTGGCGTCGTAGGCGATGTCGCAGAACAGGAAACGGGCGGCGGGTCCGATATCGGTGGTCAGCCGGGTCCGTTCCTGAAGAAGCGGCGCCAGTTCGGCCAGGCGGCCCCGCTCCTCATCGTCCAGGGAACGGCCCAGGTCCGCCTCGACCGAATCGGCTGCCAGGGCGACGAAATCGGTGGCCTCCATCGACCGCATGTAGAGGCCGTTCATCCAGGTCAGCTTCTCACGATCGAAAACGGCCGGACTCTTCTGGACATCGGTCAGGTCGAAGGCCCCGATCGCCTGCTCCCGCCCGAAGATCTCGGTGTCGGGATCGAACGACCACCCGAGAAGACTCATGTAGTTGAAGACCGCCTCGGGCAGGTATCCCCCCTCCCGGTAGGCGCGCAGGGAGGTGTCCCCGTGGCGCTTGGAGAGCTTCCGTCCGTCCGGCCCGAACAGCAAAGGCAGGTGAGCGTACTCCGGGTGCTCCCCGCCCAGGGCCTCCGTAAGGAGGATATGTTTGGGAGTCGAAGACAGCAGATCCTCGCCGCGGGCAACATGGCTGATCCGGTAGTCGATGTCATCCACCGTCGACGCAAGGTGGTAGGTGGGCGAGCCGTCCGAGCGCAGCATCACGAAGTCGTCGATGGTGTCCGCTTCGAAGCGAACCCGTCCCCTCACCAGGTCGTGGAACTCAACCGGCCGGCCCGGTGTCGAGAAGCGGATCACCGCCCGCTCCCCCGCTGCCAGCTGCCGACGTTGATCCTCGGGGTCGCTGTCCGGGGGACGCCTGATGTAATAGCCGGGGGGTCTCTTCTCCCCACGCGCCCTGGATCGGAGTTCGTCCAGTTCCGCGGCCGAGCGGAAGTCGTAGTAGGCCCTGCCTGACTCCACCAGGGATCCGGCAGCCTCCCGGTAGCGGTCGAAACGGTCGGACTGCCGGTAGGTGCCGTAAGGCCCTCCCACCTCGACGCCCTCGTCCCAGTCCAGGTCCAACCAGCGGAACCCCTCCACGATGTCCTCGATGTAACGGTCGTCGGACCGGGCCTGGTCGGTGTCGTCTATCCGGATGATGAACACGCCACCGGTCCGCCGGGCGTACAGCCAGTTGAAGAGCGCCGCCCGGACGTTCCCGACGTGGAGGTAACCGGTGGGCGACGGGGCGATCCGGAGGCGGACGCTACTGGAGTTCACTCGGCCACCACCGGGTTGGAGAGGGTACCCACGCCTTCGAGGGTAACCTCAACCAGGTCACCGTGCCGGATCGGACCTACCCCGGACGGGGTGCCGGTCATGATCACGTCGCCGGGCAACAGCGTCATCACTGACGTCACGAACGCGATGAGTTCCGCGACGCCGAAGATCATGTCGTTGATGGAAGTTCCCTGCCGGATCTCGCCGTTGACGCGGCATTCGAGCGAGAAGTCCTCGAGTGGGTCGTATTCGGTCTCGATGGCCGGGCCCAGTGGGCAGAAGCTGTCGAACCCCTTGGCCCTCGTGAACTGGCCATCCTCGCGCTGCAGGTCCCGGGCGGTCACGTCGTTACCGGCGGTGTAGCCCAGAACCACGCTGGAAGCATCCTCGACTGCGACTTTGCGGGCCACCTTGCCGATCACCACCACCAGTTCGGCCTCGTGGTGGACCTCCTGCGAAAGGGCAGGAAGCACTATGGGTCGGCCAGGACCGACGACTGCGGTCGACGGCTTGAGGAAGACGGTGGGCGAGTCGGGCAGCTGCCTTCCCATCTCCTCCACATGCATGGCGTAGTTGCTGCCCACTCCCACAACCTTGGTGGGGAATACCGGCGCCAGCAGCCGGGCCTTGCCGAAGTCGACCAGCACCTCGGTGGGTTGCCAGGCGACGAAGGGCGTCCCGTCGTAGATCCGGATCCCGTCCGGTTCCACTCCCCCGTAACGGATGCCTTCGTCGGTCTGCATGCGAACGATCTTCATGGGATCGACCCGGAAACGGTTACCCGGACCATCGTCCGGCCCTCCCCCGGACCGTCCCGCTCGGAGACGGCCATTATCACTCGCACCCGGTACCTCAACCGATCAGTGACGGATCAGCAAGCAGGCGGGAGCGCACCCGTTCGGGTGTGTCGGTAAGCAGGTCGGGCGGTATGGACGCCAGCGCGGACATACCCGGCCATGGTTCGTGGGACACCGCGTCGAGCCACCGTTCCCGGCGAAGGGCGATCTGTTCCGGTGCCCCGCCGGAAACCGTGTAGTCCTCATGCAGGCCTACCAGAGAGAGAGCCACTTCGACGTCCTGGCGGGCCGGACCCCGGCGGGCATGGGAGGCTCGTGCCCCTACGAGGGCACCCAGCAGGCTCTCCAGAATGCGCGGTCGGCGCCCCCGATCGAACGAAGCCGCCTGGATCATCCTGAGACCCCATCCGGTGTCGGGTCCGGGCCGGCCGAAGGAGCCACCGGAAGGCATTTCGGACGGCGAGGTGATCTCCCCCGGCCGTCGTGGCGTCCAGCGACGCTCGGCGGCGCGCGCCAGCTTTCCAACCGGACGCTCGGTCGCCACAAGCTCGATGTTCGGCTGCTGCCCCATCTTTCAACGGGTCCCGGAGGTCAGGGGCGAGCCCATCCCGGCCGCCACGTTAGATGTAGGAGAGCCAGTGGGAGTAGGCATCGAGCTTGCCTGTGTAGGCGTCGGCGTAGATCTGTTGTGCCCGCCGGGTGACCGGACCGGGATGCCCTGGGCCGACCGGCCGGTTGTCCACCTCGCGGATCGGGGTCACCTCGGCTGCGGTACCGGTCATGAACAGCTCATCGCAGTAGTACAGGTCGGAGCGGTGGACGACCTTCTCGACGATACGGTGACCGTCGTCGGAGAGCAGGGTCATGACCGCGTTGCGGGTCACGCCGTCCAGGCATCCGGCGGACAGGGGCGGCGTGTAGACCGCTCCGTCCCGGATCAGGAATAGGTTCTCGCCCGAACCCTCCGAGACCGCCCCGTCGCTGTTGAGCATCAGCGCCTCGTCGTAGCCGTCCGTCACCGCGTCCCGCTTGGCCAGGATCGAGTTGATGTAGGTTCCGGTGGCTTTGGCGTTGGGGAAGGCGTCGTGGGAGAAGCGCCTCCACGATGAGACCTTCACCCGGATTCCGTTGCGGATACCGTCCTCACCCAGGTAGGCGCCCCATTGCCAGGTGATGATGGCAACCTGCACGCTGGCGCCCCTCGGATCGAGACCGAGCGCGCCGAGGCCGAGGAATACGATCGGGCGGATGTAGCCTGACCTGAACCCGTTGGCCCGGACCACTTCCTTGCAGGCCTCGACCAGTTCCTCGGCCGTGTACCCGACGTCCATCTGGTACGCCTTGGCGGAGCGGATCATGCGGTCGATGTGTTCCCGGAGCCGGAATACGGCGGTTCCCCCCGCGGCTTCGTAGGCCCGGATCCCCTCGAAGACCCCGGTGCCGTAGTGCAGAGCATGGGTGAGTACATGGACGTTCGCATCCTCGAAGTCGATTAGCCGACCGTCCATCCAGATGTATTTCGCCGTATCCATAGCCCACCATCATAGAGGGCTCGCGAGTCGGTTGGCCCCACTCGGACCGTTCGCTGACTCCAGTCTCACGGGGCTGTGGTACCAGCCGAGGATACGCCTCGGGGTGGATGTCTCACCCATAGAGTACCGTCAACGCCAGAATGCAGACAGATGTCCAAGAAGATCCTCTGTACGCAGGAACAGCAATATAGGATCGGGAGAAATGGAGGTCACCCTCAGAACCGCACGCGAGACACCGGAGTCAGGAAGGCGCGTGGACGCGCCAGCTCGGGATCTGTTACAACCGGGCGACGACTGGGCTGAGAGGATCAAGCGAGCGCGCGACGCGCGGGAACTCGGCAGGAAGCTCCGTGAAGGCAAGCCCCCCATCGCGAATTCTCCTCGTACCGTCGGATGAGTGAGCTTCCAATCCCAGAGCCCTATATACCACGCCGAGTTCGGGCAGATACGACCGTCAGGCTCTTATCAAGCAATACGAGGATACTACCGGAGCCCGCCTAATCGCAGTGGTCGACTACATTTGGATGGGTAGTGTCACTTACTTTGAGGAGCTCCTCGACGGCCTTTACGACGCCAATCCCGACGAGGACCTTCATCTGATGCTCAACACACTCGGTGGTGATGGTGAGGTAGCGGTTCGCATGGCGCGATCGGCGCAGGATCGATGTAGACAGCTGACCGTCATAGTCCCCGATCGTGCAAAGAGCGCCGGTACACTGCTTGCGATGGGTGCCCATAGCATACTCATGGGACCGACCAGTGATCTCGGGCCCGTGGACCCACAGTTGAACATCTCGCAAGAGACTCTTAACTGGGTAGCGGCAAAAGACCTCATTGCGGCGGTTGACGGGGCCCTTCAACAGGTACAAAACCAGCCCAATGCCGTCCCGCTCATGGCTTCACTCCTTAGCGATGTGACCTATCTGATGTACCAGCAGGCCCAATCAGCCATCCAGCGAGCCGACGATCTCATGAAGGAAGCTCTCGCTAGTAATCCCGACCGCCTACCCGAACAGATAGAAGAACTTACCGAGAAGCTAAAGAAGCCTTTCATCGCAGATCCTAAGGTGCATGGTGCGATGTTCGGGGCCAAAGAAGCTATCGAAGCGGGTTTGCCTGTCCAGCAACCCAAACCCTCCGAAACACAGTGGCAGATGATCTGGCGACTCTGGACCAAGTACTTCCGACTCATCAAGAATGGTTGCTCCATCTACGAGAGCCGGACTGCCTCCCAAGTCTTGCCTTTCTAGCGCTCACGTGGCCTGAGGTGGCGGGCATGCCAGTCGAGGATGTACTCGAAGCGCTCCACGCGGTGGCGGGGCGCCCCGCTGCGGCTCAGTTCGTGACCCTCGTCCGGGAAACGGACCATTTCCACGTCGACCCCGTTGCGGAGAAGCGCCGTGAAGAACTGCTCTCCCTGCCCGATCGGGCAGCGCAGGTCGCTCTCCGAGTGGATGATCAGCGTGGGTGTGGTGACCCGGCTCGCGGTGGCCATGGGACTTGCCTTCCACAGCGCCTCATGATCGCCGGCCTTAGCCGGGTACAGGTAGAGGCCGGAAAAGTCACGGCTGAGGTCCGATGTGCCTCCGAACGATTCCCAGTCGGTCAGGGCTCGTTCCACCACGGCCGACCGGTAACGGTGATCCCTGGCGATGGTCCAAGCCGTGAGGAACCCGCCGTAGGAACCGCCCATGATCCCGAGCCGATCCGGATCGAGACGCGGCTCGCGCCGGAGGGCCTGGTCGACCACCGCGGTGATGTCCTCCACATCCACCTTCCCCCAGCCCTCGCCCACCACGGCGCGGAGCCAGTCGTGGCCTTGCCCCTCCGAACCTCTGGGATTGCAGGCGACGACCGCGTACCCGGCCGATACGTAGACCTGGAACTCGTCGAAGAAGTAGAACCCGTACTCGGAGGCCGGGCCTCCGTGGATGTTGAGCAGCACAGGGAAGGGACCCTCGCCCTCCGGCAGGAAAGCCCAAGTGTCGAGTTCGACTCCGGGAGCGCTCTCCACCTGGAAGAACTCGGGGCTGACCAATGCCCCGCAGGCCCGGATGTCCCGGTTGAAGTCGGTCAGGCATCGTTCCTCGCCGTCTGGGGTCACCTCGTACAACTCGCCCGGACACGCCGGATGGGTGGAAGTGAAGGCCAGGCGTCCAGACGCTGATCTGGAAAGCCCGGTGATGTAACGATCGCCACCGAGAACCGTCCGTACTCCGCCATCCGGATCGAACGCCACGACGGGAGCCCGTCCCCGGTCCACCATCCCGGTCAGGAAACCGTCCTCGAGCCAGATCGGCCTCTCCAGGGCTGCGGCGGTGGCCAGGCCGTTGATGCTGCGATCGATGTGACCTGTTATGTCCACCGGAGGCTGGTCGAGCCGCCACAGGGAACAGACGTAGGGGTAGTCGGGTGCAGGGCTTCCGATGCCGTACAGGTTGCCGGAGGGGTCGTAGTCGAGCACGAAGTAGCCCGATCGTCGTGCCCGGACGGTCTCGCCTCCCCCGTTCACGTCCATCTCGACCACTTCGTAACCGTTCTCCAGGAACCTCGGGTTGTCACGACTGGTCAAGACGGCCACCCTCGAGCCGTCCGGCGACCATACCGGGTCGGATTCGTCCTCGTCGGAATCTCCCACCCTGCGCGGTTCGGCCTCACCGTCGGGATCTATGAGGTAGGCGTAAGTCCGGCGGTCGTGCAACCAGCCCTCGTCGTCGAGCCGCACGTCGAACCCGGTGATGCGGCGTGGCCTGCGAGCCCGTTCGTCCTTGTCGAGGCCGGCCCACTCCCCGTGCCATCCGGTGGCGAGCACGAGTGCCGACGATCCGTCAGGCGCCCAGGCCGGCCCCCGCACTCCCAGTTCGAAGGAGGTGACCACCCTGGCTTCGCCACCGTCGGAGGGCATCAGCGCCAGTTGCGGTCGATCGATCTCCTCCTTCCCCTTCCTGACAAAGGCCAGCTTCCGGCCGTCCGGTGACCACCGGGGGGCCGAATCGTGGGATCCGGAGGTCAGTTGCCTCGCTTCTCCCTCCCACAGCCAGATCGAACTCGTGTAGCGGTCCCCCTCCAGGTCGACATTGCTGACGACGAAGGCGATCCGATGGCCGTCCGGGTGCATCTGCGGATCGGCTACATGCTTGATGAGGGCGATGTCGGTGGGTTTCATGACATCCGAGCGTAGCCCTGCTCAGCCGGTTGGCAATCTGACAGCAGGAGACGTCGCTAGCCTCGCTCGCATGGACAGGATGCTCGCCTCGTGGTTCGGGTCCGGGTTGATCCTCAGGCATGTGCGGGGATCGGACGCCGGGTCGGGAACGGTGGGAGGGCTGGTCGCATTGGTGCCGGCCCTGCTGCTCGCTCGGGTGGGTTGGATCGCCCAGCTTGCAGCCGCGTTGCTGGTCGTTGCCGTGTCCTGGTGGGCGAGTTCGCGCTTCGCCGAGGAAGGTGATCCCGGCTGGGTGGTGGTGGACGAGGCAGCCGGGACGTTCATCGCCACGATCGGGGTTTCCATGGTTCCAGCACTCATCGGCTTCGCGGTGTTCCGGGTCGCCGACATCACCAAAAGGTTCCCGCTGGTGAGAAGGGCGGAGGGACTCCCGGGCGGCCTCGGTATCACCGCCGATGATCTGGTGGCCGGGTTGTGGGGTCTGGCCGCGGCCTGGATCGCCCAGGCTGCGATAGGCTGACCGGCCCCGGATCGCTTCAGTCAGGAAAGCCGAAGTACCAGAGCCAGGCGGCGCCCCCGACGATCGCGGCGTACAGGGCCAGCTTCGTGAACTTGCGGATCAACCACCAGCCCACCATCACAGTGGCCGCCACCCCCACCATCAGCGCCACATCGGCCGGGATCATGTCGCGGAGCCGGTCGATCAGGGAAGGAGCGCGGTCGATGACGGTGTCGATGTCCACTTGGCCGAACAACCGGGAATCAAGCATTCGTCCAGCTTAAGAGGGTCACCGGCACATGCGCCGCCTACAGTCCCGCCCGGTCCCTGATCAGGCTGCCGGCCAGCTTCGGGTCGGCCTTCCCACGGGTCTCCCGCATGACCCTGCCGACAAAGAACCCGATCAGCTTTCTCTCGCCGTTCCGCAGGCGGGCGAACTCGTCCGGGTTGGCAGCGATCACGGCTGCCAGCGCCGACTCCAGAACGCCCGTGTCCGATATCTGGAGGAGGTCCCGGGCAGCTGCCACCTCCCCGGGCGACCCCTCGCCTGACATGACACCCGCCAGCACCTCGCGGGCGGCTGACGCCGACACCGCCGACTTCCTGATCATCGCAAGGAGCTCCGCCAGGTGGGCACCGCTGAGGGGTGACCCTTCCAGGGAGTCCTTGCCCGAACGGCGCAGGATGGCCACTACTTCACCGGTGACCCAGTTGCCGGCCTGCGCCGGGCCCGCGCCGGACCGTACGGCATCGTCGAACAACCTATGGAGATGGGAGCCGGCCCCGGCCAGGGTTGCCGCCTGCGCCGCGTCGATCCCCAGGTCCTCGTACCGGGTGCGGCGCTGGGCGGGCAGTTCGGGGAGCAGGGCGGCCATCTTCTCCTCCCAGGACCGATCGATGTCCATGGGAACGAGGTCAGGGTCGGGGAAGTAGCGGTAGTCGGAGCTCCCCTCCTTCACCCGGCCGCCCCTTGTCACACCGACCTCCTCGTCCCAGTGCCGGGTCTCCATCACGATCCGCTGGCCGGCCCCGAGCCGGGCCGTCTGGCGCTGGATCTCGTAGGCGACGGCCCGCTCCAGAGACCGGAAGGAGTTCATGTTCTTGACCTCGACCTTGGTGCCCAGAGGCGCCTCGGGTCCGGTGCGGATCGAGACGTTGGCGTCGAAGCGGATGGAGCCCTCCTCCAGCTTCGCGTCGGACACTCCGAGCGCCTCGACGAGCAGGCGCAACTCTTGGGCGTAGGTCCGGGCCTGGGCGGCGGAACGGATGTCGGGCCGGGTGACGATCTCGACGAGGGGCACGCCCGAACGGTTGAAGTCGAGCAGCGAGTAGGCGGCGGCGGTGATCCGCCCGTCCCCTCCCACATGGGTGCTCTTCCCGGTGTCCTCCTCCTGGTGGACCCGCTCGATGCCCACCCTTCCCTCGTGGTCGCCACCGACATCGAGGTACCCGTCCACGCACACCGGCAGGTCGAACTGCGAGATCTGGTAGTTCTTGGGCAGGTCGGCATAGAAGTAGTTCTTGCGGTGGAAGACCGGTCGCGGGGCTATCGAGCAGTTGAGAGCCAGGCCGATCCGCATGATCCGGTTGATCGCCTCCCGGTTGGGCACCGGCAGGGCACCGGGGAGTCCCAGGCACACGGGGCAGACGTTGGTGTTGGGAGCCGCGTCGAAACGGGCCGGGCAGCCGCAGAACATCTTCGAGCGCGTGGAGAGCTCCACGTGGGTCTCCAAGCCTATGACCGCCTCCCAGCTCACCGTACACCTCCTCTCAGCCCGAACTCCGGGTCGAAAGGCACGGTCGTGTCGAAGCCGGCCAGGGCCTCCACCGCCTCGGCCACCTGGAACATCACCGCCTCCTCCAGAGCAGGGGCCATCACCTGGAATCCGATGGGAAGATGGTTGCGATCGGTGCCCACGGGAACGCTGATCGACGGATGGCCGGCCAGGTTGGAGGGAATCGTGAACACGTCGCTGACGTACATGGACAGCGGATCGTCGGTCCGGTCGCCCAGTGCGAAGGCAGTGGTCGGACTGGTCGGCGACACCACCACATCGCACTGCTCGTAGGCACGGGCGAACTCACGGAGGATGAGGGTACGTACCCTCTGGGCCTGGCCGTAGAAAGCCTCGTGGTAGCCGGCCGATAGGGCGAACGTACCCAGCAGCACCCGGCGGGTCACCTCGGGTCCGAACCCTTCGGCCCTGGTACGGGACATCATGTCCTCGGTGGTGGTTCCCTCGACCCGGAGCCCGTAGCGCACGCCGTCGAACCGCGCCAGGTTCGCCGAACACTCTGCCGGGGCGATCAGGTAGTAGGCGGACAGACCCTCTGCGGTGGAGGGCAGGGACACGTCGACCAACTTCGCGCCTGCTCCTTCCATCCCTGCGACGATCCGTGCGAAGGAGGACTCTACGTCCGGCTCCACGCCTTCCACTCCCCCGATGTCGGCAGCGACCCCGACGCGCACACCTTCGAGCCCCCTGCCGAGCCGCTCTCCGGACGGGACCAGTGCCCCCGGGTAGGAAGTGGCATCGAGGGGGTCGTGTCCGCTGACGGCATCGAGCAGGAGGGTGGCGTCCTCCACCGTGTGGGTCAGCGGCCCTATCTGGTCGAGGGAGGAGGCGAAGGCGATGAGACCGTAGCGGCTAACCGCTCCGTAGGTCGGTTTGCAGCCCACCACCCCGCAGAGGGAAGCGGGCTGGCGGATCGAACCACCCGTGTCGGAACCCAGAGCCCCGAACGCCATCCTGGCCGCCACTGCTGCCGCACTACCGCCCGACGAACCGCCGGGCACCCGGTCGGTGTTCCACGGGTTGCGGGTGGGTCCGAAGGCGGAGTTCTCGGTGGAGGAACCCATGGCGAACTCATCGAGGTTGGTCTTGCCGGTTATCAGGGCACCCGCCGCCCGAAGCCGGCTGACGACGGTGGCGTCGTAGGGGGGGATGTATCCCGCCAGGATTCTCGACCCGGCGGTGGTCTCCATTCCCCTCGTGGTCATGTTGTCCTTGAGTGCGATCGGGATGCCATGCAATGGTCCGCGGTCGTTCCCGGTCGCGAGAGCCTGGTCGGCTTCCCGGGCAGCCCGGACAATGCCCTCGGAGTCGAGAGTCAGGTAGGCGTGGACCTGGGCCTCGACCATCGACGAGCGCTCCAGTACCTGCTCGACGAGTTCGACGGACGTGGTAGACCCGTCCCGCAGGGTCCGGCCTGCCCCGGCGATGGAAAAGGGAGTCATCAATCGTCCTCGAGAGCCGGCGGCACCCGGAAGAACTCACCCTCCGAACTGGGCGCCTGTCCGAGGACCTCGTCCCGGTTGAGCACCGTCTCGGGCGTAACCCGGTCGTCGCGGAAGCGGTTGGTCATCGGAAGGGGATGCGACGTCGGCTCCACTCCCTCGGTGTCCACCGCCTGGATCCGGGCTACATGCTCCAGGAGTTCCCGGCACTGCCTCCCGTACAGTTCGAGCTCGTCGGGGGACAACCGGAGCCGCGCCAGGCGCGCCACATGGGAGATATCGATTTCGACGGGCATGCCGCGAATCCTAGCCGTGTGGCCGGCTGCCCAGACTCGGCGAAACTATCGCGGAGGCCGCTTCACCAGAGGCGCCGCACTCCGTAGGAGTCGAACAGGGACTCGATCGAGTCCAGCGCCAGATTGCGCGCCAAGGCCTGGGCGATGAGCATCCGGTCGAACGGAGCGGGATGCGGCCCGGGTAATCCCCCGGCGCGCAGCCGGCGACAGTCGTGAACTCCCGGCTAGCCACCTATCGGAAGGCTGCTATCGTCGAAAAACGTCGAATTCTCTTCTCAGATCGCGACCTATCGGAGCACAGCGAAGTCGTGTCGAACGTAATGACCTCTGAGACTCCGAGTCGCTGTATTAGAGGAGATCGGCATAGAGTCGCACCACCTGACAACACTCCTCAAAAGAGGGTCGCGGCGCTTGGGGCCACACCAATTGATCCAAGACCACGGACTCGAACGCAGATCTCGCAGCTCGGGCTGCTGCGAGATCAAAAGCCGGCGATGCTGCAAAGCCATCGGAGGGTCGAATCGTTCCGCCTAGACCGGCCGCATCCGTAAACGTTGATACCTCACGGGCTAGGACGTCGGCGGGTGATTCTTCAAGGGCTGCGACTGTGTCATCGTCGCTGAGTAGAGACCAGATGTCGTAGTAGTGGCGAGCGAGACGTTCCTGTTCAGTGACATTAGCGCTCGACCCGGCGTGGTGAACGATCATTAGTTTCTCAATCAGTGACCGCACCGGTGCAAGTACATGCATCACTACGGGTTCTGACTCAAGGAAATCGGAATCGAGCCCCGCTTCCGGTGCATACTCGACCAAGAGGCTGACGACCTGTCGCTGCATGGTCGGTACTGCGCCACCCCGAGTGCCGAGTTCCAGAAGCACACCCGATCGGAGAGGGCCTTGTTCTAGCTCTGTCGGATAACTCAGGGTCACTGTGCGCTTGACCCCTCTCGTGGCGGTACGAGAATCGACGCTTGACTCAAGACCGGTCGACTCCTCCGCCGCGGCCACGAACCCCTTGAGGCAGCGATCATTCCCTCCGGTGCTGGCACCTGGAACCATGACAAGAATGTCGACATCCTCGGAGAAACGTTGGATCAGCCGAAACGCTTTCGACAAGCTAGTCCCGCCCTTGAATACGGCACTCACTCCCGTGGCGCGGCTGTGGTGAGCAACACCGCGCAGAACCTCGGTCACCCAGAAGTCCTTTTCGATATGCGCCATGGGAATCCCGGTCACCGTCTCGACCCGTGCGGCAGCCGCTGCCACCGCGTCGGGCGACTCGCGGAGGGGCCAACTCATGCCGCCGACACGTCCTCAAAGAGGGCCTGACGGACATCCGCCCAGCGTGCTCTAGCAGCGCGGTGTGGCTCATCACGAACCTGACGGTCCAATACATCCACTCTTATCGTCCCCGCGGTCGCCAGCTGCTCGACCACGTCCGTGAACCGGACCCATCCGAACTCGACCACACTCGGCCCGTCGCGCAATACCTCCAAGACAGCCACCTCCGATGGGGTAAGAGAGCGAATCAGTCTCTCGACAGGACGCTGAGTGAACCGTATCCGTCCCCAGGGCTTTGGAACACGTCTAGGTACTGAAGTCACATAGGTCGCGGGCACTTGCGAGGTCAGACCTAGCCAATGCGCCGCCGCCACGCCCGAGGGACCGGCACCCGGGCCGCCGAGTTCCAGTGCCACCTCTTCAATGCGCGGACTCGACATACCCATCGCTGTCGGAGTCCCCTTCCAATACAGACCCTTGCGGACACGAGTGATCGTTCCGGCGGTTGCTAGACGGGAGAAGGCTGACTCGACCGCAGTGCGTGGGCCTTCGATGTCTCTCACCCGAACGAACGACCGCCCTGGCAAAACATCAATAAGATCCGAGACCTTCTGAGAAACAGAACCCTTCATGCCAGGAAAGTGTAACGAAGTTCTGGCATTACACAAGAGTGTAGAGTCGTTTGTCGGCCGACAAACCAAGGAGATAACCGGATGAGGGTGCTGTTCGCCGCGGCCGAGTGCTCGCCGCTGGCGCGAACCGGCGGTCTCGGGGAGGCGGTAGCGGGTCTGGCCCGTGCACTTCGCAGGGGCGGGATCGACGTCACGGTCGTCATACCTCGCTACCGCCATCTGGCAGGACTCGGTATCGAGCAGGGCGGCACCTCTCCGGCCCGGGCCGTTCGGCGGGTCGAGAGCGGAGATCTGCAAGTACTCATGGTGGACGACCCAAAGTCGTTCGACCGCCCCGGCATCTACGGACCCGATGCCGGATCCGGAAACGACGACCAGTGGATGCGGTTCGGTCGGTTTTCGGTTGCCGTGCGCAACCTGGCTGTGGAATACGACTTGTTGCACCTGCACGATGCCCACACCGCACCCGCTGCCTTGACCGCCCGCGTTCCGACTGTGTTCACGATCCACAACGCGCTGTATCCGATTCTCGGACCGCTCGACGAGGCGGCCCAGTTGCTGGGCGCCAACGCCCAGGACGTTGCACCGGGTGGTGCGCTCGAGTGGTACGGGCAGGCACACTTCCTGAAGGCCGGTGTGGCAGGTGCGAGCGCGGTTACCACCGTGAGCCCCACCTTTGCCCGCGAACTGGGCGGCGACCCGTCATTGTCCGGCGGACTGGACGGGGTGGTCAACGCCCTGGAGCGTCCTTTGACGGGCATCCTGAACGGAATCGACACCGGCTCCTGGGATCCGGCTTCCGATCCGGCCCTTCCCGCACCGTTCTCCGTCTCCCGGCCCGAAGGCAGGGAGACAGCCAGGAGGGCGGTGATGGAACGTTCCGGCCTGGCGGAGGGGCGGATGCTGCTGGGGATGGTGACCCGCTTGGCGGACCAGAAGGGCATCGCCCTGCTGGAACCGTCGATCGACGCCTTGGTCGAGGAGGGATACCGCCTGGTAGTTGTCGGGAACGGCGACCTCGACGGCATGGTGGACGGTTGGGCGACCCGGCACCCGGAGCACGTCTGGCACGCCCCCTACACGGAGGAGTTGGCCCGCCTGGTTTCCGCAGGCATCGACGCCTTCCTCATGCCGTCCCGTTTCGAACCGTGCGGCCTGGGCCAGATGTACGCGATGCGCTACGGGGCGGTCCCGGTAGTGCGGCTCACGGGCGGGCTGGCCGACACGGTCAGGGATCTCGACGAGGACCCGGAGAGAGCGACCGGCTTCGGTTTCAGGTCCTTCACCCCGGAGAGCCTGCTCAAGACCATCCGCCGGGCCGGCCGGATCTTCACCCACCACCCCAACGAATGGCAGCGCCTGCAGCGCAACGCTATGTCGACCGACTTCTCCTGGGACCGTGCCGCTCTCCACTACCTCGCCCTATACCGATCCGTCGCGATTCCCCGAACGCACCAGTCGGAGGTCTAGTCGAGGCGTCCGGTGTCCGGTACGATGACTGATATGACCGACACACGAGCAACCGCAACAAAGGCGAGCATGAGGATCACGGTGGACCGCGATCTCCTCACGAGGGTAAGTGAAGAGGTAAGTGAAGGTAAGGCCCCGAGCGTTTCCGCCTACATCGAGCATGCCGTCGCCAGGCAACTCGATGCCGAGGCCGGTTTTGACGCCACTATCGCCGAGATGCTCGCGAGCACCGGCGGACCAGCTACCGACGAGGAGCGCTCCGCAGCACGACGCCTGCTGTCCACCAGCGCTGCGTGACGAGCATAGTCCTGGACACGGGAGCGCTCACCGCCTTAGATCGGGCTGAGCGGACGATCACCACGCTCATCGCTGAGGCACGGGCAACGAACGCGACCCTCACCGTCCCCGCCGGATGCGTCGCGCAAGCCTGGCGCAACCCATCTCGCCAGGCGCGACTCTCGTCCTTTCTGCGATTGACGAACGTCGATATATTTCCCTCGATGATATGGAGGCGCTCCGTATAGGACTGCTGCTTGCTTCTACCGGAACCAGCAACATCGTCGACGCCCATGTCGCCACTTGCGCTCAGCGGTTGAGGCAGGCTGTGGTCACCAGCGACCCAGGAGACATCAGACGGCTAGGACCCGCCCTACGCGTCGAACGTATCTAAGCTAAGACCACCACTGCGCTGGGGACCGTCTCAGTGACGTAACTGGACACCTGATCTAGCGAAGGGCCGCCGCAAGCCCTTCGGGGTCATCCGTCCCGATCAGGAATCCTTTCCCGTTGGCGAGAGTCAGCAACACGGCGCTGCGGCCCCAGATACTCCACATCCATCCCTTCGGGGTGAGGCGGATGCCTAGGCCATACCACCAAGGCATCCGAAGCGGTTCGACTGTGACTATGTCAGCCCTCTCTATCCGCTTCCTCGGCCAACCCGACGAGTACGCCAACTCGACGTGCGACCAGGTAACCGAAACCATGAGGCTACGGAAACCGAAGAAGAGGATCGACAGAACCGCGAGCGGGATCACAAGCCGCGGCATGACCTCCACAAAGACCCTCCAACCGCCGATGGCGATCACCAACGCCACCCACCCGAAGTAGAGGGACGCCGTGACGTCCAACCTCACCGTTTGCGTGCGGCGGTAGGTCACCACTCCTGCCATCTCAACCTTCAGTCAGAAACCGGCGAAGGGTACCGAAGGCGGGGTCGAGGCTAGCGATGGGGACGCTCTCTGTCGCTTGGTGCGCCTGCGCCACTTCCCCGGGGCCGTAGTTGACCGCCGGTACACCGTACTTCGCGAGGCGGGCGACGTCGGTCCAGGCTTGCTTGGGGGTCACGGGCGCGTCGGCGATGGTCGTGAGGCGGTCGAGGAACGGGTTCCCCTCGGGGACGGGCGCCCCATCGACACATTCCTGGACGTCGACCGAGTCGGCCGCGGCAGTGACTCCGGCCAGCCGTGCCAGGGCATCGGCCCCGGTCAGGTGTGGAGGGAATCGGTAGTTGAGGTGGAGGTCGAAGGTTGACGGGATCACGTTGTTGGCCACTCCCGCGGTGGCTCTGGTTACGGAGAACACCTCGAAGAACGTCAAACCTGCGATCTCGAAGGGCTCAGGCCTCCGCTCGTGGAGGCCCGCCAGCCAGGCGCCGGCCTTGGTCACGGCATTCTCGCCCAGCCACGGTCGGGCACTGTGGGCTGCCTTGCCTTCGAAGCGAACGGTGGCGTTGACCACCCCCTGGCAACCCAGTTGCAGTTCGAGATCGGTCGGCTCGGTGACCACCGCGAAGTCCGCCTCGGAGAGCCACGAGAACTGCTGCAGGACCGGTTCGAGTCCGTTCTGAGCGTCGGGACCCTCCTCCGCGTCGTAGAAGACACCCACTACGTCGTACGGACCCTCCCGCACCTCTCGGTCCTCGAGCAGGTGGACCATCACGGCCACGCCGGACTTCATGTCGGAGGCTCCGAGCCCGAAGAGCCTGTCCCCCACGATGTGAGCGGGATCCTGCCCCTGCCATGGAACGGTGTCTATGTGGCCCACCAGCAGGACCAGCGGGCGGTTCGTCCGGAACCCGACCACCAGACTGTTGCGGGTACGCCGGATGTCCACTTCGCGGTGGGTGTCGCTCAGCCGCCCTGCCAATGCCTCGCACAGGGGACCCTCCTCCCCGGTGACCGATGGGACGTCGACCAGCCAGACAAGGGTTTCCAGAAGGGTCACACAGAGACCTCGAAGGCGCGTATTACCTGGTTGAGGGACGTCCGGTCATCGGTCTTGGCCGAGCGCTGGCCGATGATATAGGCACAGGCGAGCTGAGCGGTACCGCCCGGGAACTCCCTGGAACGGGTACCCGGTACCACCACCGAGCGGGCCGGAACCCTGCCGCGGTACTCGACCCTTTCCTCCCCGGTCAGGTCGATGATCGGCGTCGAGGCGGTGATCGTGACGTTGGCAGCCAGCACCGCCTTCTCCTCGACCAGGGCACCCTCGGTGACTATGCAGCGACTCCCCACGAAAGCGCCGTCCTCCACGATCACCGGGCGGGCGTTGGGGGGTTCGAGAACGCCGCCGATTCCCACGCCTCCCGAGAGATGGACGCCGGCTCCGATCTGGGCGCACGAGCCCACGGTGGCCCAGGTATCCACCATGGTGCCGGTCGCCACATAGGCGCCGATGTTGACGTATCCGGGCATCACGATGACACCGGGTTCGCAGAAGGCCCCGTAGCGGACCATTCCGGGGGGTACCACCCTCACTCCGGCTTCTGCCAAGTCCTGCTTGGTGGGGATCTTGTCGTGGAACTGGAGCGGTCCCGACTGCATGACCTCCATCTCGGTCAGCCCGAAGTAGAGCAGGATCGCCTGCTTGATCCACTCGTTCACCACCCAGACGCCGTCGATCTTCTCGGCTACCCGGATCTCACCGGAATCCAGCCGGTCGATCGTGTTCAGTACCGCCTCCCTGGCGTCTCCCAGCGCGTTCAGATCGCGGTAGGCGGCCTCGATCAGCTGCTGCTCAGACAATTCCTCACCACCTCTACTGCCTCCTCACATTCGTCCACGGTTGGCACCATGGCCAAGCGGATGTATCCCTCGCCGCCCGGACCGAATATCCGGCCCGGTGACACGACCACCCCATGTTCGAGCAGCCGAGCGGTAATCGCCAAATCATCTTCAACCTTCAGCCATATGTACAGGCCGGCCCGGGAGGCTACTGCGGGGTATCCGAGGTCGGCGAACGCTTTGGTGATGATCTCCCGCTTGCGCTTGAAGATCTCACGGCGTTGGCCGACGTGCGCATCGTCACTCCATGCCACGATGGCGGCCGCCTGCGTGTGCTCGGGAGGCGCGGTCCCCGTACCGGTCCGCAGCGCCCTCAGAGCGGTGATCGCCCGGGCGTCCCCCACCATCGCCCCGCTCCGGTACCCGGTCATGCCGCTGCGCTTGGAGAGGCTGAAGTAGATCATCACACCCTCGGTGCCGCCCGCCTCGAGGACCGAGGGCGGAGGGTCGTCGTCGTACAGGTCCACATAGCACTCGTCGGAACACAGCAACACGTCGTGGCGGGCCGCCAGCTCCCGGAATCGGGCCAACTCGGGAAGGGGAATCACCGCTCCCGAAGGGTTGTGCGGGTTGCACAGCCAGAGGAGCCGGGCCCGCTTCCAGGCTGCCGCGGATATGTCCGCGGCCCGGAACACGAAGTCCCCGGAGAGGGCGACCGGGAGCGGCACCGCTCCGGCCAGACAGCCTCCCCGCTCGTAGATCGGATATCCGGGAGTGGGCCAGATGACCCCGTCACCTGCCTCCCGGTCAACGAACGCCAGCGGGGTCGAGAAGATGGACTCCTTGGAACCGGTGGTGGGCAGCACTTCGGAGTCGGGATCGACCGTCACCCCGAAACGTCTCTCGACGTAGCCCGCTATTGCCTGGCGCAACCGGGGAAGGCCGAGAATGGTCGGGTACTGGGATATCACCGGTACGGCCGCTTTCAACGCCTCGGGGATGAACGGAGCGGTGGGCTCCCGGGGATCCCCGATCGAGAAGTCCACCAGCGGTCGACCGGCGTCGCGCAGGTGGCGGGCCCGGTCCTGGATGGCCGCGATTGCATACGAACCGATCTGGCTGAGTATCGGGTTCACTCGCACGAACCGAGCGTAGCCTCACCGGGAGGAATCCTCCGCCGTTGATCCCCGCCGGTGTAGGCAAACCCCCGAGTCGGTTGAGGTGCGTATCGACATCGTACCGAGCAATGTCCTGCGCATAGGCGGCCGTACCCCAGAATCCCGACGCAACGGTCGTCGCGGCGAGCATCAGCAGTCCGGCCCGGATTGGGCCAAAGGCCTCTCAGAGCAGTGGGACTAGCTGCGATGGGGAAGGGCCGGCCAACGCGCCAAGCGATGGGGTGACCTGGCCGTATTGTCGACGTTCGTCCGATAGTTCGGATACTAACCATTCTGAAAGGCTTAGTGATACACGCTGCCGACCCAACCGTTGCACCCGTCCGGATCCGGCGGCTTCCCAGTTGGGTACCGCGCTGGAATTGTGGATATGCGGGCACCCGTAGAATCCCTGCTGTGGGAACCAGTACATGACCGACCGGCGATACCTGCTCATCTTCCTCGCGCTCGGGTTGGCAGCAGTCGTGGTGGTGACGCTCGCCTTCCTGTTCGGATCACCGGACAGGGGCCGGGACCCTCTGCCGGCAGTGCTCGAGGACATCTCGCCGCTGCCGGGCAGCCAGGTTCCCTTGCAGGCACCGATCGAAGTGGACGTGCCGGTGGGCTACCGGGTCGAGATTTTCGTGGACGGTTTCCGTGTTCCGGATTCCGAAGTGCGGTTCGTAGAAGGCACCGGGGTGCACTCCTGGGCACCGACCCGATCGTCGACCATCGTCTGGGGTCCCGGCCGCCACACGGTCTCCATCCGCTGGAGGACGCTCAGCGGGCTACCGGACGAGGGCCAGCACAGCTGGAGCTTCAGAGTGTTTTGAGAGGGTGCTGGTTCTCGAATCTGCCGACGGACCCGTAACCAGCGCTGGACTAAGAGCGTGCGCGGATAGCTCCGGACTCGGGTAAACGCACGACCGCCGAGGATGGAGGTATTGGTCCTGACCAGGGACTTTGAAGTCCGATCCAGTGGCAACACGCTGACGGCGCCCACAGGAACCCACCCATCCGCGCATCCTCTAATGCCCGGGAACCCGAGAACGCGAAAACCACCGGACCTGTTGCCTCCGGCGGGCCCCACCCCCGGCCGCCGCCTCCTCGGCGCCGAAACGCGTCCCGCCATCCCCCTACCGGGGTCGTACGGTCGGCTGATCCCAGCCCGGCCCCGTCGGTACCCAAACACGGACCGCTTGGTGCTTTGCGGTTACCCATCAGTATGCAACGGGTCTATGACACAACCAGTCCCCGTGTCACGTACCGGCCCCCAACGCAACAGAAACAAAGACACGGGACACCGGTCGCGAGTGGCCGGCTACCCGGGTTGCGACCTTTGGAGAGCAACGGCCGGGGTTGGCCATCCGGCTCCCCTCACCGACTGTCAGTCGAGGACAGCCGGACCTTCCTCCAGCAGGCGGTGGAATTCGGCCTCGTCGAGGACCCGCACTCCGAGCGACTCGGCCTTGGCCACCTTGGAACCCGGTTTGGCCCCGGCCACCAGCGCCCTGGTCTTCTTCGACACCGACGAGGTGACCTTCCCGCCCCGCTCCTCCACCGCCGCCTTGGCTGCGGCGCGGGTCATGCCCTCGAGGCCGCCGGACAGAACCAGCGTCATTCCTACGAGCAGCTCTGACGGCCCTTTCGCGGGTTCCGGATCCGCCAAGCGGACCCGGCCCTCACCAAGGCGGGCCACCAGCCGGCGGTTGGCTTCGTCGGAGAACCAATCCACGACCGACTCGGCGATGATCGGACCCACCCCGTCGATCGCGGCGAGGGTGTCGACGTCGGTGTCCTGGAGTCGAGCCATGCTGCCCATCTCCCCGGCCAGCAGGCGAGCCACGGTGCCGCCGACGTGGCGGATTCCCAGCCCTACCAGGAGCCGGGCGATCGGATGATCCCGGGCCGCATCTATGCCGTTCATCAGGTTCCGCACCGAGATCTCGCCCCAACCGATGAAGTAGGGAGACTTGGCGGCGCGGGGACTCGGGTCGTCGTCAGGTTGGATGAAGTCTTCGGACGTCAGGAAGAAGATGTCGGCCGGCCCTTTGATCAGACACTTCCCGAGGAGGAAGTCGATGGTCTTGTAACCCATTCCCTCGATGTCCATCCCGCCCCGGCCGGCGAAGTGGAACAGCCACTCCCGCAACCGGGATGGACAGGTGAGGCCCCGGGTGCAGCGGGCCACCTTCTCGCCTTCGGGCCGGACGATCGGAGCGTCGCAGAACGGGCAATCCGGCGGCATCGACCAAGAACTCTCCTCCCCCGTGCGCCGTGACAGGACCGGCCCGACCACTTCCGGAATCACGTCCCCGGCCCGCCGGACGACGACATGGTCGCCGACCCTTACATCCTTCCGGTGGATCTCGTCCTCGTTGTGCAGGGTGGCCCTCTCCACGTTGGCGCCACCGACGAACACTGGCGCCAGGACGGCGAACGGCGTGGCAGCCCCGGTCCGGCCGATGTTGATCTCGATTCCCCGGAGCCGGGTGGCCCGCTCCTCGGCCGGGAACTTGTAGGCGATGGCCCACCGGGGTGCGCGGGCCGTGTGACCGAGTTCGTCCTGCTCGGCCAGGCCGTTCACCTTGATCACCACCCCGTCGGTCTGGTAGGGCAGGCCGTCCCGTCCGGCCATCGCTCTCCTCACAAAGGCCGCTGCGGCGGGGGTGTCCGGCACCACCTCGGTGCCGGGATTCACCCGCATCCCGAGCCGGCGAAGCATGTCGAGCGTCTCCGAATGGCTGGCGAGTGGCGGACCGCCCTCCATGTACCCCACCTGGTATACCCATATTGAGAGCTTGCGTCCCGCCGTCACCGCCGGATCCTTCTGGCGAACCGACCCTGCCGCAGCGTTGCGGGCATTGGCGAACATCCGGTCACCGGCCTCCGCCTGCCGGGCGTTGAGTTCCTCGAACGCGCGGAGCGGCATGTAGACCTCGCCCCGGACCTCCATCAGTGCGGGGGCCTCCCCTAGAAGCCGCAGCGGGACGGCCTGGATGGTCCGGATGTTGGCAGTCACATCCTCCCCGGTAACCCCGTTCCCCCTGGTGGCGGAGCGGGTCAGCATCCCATGCTCGTAGGTGAGTGACACCGCCAGGCCGTCGATCTTCAACTCGCAGACCAGGTCGCCGGCCGGGCGTCCGAGTTGGCGCTCCATGCGCGCCAGCCAGTCCTCCAGTTCGGTCACTGTCTCTGCGTTGTCGAGCGAGAACATCCGCTCCCGGTGCCGGGCAGGTGCGAACAGGCCGGACGCGGAGATCCCCACCCGCTGGGTCGGCGAATCGGGGCTGACCAGATGCGGATGGGCTTCTTCGAGGGCTACCAGCTCCCTCCGCAGGGCGTCGTATTCGGCGTCGGATACCTCGGGATCCTCCAGCCCGTAGTAGCGGTGATCGTGATGTCTGATGACGCTTCTGAGTTGCTCTATGCGGGCGGCCGCCTCGGTGTGGTCCATGCTTGCCGAGCGTAGTTGCCGGGACTGACAAGTCCAGCGGCCCGGCCCTCAGGAGGTCGTGCTGACGATCCCCCCGCCCACCACCTCGTCGTCCCGGTAGAGAGCCATGGTCTGGCCCCGGGCCACCGCAAGCTGCGGCTCGTAGAATTCCACCCGTACCGCCCCGGCCGACTCCGAAACCTCCGCGTGAACCGCCCTTCCATGAGCCCGGTACTGGGCGAGCAGGGACCCGGTCACCGGTCGGTGCACCCAGCTCACGGTGGTCAGCACCGCCTGCCTCACACCTAGATCCTCTCTCGTCCCCACCATGACGGTGGAGGTGGCCGGGTCGATCTGGAGCACGTAGCGGGGCTCGCCGACTGCCACGCCCAGTCCGCGCCGCTGGCCGATGGTGAAGTTCGTGATCCCGTGGTGGACTCCCAGCATGGTGCCGTCCCGGTCGACGATCGGACCGGGGGCGGGATTCACGCCCTGAGTGGCGAGGAAATCCCGGTAGTCGCCCTTGCCCACGAAGCAGATGTCCTGGCTGTCGGCCTTGGCCGCGGTCCGGATTCCGAGGTCGGATGCGATACGCCTCGTCTCGTCCTTGGTGAGGTCCCCGACCGGGAACCAAAGCCTGGCGAGCTGTTCCTGGCCCAGCATCGAGACCACGTAGGACTGGTCCTTGGCCTCGTCGACACCCCGCCGCAAACGGAAACGGTCCCCGTCCGCCTCGATGCGGGCGTAGTGGCCGGTGACAACGGCGTCACATTCCAGGGCCTCGGCGTGGGCCAGCAGGCGGGAGAACTTGACCGTCCGGTTGCACTCCACGCACGGGTTGGGAGTTCTCCCCGAGATGTAGTCGTCGATGAAACCGTCCACCACTCCCGACATGAACTCGGCCGTGTAGTCCCACACGTAGTAGGGGATGTCGAGCTGCGCGGCCACCCGGCGGGCGTCCTCAGCATCGGAGACGGTGCAGCACCCGGCGGTGGGCGCTTCCCCGCCGGGCCCCTTCCATAGCTTCATGGTGACCCCGAGCGCCTCCCACCCTGCGTCCTTGACCAGGGCGGCGGCCACCGAAGAGTCCACACCGCCGGACATGGCTACGAGTGCCCTCATCTGAGCGCCTCCACCTCCCCGGCCACCAGCCGGGCGGCCTCGGCGCCTTCTCCTGCAGGCGTGGACCACCCGAAGGAGAACCTGAGGCATTCCCTAGCGCCGGCGGGTGTCATTCTCATCGCTTCCAACACGTGGGACACGCTAGCCGCGCCCGACTGGCATGCAGACGCTGCCGATGCGGCCAGCCCGGCCATGTCCAGCCGTACGAGCAGGACCTCGTTGCGGATCCGGGGTATGCGGACGTGGCTGGTCTGGACCATGCGCGGAGCCCCGGCGGCGGTGAAGACCACATCACCGAGGAGGCGGGCCACGGTGGCCTCGAAACCGTCCCGCTCCACCGCGACCCGCACCCTGAAATCCTCCCGCTCAGACTCCAGGGCCTGCATGGCAGCGGCCATCCCTACGACCCCCATCACGTTGTGGGTACCGGAGCGGCGTCCCAGTTCCTGCCCGCCTCCGTGGACGAGCGGTTCGAGCCGGATACCCGAGCGGACGTACAGCAGCCCCACCCCCTTCGGACCGCCGAACTTGTGGGCGGCCAGGGACAGCAGGTCCACCCCCAGCGACTCGACGTCGACCCCCTCGGACACGTAGCCCTGCACCGCGTCCGTGTGGAAGGCAACAGAGTCGTGGGCTGCCTTCACCGCCGCGGCCACCTCCTCGACCGGCTCCCGGACTCCGGTCTCGTTGTTGCCCATCATGACCGAGACCACCGAGGTATCCGGGGTCACATGGGATGCCACTTCGGCCGGATCGACCAGACCGTCGGTGTCCACCTTCAGCATGTTCAACGGGCAACCGGAAGCCTCGGCGAACGCCGCGCTGTGGAGCACCGCGTCGTGCTCGATGGGCGTCGTTAGGAGCCCGCCCCTCCGGCCTCCCGCGAACGCCGGTCCTTTCACGGCCAGGTTGTCGGCCTCGGTACCGCCACCCGTGAAGACGATCTCCAGCGGGTCGGCGTTCAGCAGCTCGGCGATCAGGTCGCGGGCATCCTCGAGGGCGTTCTTGGCGCGCCGCGATATGGCATGCCCCCCGGAGGGGTTGCCGTAGTCATCGGCCCGGAACGGTGCCATCGCGTCCCAGGCTTCGGGCCGCAACGGAGATGACGCAGCGTGGTCAAGGTAGAGCATCGGTCCCATTCTCGCAGCGTTGGCCGGCGATACCCGATCAGCAGATCAAAGGGTGCTCAAACCGTCTCGAAGTGCAGGGAGGCGAGATCGAGAGAGGAGGAGCGCTTGGAGAGGTTCAGCATCTCGACGCCGACCACCTCGTTCCGCTTGTTGAAGTCCAGAACGACTGCAGGGGAGACCTCCTCGGACTCGACGATCGACGAGTCGTCAATGCGCAGGTAGAGAGCATCGGCTTCCTTATCAACACTGAGTCTCACGAGGTACCTCCTCTCATTCTCCGATCGAACAATACGGTGATCACTCGCCAGAGTACCGCATCAGTATTCACGACCACCCGGAGGACTTGATCGCCGCGCTCCGGCGCGCGCCCAAAGAGCGTTTGCGATTGGTGGCCCAGGCACCTTCTTAACCCATTTGCCGAAGAGGGGAGGTCCGAGGTATCCGAACTCGATTCCGGACCTGTCCCGCTTCACCTGACGCGAACGCATTCGGTTCCCTATACTTCCGTGCCCGGGCTAGGAAGCAGGTACCGACCCGGGTGTGGCGGTACAACCGCCGCACGGGACAACCGGATCAAGCGGAACTGCTGGCCGGCTCCGCCAAACCACCAACTCCGACGCCGCACCACCGCGATGAGTATCATCCCACCACATGTCATCCCCCTCTTCCCTTCCTCTGGTCCTACCTTGGAAGGCGCGGCTCAAGTCCGCGTATCCTCTGCCCGGAGGTGATCGCAGCTACCTAGACACACTGCGACGGATCTGTCACATCGTTGACCGGCTTCAGCCCTCAAAAGAGAATCTGATATCCAACCTCGAGTCAGAATTAGCCTTTGAGGCAAAGAACAGCCAGTACATAGTGTCCTTTCTCCTACGCACGAGCTTGCTCGAAGAAGAGGCTGGGCGCTGTCGTGTAGGGCGCTGGACCCGCCGGTGGCTCGACGATGACGATGTAGGTATCGCGATTGCCCTCATACATAGCCGAGTCCGATTCGTCGGAGAGATGCTGACGGAACTCCAGGGAGCGCCCCGATCCGTACCAGATCTGCTTTCGATAGCCAATCAGAAACACGGCTTCGGTTGGAAAACTGCCGGATCGATAGCCAGTCGACGCGGGTGGCTGCAATCAGCCGGATTCGTCGAGGCCGTCGACGGCAAGAGACTCACTATCACCGAGGAAGGGCAGGATTTCCTGACTCGACTAGGTATGACAGCTGAGTCGCCCGATCCGGCGCCGACGCCCGAACCGACACCCCGACCTTCGCCGCAGCCAACACCAACGCCGGAACCCATACCCGAACCAGTACCGCCGCATAAGGAGCCACCCGACCCAACGCCCATAGACGACTTGGTAACGGAGATCAAGGAGTCCTCCACCGACAGCAAGAACCCGGATCGGTTCGAACGGGCTGTCCGTGACGCCTTTGCTCACCTCGGTTTCCAAGCCGACTGGCTCGGCGGTAGCGGCAGGACCGATGTGCTCCTTAGTGCTCGGCTCGGGCGTGCTGACTCCTACAAGGTAACAGTTGATGCCAAGACGACAGCTTACGGGCGCCTGCAGGACATTCAGATCGATTGGGCCACACTCGTCGAACATCGCACCAAAGCGGGAGCGGACCACTCCCTACTAGTTGGTCCCAACCCAACGGGTGATCGGTTGTTCAATCGGGCGGTCGATCACGAGGTGGCCGTTCTGTCGGCCCAACAAATTGGGAAGCTATGCCAGCGTCACGCAAGCGCACCGCTCGGACTCCACGACTACCGGCTTCTCTTCACTACGCACGGGAGAGCCGACCTTGCACAGTTGGAGCAACGTGCTGGTAGATCCGAAGCACTGCGCGTACTTGCCGCCGAGATTTGCGAGATACTGGCCGCTCGGTGGGATACGGTCGGATATCACACTGCTCGAGACCTCTGGATGCTGCTACCCGAAACCAACCCGGATGCCATTCAGTCCGTACTAGACACCTTGGCCGGCCCCTTGGTAGGCGCCATCCACGGCGATCCCGAGAGAGGATATGTTCTCGCCTCGGATCCGAAGGTTGCGCAACTCCGGCTCACTCTGCTCGGCGAGGAACTCACGGGCCCGGAACCGGACCAGTAGCAGTTCATCGGCTCCCGGAACGAGTAGGAACTCCGATGGTTCATACTCCTCGGTATGGAGAGTCTTGTGTCCATCGACATCGAGGCGCCACTGGAGAGGGTGTGGGCGGAGGCGATCGACTTTGCCTCCCATTCCGAGTGGATGCGAGATGCCCATTCCATCTGCTTCGAGGGAGAGCAGCGCCGAGGGGCCGGTACGGTGCTGCTCATCGAAACCCGTGTGGGACCGCTCCGCACGGTCGACCGGTTCGAGATCACCGAGATTGAGCCGATGCGCCGGGTGACCGGCCGTCATCTCGGGTTGTTCACGGGTGAGGGAACCTTCGAGCTAGCCGAGCTCGCTCCTGGCCGGACCCGCTTCTCGTGGCGCGAACGCATCCGGTTTCCGTGGTACTTCGGTGGTCCGCTCGGAGCCCGGGTGGGTGGCCTGGTGCTGGCCCGGGTGTGGCGGTCCAACCTGGCGGCTCTGAAGAGTCGGATCGAGCAGGCTTAGGAAGACGGCTCGAACCCCGCACACCCGGAGGCTTCGACCACTTCGAAGGTCTCGGTCGGCAACTCGACTACGCGCATGAAGGCCACCTCCACCCCGTCCACGACCACGGTCCCGGTGCGGGAACTCTCCACGTGGATCGAGTACTGGCGGTCCTCGTAGAAGCCGGACCAGTCGACCATGGCGTTGAATGGCGTGCTTTCGCCTTCATGGTCCCGCTCGTACTCGAGTTCCTGGGACCATGCCGCCTCGCCACAGTCGATGGCTCCGTCGAACCCTTCCGGATTCTCCGAGGAGCCACACGCCACAGTCACGAGCAGCATGATTCCCGCCAGGAGCGCTGCGCTGTGCGGTCTCATGTACCCGTGAACCGAGCCTTGCGCTTCTCCAGAAAGGCGGACACCCCCTCCCTGGCGTCGTCGCTGGCGAACGACTCGTCGAATGCGGCTGCTTCGACGGCCAGGGCCTCGTCGATGGGCAGCCCCCAGCCCTCGTTGATCGCCCGCTTGGCCATGCTGAGGGCCACGGAAGGCCCGGCTGCGTACCTGGTGGCGTCCGATATGGCCGCAGCGAGCAACTCGTCGGCGGGGAACACCTTGTCGGCCAGACCGATCGCCAGCGCCTCCTCGCCTCCGATGTGGCGACCGGTGTAGATGAGCTCGCGGGCCCGGTTGATGCCGACCAACCTGGGAAGGCGCTGGGTTCCTCCCGCGCCGGGGATGATCCCCAGCCGGATCTCCGGCTGCCCGATCTTGGCGTCCTCGGCCAGGTAACGGAAGTCGGCGCCCATCGCCAACTCGCATCCGCCGCCGAGCGCGTACCCGAACACCGCCGCGATCACCGGCTTGGACAACTGCTCCAGACGCCGGGCAACCGAACCGATCCGCAGTTCTTCCAGGGCTCTCGTGCCACTGTGGTGGGCGTCCTTGAACAGGTTGATGTCGGCGCCGGCTGCGAAGTGCGGACGCCCGGTGATCACAACCGCCCGGATGTCGGGATCTGCGGCATGTCCGACGGCTTCGTCGATGTCCTCCACTAGCTGCGTTGAAAGGGCATTGACCGGCGGGCGGTTCAGCTCGATGACTCCGACCGCTCCCTCGGTTGTGTATGACACCAGTTCCACGTTTCTCTCTCCTCCTGAGCGCGTCGACAGGTTAGGGCGCGTTCACGCTATGCGCAGACGCAGACCGACCACCATCAATTAGATCGGAATGTCCGCGTCGGACAGGTGGGCGGCATGGGCGTCGAGAGCGTTCGACAACTCCACGACTCCGGTCCCGTCGGTGGCCACCGTCTCGATCACCGGTGGAAGCCAAGCCCGTGTCGGTCCCATGGCGAGCATCGTCTCCAGATCCCGCCGGGCACGAGTGGCTCCAGGCCGGTCGGCCTTGTTGACCACGAACACGTCCCCTATCTCCATCAGCCCGGCCTTGCCAGCCTGGATGCTGTCACCCCATCCGGGCGTCACCACCACAACCGTCGTGTCGACGTGGTGCATGACCTCCACCTCCGACTGGCCCACGCCGACCGTCTCGATGAGGATCGTCCCGAAGCCGGCCCCGTCGAGGAGTTGGACCACCTCGGGTACGGCAGCCGACAGGCCACCGAGGTGGCCCCGTCCGGCCATCGACCGGACGTACACCCCGGGATCGGCGATGTGGTCCTGCATCCGTATCCGATCGCCGAGGATGGCTCCGCCACTGAGCGGACTGGAAGGGTCGACCGCGATCACGGCCACCGTGCGGCCTTGCCCCCTGACATGGGAGATCAATTGCGACACGAGGGTGCTCTTCCCGACCCCGGGCGCGCCGGTAACGCCGATCCTCCTGGCCCCGCGCGAGTAGGACGAGGACCCTTCCAGGAGGAGCGGACGGTCCGCGGATCCCTCTTCGACAGCGCTTATAGCCCTGGCAAGAGCGCGACGGTCACCCGATCTGGCTTTCTCGAGCCACCCGGTCGGGTCGGGAGGGTGGGTCCTGCGCTGATCCATTCCGCTCAGGCGCTTAGCCCCGACTTCTCATGCGGGGGTTTGTACTGGGCGAACAGAGTGTGGGAGGTGAGCTCTGACCAGGGCTTACGGCCCACTCGACAGTCCGGTCTCGTCCAGGCGGGACCTTCACCCGTCGGATGAAGCCCGGCGTAGCCGGGAGCATGTGATTGATGTGGAATGCTGCCGTGGGTGTGTCTGGAAACATGAAGAAGAATCAGGGCTAGAGAGCGAGAACGCAACAGGGCTCGCCGACCGTCAAGTCGCGTTGACCGCGGTGACACCGGGGACCTTGTCCATGAGTATGCGCTCTATCCCGGCGGTGAGCGTCATCATCGACATTGGACACCCGGCGCAGGCTCCGACCAGGTTGAGGTTCACAGTCCCATCATCTTCCACCCCCAGCAAGACCAAGTCGCCGCCGTCGTACTGGAGAGCCGGACGGATGTACTCGAGGGTGGAGTCGAGCAGGTCGCGGTCGATCGGCCGTGGCTCGCCATTGCGGGCGGGTAGCTTGATCGTCACCGCGGTCTCGGATGTGCTCATCACCGGATAGTTCCTGTTGGCAGGCGGGATAGGTCTGATTGTAGGAGGTTTCGAGCGGATAGCGACCGGGGTTGCCGGTCGCCCGCTACAGCTAGGGTCGGGTGGCTACTGGTCGAACGCCGTGGCCGAGAGTTGCAGACCGAGGAGCTCCGAGTCGAGGCCCTCCTTGCGGACCCGCAGGTCCAGGTACATGACCCCGAGCAGCACCCCGAGGAATGGCTGGGTAGCGATCCAGGCCAGTTCGTAGGCCACCCACAGGCCGAAGTCACCCTGCAGCGGTACCAGCAGCGTGGCGAGCAGCAGCCCCCCGGCGACCTCGCCTACAACCACCACCACCGACGCGACCAGCAGGACACCGAAGATGTTCCAGCGCCTGCCCGAAGTGATGTTCCACGAACGGGAAAGCGCGGTGAGAGGACCGGCGCCCTCGACCATGAGGGCCGGTAGGCAGGCACTCAATGCAACCAGCGCGAACAGCCCAGGAATGACGAACAATGCCGATCCTGCGATCACCGCCGCCCAGAACAGGACGGAGACCGCCGCCAGGGAAACCATCCTGCTTATCGCCGCCGCGGCTTGGCTGCGCCACGGTGACACCATCCCCACGTACGCCTCCACCGCCGTTCTGGACACCGCCGCCAGCATGATAGAAATGATGAAGAGGCGGATCACCAGCCAGGGCGCCATCGCCGACATGACCTCTTGGAGTTCTTCGACGGTGGGGTTGATCGAGAGAGTGGGGGGCGACTCGGCAAGGATCGGATAGAGAACCGCGTAGGGGAGGACGAGAACACCGGCGATAGCCATCAGCGTCCCCCACCTCTTCCTGTATATCGCGAAGGACTTCGCGAGTATCTGGCCTGGGGTCATCGAGCGGAGTTGCAGCTGGGTCATGGACCCAATCCTATCCCCCAAGCAGCCCCACCCTATGACGCCGAGGCCGGGAAGGTGTGTGGGCAACTATCCTGCCGAGAAAGGGAGGATGCCACGAGAGTTGCCATAGGGGCCGATCACGCCGGTTACCCGTTGAAGGAGTACCTGGCCGGGGTTCTCGCGGACGAACACGACCTCGTCGACCTGGGAACCGACTCGACGGATTCGGTCGACTATCCGGACTATGCCGCGGCGGTGGGCATAGCGGTGCGAAACGGGGAGGCCGAGCGGGGCATCATCGTGTGCGGGTCAGGAGCCGGCGCCGCGATCGCCGCCAACAAGCTGACCGGGATACGCGCCGCATTGGCCCACGACCATTACACGGCCCACCAGGCGGTGGAGCACGACGACGCCAACGTCCTCTGCCTGGGCGGCCGGGTCGTCGGGCAGGACGTAGCCACCGAACTGGTACAAGCCTTCCTGCACGCCAGTTTCTCCGGTGACGCCCGCCATGTCCGGCGCCTCACCAAGATCGACCGCTTGGAGGAAACCCGCTAGGACAGCCCTCCCCCTTAGCTCCAATACGTGAGTTACGAGCAGCCACAACCAAGGCTATAGGCCGAGAGTGAACACAACTAACCCTGTCAAGGACACCACGCAATCTACGAGGCTCACCGCGTGCCGGTGTCCGAATCGAGCAGCACCCTGCCCCCAGGGCAAGTAACCGGAAGGCTTCCCAGAACCAGACGCAGTTGCGATCACCCCACCTAGCCACTGCTGGCCAAGAAAACCGAGAAGGGCTGACACACATCCGGCAGTGCCCTGTACTCACAACGGGGTCGGGTACATCGTTCCTACATTGTCCATTTCCACGACGTCCTGCTGTCGTGAACACCTTGCGAGTCTGAACAGTCCGAGCTCAAGACCTCCATGTGTAGAGCCCGGGGTTGGTGGTGGGAGCACATGTGTTACGGTTCACAGTGTGATACCACTAGATTCGTAACAGGCGAGTTGGGGAGAAGGATCGGGATGAGCAACCTCCACGAGGTGCTCGGCCACGCGCGAGAGCGGGCCGGCTATTCACAGGACGACGTAGGTGCAGCGTTGGGGGTGAGCCGGGTGATGATCTCGTACTGGGAAGTGGGCTCGCGGGCCCCCAACGATCGGCAGCTGTCCGCCATGGCCCGGCTGTACGGGGTCCAGTTGTCAGATCTCGTCGCTGGACGCGAGCTTGAGCCCGCAGATATTGATCTGGCCGGGATGCTGCTGCGGGCGGATGGTGGCATCAACCCGGGTACGGCGCCCGGCATACGGGAGTTCGTTCAGTTCCTCGACCGCTATGCCGAGCTTGCTCGACTTCTCCACGTGCCGATCCGCGGTCTCAACCAGAGCCCGTTCCTGTATCGGTCGAAGTTCACTCAGAAGGACGACATACGCCGCAAGGCTGAAGAAGTCCGCGCCTACCTGGGTATAGGAACGGGACCCATATCAGATCTTGACCCCGTGTGTGAGATGCTCGGAATCACCGTCTACCGGGCGCCCATGGGGTCGGATCTCAGCAAGGCACCTTCTGGAGCGTTCGTCAAGCACCCCGACGTGGGCTTCTCGATGTTGGTCAATCTAGACATGACGCTGGGCCGGCGACGGTTCACTGTTGCACATGAATTGGCCCATGCTCTGTTCCATAGCAACGACACGAGTCACACGCTATCCCTAGGCACTAGCCCACGCGAGAGCTTCGCTGACGCGTTCGCCGGCGAGTTCCTGATACCGAGCGAAGGCGTAAGGAGGTTCATGGAGGAGTTGGGGATGCGTCCACGCATCGTGGACGCGGTAGACGTTATCCACATCCAGCGATACTTTCGGGTCTCGTGGCCTACAGCGCTCATCCGCCTACGGCAGATGAACGCCATGAACGTCGACACGTACCAGAATCTCAGGCACTCCGTCAGGCCGGTATCCCTCGCCCGATCCCTCGGTTACGTAGTCTACCCCGAGGAGTACAACCCCGATGCAGGACGGTGGCGAATCCATCGCTTCCCGCGGCCGTTCTTGAGGATGCTTCGCCATGCTGTCAACACAGAGGCGATGTCACCGCCTACAGCAGCCTCGTTCGCCGGACTCGGGATCCCCGACATCGTGAACGTCCTCGGCCAACCCACCGGGAGCGGAACGGACGAACCGCCGCACCTACAAACGGAATTCAACGAGTTCGAGGTAACAGGTGTCATCTAGCAGCAACCACATCATCGACACCGTCGTCCTGCTCTACTTCCTCCTCGTTAAGGAAACAGACCTCCTATGCACACTCCTCGGGAGGTTCCTCCAAGTTCCCCTCGCCGTGTACGACCCGGAAGACCGAACACTCCCGTCCTCCGCCCTCCGCAGATCCGATCTCCTCTCCGAAGTGCGCCAATCGATCAGACACGACGAGCACGCCACAACCTCGATCGGGCCTTCTAACCCGCCGGCCGCCGCAGTCGGATACGTCGACACGCTGTACGACCAAGGCACGCTGGTCCCTGTACCGATGACACCCGACGAGCGACGCCGGGGCGCTGGTCGATGTTTGATATGGTCTCATCGCTGGGACCTTGTCAGCCTTTTCAGCAGGGTCCGGCCGTCGCCCGATCACGGTCGGGAATTCGCCGTCGGATACGGGCCTCCTTCCGCTGGCGAGGGCTTGCTACGTGCCGTGCGGTATGGACCGTCTAGCTGGTGGAGAAATGATTGAGAAAGCTCGGTATGACTGGCAGCGTTGGTGGTTGCCAGTGGGTAGAGTGCCTATGTTGGATGAGTTTGGGATGTTCTACGATCCGGCTGGTCCTTACGGGAAGTACTTGAACCCTTCAGCCAAGCCGCTGTCTGCCCTGGACAACGTTGGATGTCTCTTGCTTCTTGGAGAGTCTGGGATCGGGAAGACGACAGAGCTCAAGCGCGAAGTTCGTAGGCTGCGCTCCCTGAGTGCCCCGGTCGTGAAATTCGACCTGGGTGGCTACTCGGACTTGATGGACCTCAAGCACGATCTGACGACAGACACAGAAAGGGCCTTGTCAGAGGCCGGGAACCGTCGCGTTGTCCTCGTACTGGACGGTCTGGACGAAGCAGCGCTCGGGATACCGCGCCTTATTGATGCCATCTCGCGCTGGCTGGGAACCATGGATAGGCCACGCGTAGGCCTGCGTCTAGCGTCACGGCCGGTAGCTGGTGGCTTGGCACGCCTCTCTGCGTCCCTACGGGGATTATGGCCCGGTGGGGTGGCGGAGTATCGGCTCGCACCGCTCACACATACAGATGTCGAAAGGGCTGCCGAGAATCACGGGCTTGGCGGGCAGATGTTTGTCGACCGAGTGGAGGCGCTTGGTATCGGTGTTCTAGCAGCGAGACCGATCACCTTGAAGCTGATCCTATCCGGCGCCTCGGATGGATCGAGACTGCCGGATACCCGCCATGAGGTTTACGAGAAAGGGATTAGGGCACTCGCGGAGGAGTGGGATAAGCGACGTCGAGAATCAAAGAGTCCTAAAGTGCCGGTTGGGGACGTTGTGGCAGCCGCTGAACGGCTTGCAACCGTTAGCGTTTTGAGTGGCCGTTCTCGTATCGTCCAGCGGTCTGGTTCAGACACCCAGCCTGATAGTGTCAGCTTGGATGACGATCCATCTTTGAGAACCCGACTGTCCAATGCCGATGCGGTATGGGAATCTGGTCTCTTAGACCACGATGAGTACGGCTATGCCTCGTTTATCCACCGAAGCGTTGCCGAGTTCCTTGCCGCACGCTATCTCATGGGTCTCGATTTCAAGGCGCAGCGGCGATTGCTAGCCGATCCGAACGACCGAGAACTCGTTACCCCTCAGCTTCGTGCCGTTGCGGAATGGCTCAGCTATGAGAGTACCGATGTTCTCACGTGGCTCAGAAATACTGACGTTTATGCTCTTCTGAATCCCGACCTAGCCTCGCGTCCTGAAGAGCAGCGCCGCAAGATCGGCCGCGCCCTACTCGATCGCCTCGATCAAGAACAAGCCGTCACCGGTTGGCAGTCCTACGATGGCCTCGCCTACGATGGGTTGGATAACGATCTCCGGCCGCGGCTTTCTCCAGATCGTCCGTCGTGGGTCCGGCGGGAGGCAATCACCATTGCGTGGCTCAGCAAGGCGGCAGGGCTTGACGCCGAACTCCTAGGGATCATTGCCAATGCTGCTCAGAGTTCTTCGGTCGGGGACTACAACGCGGAGGTGCAGCTAGGCACATACGCCATTCATGCACTTGCTGCATCCGGTGGGCCAGACGCTCAACGGCAGGTGGTCGACCTGGCATTCAACACGTCAATCTCCACGTACTTACGTCTCGCCGCCCTCCCGACCACAATCGAGACTTTCGCTACCCGTGAGCTATGCGCCAGGTTGGATCTCACCGTTCCTGGGAACAGTGATCCCGAGTTCATGGGCGAGTTATATAACGAACTGTACAGAGCCCTAAGGGAGAGCGATTCTCATGATCCCCGAGTACTCATCCATTGGCTACACGAGCATGTCCGGAACTCCGGTGACCTGCATCACCTTGTTCAGTTGACCAGCGTCGTTTTTCGCTACGCTCTGCACCGCCACAACCACCTAGACGACCACACTTGGGGCCGCCTTGGTACCCTGTATACATATGTAGTGGACCGGCCCGGTAGCTCCTCAGTCATAGACATCGACCTATCCGACAGGCCAGCCGCTCGTCGGATGCTAGCTGTAGAGGTTTTGAAGGGCTACAGGAATCCGCAATACGCCGTTCGGCAACTTGTGATGGATAAACTGATCGTAGATGACGACCTCGAATACTGGTTGGAGCATTATGCGACTGCTCTCGAAGCCGAGACTTCGGATGTTCAGGTGGCTGAGAAGGTCATACGAGCAATCTCATCCCCGACTACCGAGCATCAACAGATAGCCAACGAAGTAGCGTTATGCCACCCGATCCTCCGGCCTTTCGTAAGAGACCGTTTCTCTCCTCAAGCGATCGACCAGCATACGGCTCATCTTGAAGAGGAACAGCAACGCCAGGCAGATAGGCAAGCGGACGAGTTGTTTTCCCCAAACCGTCTCAGTACAGCCCTCGGAATAGAAGATTGGCTGGCAGTTCGATCCGAATTAGAACGAAACGTGGCTGGTGCTGACCCTGCGGGTGTCATTCGTGACAAGCCGATAAGTCATCTTCCAGCCTGGAAGGACCTAGATCGAACCCGCCGGTCAGGTGTCGTATCCTGTGCTCAGAAGTTCCTCACCGAGAGTACCTGCAGAGAAGTCGACTGGGTGCAAGAGGATGCCGCCGGTGCCGCAGTAGCCCTGTTGGCAGACCTAGACCCTGGCCTGTTGACACAGTTAACCACCGACTCACTAACGTTCTGGACCCCTATCATCACCAGGGCACCACGCTGGTTCGATACAAGTTCTGGGCTCTTGGCGATCGTAGCTGATACGAACCCAGAGTGGGCAGAAGACTTCGTTATCACACAGCTTCGGCAGGAGGCATGTGACCCGTTCTCACGGATCATCCGCCAAATGGGCACTCTCACTTCTGACGGCATAGTCGACACTCTGGCTGAGTTGGTCGAGTCCGAAGAAACCAATCCGCGTGGAACGCTTGCCATGTTCCTGGCAGTCGGCCTAGAGCTAGACCCAACCCGCTTTGTCCGCTTATGCCGCACATTAATAAGGGCGCGCCCGTGTGAGAAACCCGACGCTGCTCCGACAGACGACGATAGTCCCGAAGCTCTCACCTGGTCTAGAGCCGTGACGGCAGCCTATGCCCTGGCTTGCTCAACTCAGATTGTGGACCAGTTCGATCACCTCCTTGATGCCTTCACCTCGTCTACAGACTTCGCTGCAGACGTCGTCAGACGGCGCCGTATGCAAGCGACACAGATCCCCTTCGTCCGGGCGAAGCCCATGCAACGGGCCAGGCTGTTTCTATGGGCGCGTGATACGTTCCCGAAGAACGAATGGGAAGCTCCGGGACAAGTCTATACGATCGACAATACGGAGGAACTCGCCCGTGAGTTGTTCACTAACCTGACCGGCCTCGCCGATCAGGAAAACCTGGAGGCCCTTAGGCACATAGCCAATGAGACCGGTGACCCATGGCACCGTGCCGCGGTCCGTGACATGCGAAGGGCGAATCGCCAGAGGATCTGGGAAGCGCCCCTACCAACGGCTGTAGGGGAAGTCCTCGACAACGCATCACGTCGAATCGTGTCGACGGAGGCCCAGCTTCATGAGCTACTCGTTGACAAGATTCGTGATGTAGGCGATACTATCACAAAAGATGCGACACTCCGCAGCATGTTCTGGCACCGGCAGCACGGGCGTAAGAAAACGTACATTCCATGCTTGGAGCCGGAGTTCTCAGACCGGTTCCGACTCCTTCTTCAAAGGGAACTTCAAGGAGTCATCATCAAGCGGGAAGTACTACTCCAGCCCGGGCTCGGGAGCCAATCAGGGCAAGAAGCCGACATCGACGTGAGCCTTGTTGATGACAACCAAACAGTTATAACATGTCTGGTAGAAGTCAAATGCAATTGGAATGACGAGATCGAGACAGCGCTCGACAAGCAGCTCGCCGAGCGCTATCTACACGGACCATATGGTACTCACGGTGTTTATCTGGTCGCCTGGTACGGTGGCGAGAACTGGCTCACGAATGACCGCAAGCGATCTAAGGCTGGCTCCCGCGATAAGAATGAGCTGCTCGAGACCTTTCGACGACGCGCCGTCGGCCTTGAGGACCAGGGTATTACAGTCACGGTTTGTCTGATCGACCTCACGCTCGAACAAAGCAGCCGCAAGACCAAGCACTAGCCCCGATTCTTCATGCGGGGGTCTGTGCCGTACGAACGCCGTTGTGGGCTATGAGCTTCTGACCAGGTCTTACGGCCCACTCGATTCCCCGTCTCGGCCCGGCGAGGCCTTCACCCGAGAGGTGAATCCTAACCCCGTCGCGATGATGTGGTTGAGGTGGCACTCTGTCGTGGGGTGTGTCTGGAAACATGAAGAATCCGGGCTGGGCAAAGGAGAGCAAGCGGATACTCCGCAAAAAGACCCGCCCAGATCAGGACCATTGACCGCGGAAATGGGTCTCAGTTCGCGCAAATACGGTCATAGTCAGGGAGTGGGGACCGGCCTGAGTAGGTGGGTGTCGATTAGGGCTTGGAAGTGGTTGGCGACGCTGGTGGCGAGTACTCGGTGGCGCATGAGCACGCCTAACTCGATGTTTCGGTCGAGGGCCGCGGTAGTGAGGTTGGCGGAGGTGATGAATACGGCTTGGTCGTCCACGACCACGGCTTTGGCGTGGAGTACGCCCGACGGACCGTACAGATCCAGCGAGCGGGGGTCGTAGTAGACGGCGGGCTTGGACGAGCCTGGCCAGTCTGTTCCCCAGAACTGGTCGGTGAAGCGTCGCACGAGTTGTTCAGTGGCGGTCGTGTCTCCTTTGGCACGCTGGATATTCAGGAGAAGGGTCACTCGCAATTCGGATACGTTGTCCATGCGTTGGGCCAGGCGGGCGAAGGCTTGGGGGCCGTCGAAGTAGGCGTAGGTGCTCACCCACACGGAGCGCTCGGCATGGTCGAACAACTCCTCGTAAACCCGGCGGGTGTCGCGGGCGTGCAGGCCCGGCACCTCGGGGCCCGACCACACCAGGTCGGGCGACGGGACCTTGGCTGATGCCTGCTCCACGGCGCGGATCCACGTTGCTAGCGCTCGCCCCGTGATTCCGAGGCGTGCGAGTTGGTTGATGTCGTTGATCAGATCCTCAGCACCATCTCTGATTCCAACCTCGGACTCGAGAGATGCAGGGGTTGGGTGATCGGGAAGGAGTCCTCCGTCGAAGGCATCGGCCAGCTTCCGCAGTAGATTCGAGGGAAGCGCCTGGATGTGCTGGGCCGTGAACATCAGGGCATGGGGAAGAAGGCGGCGTCTTCCCGTCCGAGGACCGGCACGACGAGCGCTCTGTCGAGGTAGTCGTTGCGCATCTCGCAGGAGGTCTCGGCGATCAGGGTGCATCCGTGGCAGGCGGCGCCATGCAGCCAGCGCTCCTCGAAACCCTGATGGGCGGTGTGCTGGGCGCAGATAGGGTCGTTGGAGCACAGCAGTCCCGTATCGAGAGCGTGGCCGAGGTGTTGCTCGAAGTGGCGGGCCTGCTGCACGAGGCCGCCGAGCGTTCCCTCGGCGTCGGGACTCCCCGTGTAGAGGAGGATGCCGTAGTTGCCGGACTCGACGTAGACCCGCTCACGGATGGAACTGGCCGGGTAGCCGCAGCGCATTGCCATCGACTGGATCAGCAGGTGGGCCAGAGTGTGGAGCAGGATATACGGGCCGCCGGGGAACCCGCCTGGCCCCTTCCTTCGGCTGCGTCGCCATGCTCTGTGGCCGGCCAGCAACTCGTCGATGCGTTCTTTGACCGATGTGCGCTGCAACCAGGCATCGACGGCCGACGGGCGTAGATGGGCGAACACGCCCTCGCCCCGGTTCTCGATGGCGGGGAACCAGCTGGGTTCGATGGCGATGTCGGCTCGCTCCACGTCGGTTTCGTACTCGCCATGGATGTCCCGGACCGCCGCCTCGAAGCGGGTGAAGCCGATCAGTGCCAGCACCTCGCGCAGCCGGTGGAGCTGGATCACCGACTGGATTCCGCTGCTGATCCCCGAGCCCGGGTCCCGCCAGACCGTATCCGGTAGCCGCCGGGCGTGGAAGTCAGGATCAACCGGCACGTCGTCACCGAATCCCTCAGGCGCGCTGAGTATGGCCTCGATCTCGGCTTCCTTGACGGTGCGGTCGGAACCGGCCCCGCCGCGCCGCTGTTCGATCGCCCGCATAACCTCGGCGTCGGCGAAAGGGTTCAACTGCTCGGCAACCTTGGGTTTCCCCTTAATGAAGCCGAGATGGGCAAGTTCCTGCACGATCTGGAGGTCGTCCCAGAGTTCGT
>JAPOQZ010000244.1 GCA_026710435.1 bacterium | reverse complement strand
GCATGCTTGTAGGTAACCGCAAAGCGCCAACGGTCCGCTTTCGGTACCGACCGGACCGTGATTTGGTTCATGTTGTCCACCCAGCCCCTCGTGGAGGGTACGGCGGGACGCGTTCGACGCCGAGGAGGTGGCGGTTGGGGGCGGGCCCGCCGGAGGAGACCGCCTCGACGGTTTTCGCGACCTTGGAGGCGCCGCCCACCTGATGTCCAACGCGGTGGCCCAGCATACCGATGCTCGATTAGCGGAACGCGGCCGGTTGACCGAGCGGCCGGCTGGCTAGGGTTATTCTCCGGATGGTCCAACCGAACGGCTGCCACATGACTCACAGTCCACCTTCTGCCCGGAACCGACCACTACTCGAGACGAGTAACGCCTCGTTCTCGGCTGCTGACGACCGGTCCGTTCACCGCCAACATCCACCGGATCCGTATGCGTGCTCCCTGTGGTGTTCCACCAGGGAGCCCAAGTGACCACCGGTCGTTCCCGGCGGGCGCCCCACCTGGGTCTATCCCAGCAGGCGTTCGGGCTGATGATCACGTTCATCGGGGTGGTGGTGCTGAGCTTCGAAGGTGTTCTGATCCGGTCGATCAAGGTCGACTCGTGGACCCTGCTGTTCCTACGGGGGTTGCTGGCGTTCCCCGGCCTGTGCCTGTTCTTCCTGGTCGTCGAGAGGCGTGGGTGGAGGAAGCAGGTGCGTTCGATGGGGTGGGCCGGTGCGCTGGCAGCCGTCCTGTTCGCGATCGACAACGTCGGGTTCATCTATTCCATCACCCACACTTCGGTGGCCAACACTCTCCTGCTCATCAGTCTTAGCCCCCTCTTCGCCGGGCTGTTCACCCGCCTGCTGCTAAAAGAGCCGGTTCCCAGACGTACCTGGCTGGCGATCGCCGGGGGATCTGTGGCCACGCTGATCATCATGCTCGGTTCGCTCGTGGAAGGTGACCTCTCGGGCACGATTGCCGGTCTGATCGCGTCGGCCGCTCTCGGCGGCACGCTGGTGGTGCTGCGCGCCAATCCCACACTGAACATGATCCCCGCAGTGGCTATCGGATCGGGGCTGGCGGCCCTCGTGGGCCTTCCGGCCGCCGTTCCCGGTTCGGCCGACGCGCAGGACTGGATGTACCTCGTCGTGCTCGGTTTCTTCGTCGTGCCGGTGGCGTTCGGGCTCATCGCCACGGGCCCCAGGTTCATCCCGGCCCCCGAGGTTGCCCTGCTGCTCCTCCTCGAGACGGTGCTCGGCGCCTACATGGTCTGGGCGATCATCGGGGAGGAGCCGGTTATCACCACGATCGTGGGTGGGCTCATCCTGGTCGCTGTGCTAGCAGCGCACTCCGTCGCCACCCTCAGAAACCTCGAGGGCCATGGTCTTAGGAAGGTCGGGTCATGAAACCCGCCGCCTTCGCGTATTCTGCCCCCCGCACGGTGGAGGAGGCGGTATCCCTCCTCGAAGAGCACGACTACGACGCCAAACTGTGTGGGGGAGGGGGGAGCCGTCGCTCCGTACGCTGTTATTGCCGCCGCGGTGCAGGACGCTGTCTGCCCCATAGGCAGGGTATTCGTCAACGAACTACCGCTCACCCCTGAGAGAGTTCTCGGGTTCATCGACCAGGCCGCCGGTATCACCGACCAGTAGGGTGTTTGAGGGGGCTCCTGCAGGTTCGCTTGGTTGCCGAACTCCACCGGTCAGGAGCGCTACCGATGGCGGACGAGTCCCGTCCCGGCGGATCTCGGAACCCCTCGCTACCGACCCTGGTGCGCGACACAATAAGTGCCGAGAACCGACTCGCAAATGGTAATGAGACCTGTTATCATTGTGACAGCTTGGTATCCAACTCCAAGGCAACAGATCGGCGACCGGGTGCTTGTCTCCATCTCCGGGCTACTCGGTCGCCGTTCTCCCCCCTACCTTAACTCGCCAGCAGTGGCTCCGAACGGCGCATCAGGCGTGATCGATCGCCATCAGCGGTGGTCCGGGCTTGGAGGCAGCCATCCCGGCGACCATGCTTGTGGCCACCCGAACGAATAGGAGCTCGTTTGGTTCTCGGGTGGTTCTCGCGTCTTTCCCGGCCTGCGAAAGGGCTGCTGGTCACATCCGTGGGAACGATGGTCCTGAGCCTCCAGGGCATCCCCATCCGGCTGATCGAAGTAGACGCGTGGACCCTGCTGTTCGTGCGGGGCGTCCTGGCGGCGCCGGGCCTGTTCGTTTTCTTCCTGGTGATGGAGAGGTCCCGGTGGAAGGATCAGCTACGCGCCATGGGAGTGGCCGGCATGACGGCGGCGTTGCTGTTCGCGCTGGACAACGCCATGTTCATCTACTCCATCACCCACACCTCCGTGGCGAACACCCTGCTCATGATCAGCCTGAGCCCCCTGTTCGCCGGGTTGCTGACGAGGATCGTGCTGCGGCAGCAGGTCCCGAGGCGGACATGGCTCGCCATTGGTGGGGGAGCGGTGGCCACGCTGGTGATCATGCTCGGATCGCTGGTCGCGGGCGATCTGCCCGGTACCCTTGCCGGTCTCGTAGCCTCCATTGCCATCGGCGGGACGCTGGTGGTGCTCAGGTCCAAGCCATTCCTGAACATGGTGCCCGCTATAGCGATCGGGGCCGGTCTGAGTGGCCTGGTGGGTCTGCCGGCTGCCAACCCGGGCTCGGCCGGCCTCCGGGACTGGATCCTGCTCCTCGTCCTCGGTCTCCTCGTGATGCCGCTGGCGTTCGGTCTGATCGCCACCGGCCCTCGGTTCATACCCGCTGCCGAGGTTGCGTTGTTGCTGCTGTTGCAGACCGTCCTGGGCGCCTATTGGGTCTGGATAGCGGTCGGGGAGGTACCGGCCACCGCCACATTGGTCGGAGGGGCGATGCTGCTAGTAGTCCTCGCCGTGCACTCCGTCGCGACGCTTAAGAGCCTCGACGAAACGCCGGCCGCCTGAAGCCGGCTGTTCCTGGTCGGGCCACTTCCTCGAGGATCCCCGGCCGGATCGTCGCCTGGATCAAGTTGGCCCGGATCAAGAGGCTGCTAGAGGTTGTCGTAGACCGCGGTCTCGAAGTCGAGGTAGCCCCCGAGCGAGGTCGGGTCGGCGAACGGGTAGACCTGGGTGGCCCAGAAGCCGCCGACGCCGCTGGCCCGGTCTATCCAGTAGTACAGGTTGGCCAGGCCGGCCCAAGCCAGAGATCCGGCGGGGCGGCCCGTCGGTGCGTCCTCGTCGTTGATCATGAACGTCAACCCCCAGGACTTGGGCATGCCGGGGAAGAACTCGGCATAGTTGGAGAGCGTCGGGATCACACCGGGCAGCCCCCTGATCTTCATGTCACCCAGTCCGCTCTGCGCCGCCATCTCCACGGTGTCTTTACCGAGAACCCTTCCGTCGGGACCCATTCCGTCGTTCAGCCACATGCGGATGAACCTGCAGTAGTCCTCCGCGGTGGAGTAGAGGCCGTGGCCTCCCATGTGCAGTTCCGGATCGGCGGGCAGCTCGTAGTCGAGAGGTTCCAGCGACCCGTCGTCGGACCGCTGATGGATGTGCGCCATCCGGCTCCGCATGTCCGCATCCAGGGTGAAGGCGGTGGAGTCCATGCCGAGAGGTGCCAGGATCCGGTCGTGCATCACCTCGCCGAGGCGCTTGCCACAGATCCCCTCCACCACCTGCCCCGCCCAGTCGATGTTCGACCCGTACTCCCAATCGTCGCCCGGATCGAACAGCAGCGGGGTCATGATCGAAGCCTTGGAAGATGTCGCGACGCTCGGCTGGCCGTGGTCCTCAGCGAGGCGGTGGTACTGCTCGTTGCAGAAGGCGTACGCCAGTCCGGCGGTATGGAGCAGCAGCATCCTCGTCGTCACGTCCCGCCTGGGGGGACGCAACATCGGGTCGCCGTCGGCGTCGAACCCCTCCAGCACCTGCAACTCGCCGATGTCGGGGGCATAATCCCTAGCCGGCGCATCGAGATCCAGACGACCGTCCTCAACCAGCTGCAGGCAGGCAGTACCGGTAAGGGCCTTGGTCGTGGAGAAGATCGCGAAAACGGTATCTGTGGTCATAGCCTGGTCGGTGTTCAGCGAGCGGACGCCCGCCGCCCCCTCGTAGATGCTGCCCTCACGGTTGGTAGCCAACGCCACCACCCCGGGCACCCTCGGGTTGCCCGACACCACCTGATACAGCACGGCGTGTGCTTCTGCCGCCAGAACGCTTGCCATGGACGCCCTCCGTTCTGTCCTATGTGGGCCACCGCAGCGTACATACCCACGATCAACCTTGGCGTTGAGCCATAGCCAGGGGTCATCTCATCGGGCTTCGCTCGTCAGATGACAGAGACTCGACGGAGACATGACTGCTCTAGTGTCCCGAGTCGGTAGTTCGTCACAGAAGAGCGGGCTACACCTCCACCCCACCGAACCCCGAGAACGCGAAAACCGCCCGAACGTGCCTCTTCCCTTGGGATCCCACCCCCGCCGCCACCTCCGAGGGTCACGGACGCGACCTTCTATCCCCTGTGCGGGCCGGTTCCAGACAGTATGAACCCTGCCACGGTCCGCTCGACGTCGGAAACGAACCGCCGGTGTATACGGCTATCTACCATTGTGCAACGAGCCTGTGACAGATACAGCCCGCTCGTAGCGTTAGTCGGTTCCGGTTCGGCTCATCAAACCCGGAACGCAAGCGAAACAGAGATACAGGACACTAGGAAAGAGTGGAATCTGAACAGAGGCTGGGATTGCTCTCCGGCACGCCGACAGTTGCAGTCCACAGTCTCTGCCCGGGTGGCAGGGTCGAGTCCATGGCGCCGAACCGTGCTTAGCGTGGGTCCGAGAGGCGCTTCCATCGACTACCGAGTTGGTGAGCACTACGGTCATGCCAACTTCATCCGACCTGTGTCCCGCTCGTCCACACCTCGCGAGTGGGGTGGACGGGCAGGAGTGACGATCGGCGGAGCCTGTAATCGTTCCAAACTACCATCCGAAGCTCTATGGAGTGGCTGACCGAGCCTTTTGAACTCGCCTTCCAGCAGAGGGCGGTAGTCGCTGGCGCGCTAGCGGCGATCTCCGCTTCGATTGTGGGAACGTGGGTGGTGATCCGGGGTATGAGCTTCCTAGGGGATGCTCTTATCCACGGAGTGATTCCCGGAATAGCCCTTGCCATCCTCCTCGACTTCAACATATTCGTAGGCGCTGCCTTGGCAGCACTGGTCATGATCGGTGGAATCAACCTGGTACATCGGCAAACGGTGTTCTCGGAGGACACCGGGATCGGGTTGCTGTTCGTGGGGATGCTCGGCCTTGGGGTCATCTTCATATCCCGTACCCCTTCGTACAGCGGCAGCCTGGCTGCCATCCTCTTCGGGGATACGCTCGGCGTTAACTCCTCGGATATCTTGGTCCTTGCCGTCGTCACGGTGATCGTCACGATCACGGCCATCGTTCTCTACCGGAGTTTCCTCGCTCTCTCGTTCAACGAGCAGAAGGCGAGGCTCCTCGGTTTGCACCCAGGGTTCACGAACGGGGCCCTGCTTGCCCTCATCACCCTGGCGATCATCGGGTCCTTTCGCACGGTTGGCACCCTGCTCGCTCTCGGGCTGCTGGTGGGTCCTCCGGCGACCGCTGCCCTGCTGGTGAGGCGGGTTCCGATGATGATGGTCACCAGTGCCTGTATCGGTGTGCTGAGCGTTGTGGTCGGCCTGCTGATCAGCTTCCATGCCAACACTTCGGGTTCCGCCACCATGGCGGTGATCCCCGTTGTGTTGTTCTTCATCGTCCTCGCCTGCTCGAATCTCCTGTCATCCATCAGATCGTGACAGAGATCCAGGGGACCTCGAGTTTCCCAGGCGGCTTGGTGATGGACACCCCAGGTCACCAAGTGGGGTCGACGCTTGGGAGGACCCGGCCGGGGCCCTACTCGTTCAGATCCTCCGGAAGAGCCGCTGAGAGAAACCGAACAGCACCTTCCTTGGAGAGGGGCTCGTTGAAGTTTCCACACTTGGGCGACTGGACGCAGGACGGGCAACCGGCTGAGCACGGGCAGCGGCGCAGGGTCTCCATAGTGGCGGCAACGAGGTCATGGCCGACCGGATAGGCTGCCGACGCGATGCCGGATCCACCCCGGTAACCGTCGTGGACGAAGATCGAGGCACCAGCAGTGTCGGGGTGGCTGTAGGTAGAAAGGCCCCCGATGTCCGAGCGGTCACATAATGCGAACAGTGGCATCATGGCGATCAGCGTATGTTCGGCAGCGTGGAGCGCTCCGGGAGCTGCCCTATGGTCGAGATCGGCCGACCGGAGGACGTCATCAGGAATGGCGAACCAGAAGGCCTGCGTCTCGATCTCGACCGGTGGCAGGTCAAGCCGATGGATTTCCCGCTCCCTGCTACCGCCGCTCCGCCCGAACCGCCGCCGGAAGCCGACGACCTGCGACATCACCCTCACACTTCCGAGATAGTGCCCCATGAGGCCCACGCTCCCATCGCGTACGACCTCCCTCACGCTCAGATCCTTTTCGATGAAGGGCTCGGTGTAGTACCCCATCGTGGCGGGTCTTACCAGTACCTCCCGGCGATCGAGGTCCATCCGCTCCACCAGGTAGCTCCGGCCCTGGTGGAGGTATACGGCGCCTTCGTGGGCGTCGGCGAACGCCCGGTCCCATTCGAGTTCTCCGATGGGTTTGCGGGTCTTGAGGTCGTAGATCGAGAAGGTCCGGTTGTCGGCGGATCTCAGGCTGGTCCCATGCGCCGGTGACCTGGGTCCCGCCCATACGAGTCCACCGTCTTCGAACTGCACGTGCCCCTGGTTGACCAGCCGGGGGGCGGCTTCCTCCAATTCCTCGCCGAAGTACTTCCGGTCCGCGAGGGTGAGGGGAAGTTCATGGGCAGCGCAGGAAAGGTGCAGGTCCAATACCTGCGTGTTGTCGGGATTGACGACCGCCGCCTCCGCCGGCCGGCCGAACAGTTCGTCGGGATGGTGCATGAAGTACTGGTCCAGCGCGTCCTCGCCCGCGATCAGCACCACCAGCGACATGTCGCCGGCGCGCCCGGCTCGCCCTGACTGCTGGCGATATGAGGAGACGGTGCCGGGAAACGTGCAGAGCAGGGCCGCGTCCAGACCACCGACGTCGATTCCCAGCTCAAGGGCGTTGGTGGCGGTGATTCCCAGCAGGCGCCCCCCGAAGAGGCGCTCTTCGATCTCTCTGCGGTCCTTAGCGGTGTACCCCGCCCGGTACGGGGAGACACGATCCGCCAGGTCACCCAGGCGCTGGGCAGCGTTCATATGGATGAGTTCGGTCGTCTTGCGGGTCCGGCCGAAGACAATCGTGCGGGTGCCCCTGCGTACGAGGTCGACATACAGGTCGGCCGTTTCGTAGAGAGGGGAACGTCTGGTTCCCGCTTCGGGGTCTTCGAGGGGGGGATTCCAGAGGGCGACCACCCTCTCGCCGGAGGGAGAGTCATCTCCTTCCACGAGGGTCACGTCCAGTCCCGACAGTTGGCAAGCCAGATTCAGCGGGTTGCCGATCGTCGCCGAAGTGAGTACGAACGTGGGTCGCGAACCGTAGTAGGACGCCAGCCGGCGGAGCCGCCTGAGAATGTGAGCGCTATGGCTACCGAACATGCCCCGCAGGTAATGCATCTCGTCGACCACGACAAAGGCGAGCCTCGAGAGGAAGGACTCCCATAGCCTGTGGTTGGGGAGGACCCCGTAGTGGAGCATGTCGGGGTTGGTCAGGATGACGTTGGACCTCTGCCGAACCTGGTTTCGCAGTCTTCGGGGAACATCGCCGTCGTAGGTGGAGGCAACGAGCCCGGGGATGCGGAGGCGCCGCAACGATCCGACTTGGTCCTGCGAGAGCGCCTTGGTCGGATACACCAGAAGGGCGGTGGCCGTCGGCTCGGCGAGTATCCGCTCCGCGATCGGGATCTGGTAGCACAGCGTCTTGCCGGAGGCAGTACCGGATACCAGTACGACGTGGGTCCCTCGCCGTATCAGCCGGACTGCGTTTGCCTGATGACCGAACAGGCGGGTTATGCCCTTGCCGGCGAGGCATTCGAGGAGCCGGTCGGACAGTGGTGGGTCCAGATCGCCGTATCCGGCTTCGCGGGACGGCAGCGAGCGCCAGTGGACCAGTTCTCCGCTGAAGGAAGAACTGCATTCCCAGCGTTTGACGAGGCTGCGGAAGTCGGTTGCCGCCATCACCTACCTACCCGCCGAACCGGCGGAGATCTGATGACAGTCAGGCTATAGGAGTCAGGAGAGTGAGGGAACCCGCCTTGGGAGCATCATGTGGAGCCCCTCCTCGTCGATCTCGATCACGCGGTCCGCCAGCTCCAATACCTCTCGGGCAACGCAATAGCGGTCCGGCGTAGCAACCACGACTCGGCATCCCCACTCCTGGATGGCTTGCACCACTGCGGCAAGGTCCCGGTCTCCTGAGATCAGCACAGCTGTGCCGAACACGTTTCGGCTGGCCAAACGCACTAAGTCGAGTGCCACCAGGGTGTCCACACCCTTCTGCCTGCGTTCGGGACGGAACGTCCAGTGCCGATCAAACTCGTTCATCACTGTGTCGGGATCAAGCCCCACTCCAACGGCGGTGCGTTTGACTGCCTCGCGAATCCCAGTCTCGAACCAGGGCCGGTACTCGACGATGTGTCCTAGTCGGAGTTGGATGCCCGGAGTCTGTCCCAAGGCAACGAAGAACCTTCGCTGGCCCTCAGCGTGGTCGTGTCCCGGTTCGAACCTGGCGTCGTACCAGTAGGCCCGTAAGAATCTCTGCTCGAGTCCGTACGAGAGGCTGTCGAACCATGTCACCACGGCTTCGGCATCAAGCCTGAGGCCACGGGGGTTTTCCCCCAACGCCCTGGCGCCTTCGGCTCTCAGGAAGCCCGCGTCGATGAATCCCGCATAGCTAGAAATCACCATCCTGAACACCTCCAAACAGTACCAAACATTGTGGTTCCTAATAATAGTGAACCGGTAGACTCTCCGCTTCTCTGCTGACGTTAGCTCATCTAAAGTTGTAAGTCAGGTAATGGTTCAACCTGCTGAGATCCTCGCTCGGAATCGCTCGCGGTCAACAGGGGCGGATAGCGACCCGAGCCCACGGGCAACGGCATGGAGGATCCCAAACCGGGAAAGAGAGTTAGCCCCCCGAGTTGGCGAACATCATGCTCGCTCGGGGCCTTAATCTGGCTACATGCGCATTGTAACCGGCAGCCGGTTCTGGCGGAGCCACGTGGTTGACATACAGGACGGTGCGGACCGTAGCTCGGACGCCTACCGGGCGGTCACACCCCGCTCCGAGGCTAACCGCAAGGCAGTGGTGGTGCTGGTCACTGCCGCCCTGAGTCTCACCATTCTGAACTTCGGCGCCACATCCGAGCCCGAGTGGTTCATCAACATGCTCGACAACTTGGGGCTGGACGCGTGGGCTCGCTGGGCGAGGGTGACCTTCCATCACTCGATCCACGCGCAGCGCAACGGTCTGGTGTTCTGGGGCATCGGTCAACTCTTCGCCTATACCTTGCCCCCGCTGGTTGCCATCAGGCTCATACTCAGGGAACGAGTCTCCGACTACGGTCTTCGCGTAAGGGGGATCGGGCGGCACGCGGCCGTCTATGCCGTCCTGCTCGCCGTCTCGGTTCCTTTCGTCTGGGCTGCATCGTTCACGGCTGCCTTCCAGGCGAAATACCCCTTCTACGATCTGGAGCCCGGAGAAGGCCTGTGGCCCAACATGGCCCTCTGGTGGCTCGTCTACGGACTCCAGTTCGCGGCGTTGGAGTTCTTCTTCCGCGGCTTCATGATCCACGGGCTTCGAGGACGCCTTGGCTACATGGCGGTGTTCGTGATGGTGGTGCCGTACAACATGCTTCACTACGGGAAGCCGATGGCGGAGGCCCTGGCCGCGATCGTGGGCGGTGTGGTGCTCGGCTCGCTCTCCTTGCGCAGCCGCTCGATCTGGTGGGGGGTGGTGGTGCACGTCGCGATCGCGGGCACCATGGACGTAGCCGCCCTCTTCCACAAGGGTTTCCCGCCGTGATGCACAGCGCGCCTAGGCGGACAAGCGGACGTGGAGGTCCTCACCGTAATCCCAGCGTTGTCTCCAGATGCAAGATCGCTGGTTATAGCCATGGAGTCACCAACCGCCGCAACCAACCGTTTCCCAAAGTGATCACGTATCCGCGCACCCTCCTACAGAGCCAGAGCGTTGCATAGATCTGCATTCCGGGTGTTGGCGCGGGCAGCGGAGGGGCTGGTCACCGGCGTCGCGGCAGGGGGTCTGGCTTGGGTTGTCCTGTCCCCGTTCGCGGTCCACATCGGCGTCCTCCCTGGGGCCGGGGCGGTCGTGGCCGGCCTCAACGGCCTTGTATCCGGCGCGGCGGGCATCTACTCGTGGAGGCGTGTCCAGGGTTGGCTCTGTTTCCTACTGGACTCGACATGGGGGTTGGTGGGAGTGCTCTCGGGACTGGCGCTTCATCTCGCCAATCGATTCCATCGCAAGCCTGCCTACCTGGTGGAGATGAGCCGGCGTTCGAATCGGCATGTCTACGAGGGCGGGTTTAGCGCCCGGGCCGGCTTCGTGCTGGCTCTGGGCAACGTCGTATCAGCCGGTGGAGGGGCCGTGGGACTCCGCGGGGACTCTCCAAGGGTGGTCCGTCGGCGACGCTTGGTGGATGTGCACGAGGGAACCCATCTGCTCCAAAACAGGCTCCTAGGTCCTGTGTACACGTCGGTGTATCTGGGCTGGATGCTGCTGGCGGGGGCCTCGGGGTTGGTCGTCGGGATACTCACTGATCGGAGGCACCTATGGCAGGTTATCGAGACCTTCGCCTACTACAACAATCCCTTCGAGTACTGGGCGTATCGAAAGGACGACTACTGGCCTCCGCGCGGGGCTCATCCCAGATACGCATGGGCTCCTGGTCGAGTCCGGTCGGTGATTCCCGGAACGCGGGCCGATAATCATCCCCGCGCGGGGAAAAGCCGCTTGCCATGACATGTCTAGGAGGGTGCTGAACAATGACGATTGGTCGGGCCTGCCGCCCGCCGGCCCATGCATTTTGTCGGCGGTTGGCAGGCCGCTGGTGGATTGCTCAGCACCCTCCTAAGTCATAGACAGCTAGCAATCCGTGGAAGGTACCAGGGATGCCTGGAACGAGAAGTGGGAGAGTCGTCTTACCACCCGATTCGCGAAGAGTCCAGACGGGGAACCGAGGGCTCGGACTCCTCGGTATTGCCAGATAGCAGCAGACTCTCAGCTTCTTTGACACCGAGCTGACCGGCATACAGGACTCCTGGATCCGCTGAGCGGTGCGACGATGATTGCGGGGGTTGTTGGTCCTAGGGGGGACAAGCCTGTAGCATCCGGCCGCATGGGAATGATAAAGACTATGCGCTCAGTTATCCGCTTCCGTTCCTTCGAACGGGATCCGGATCTTCGCCGTATGCAGATGGCCGCGAACGTAAACGACCTGCGCGCGATTGCCCAGAGGCGACTTCCGCGAGGAGTGTTCGATTACGTGGATGGGGGTGCCGAGGACGAGGTCACCTACCACAGGAACGAGCGGGACTTCCACAACTGGGAGTTCGTGCCGACAGTCATGCGCGATGTCAGCAAGATCGATACGTCATCCGAGATTCTCGGGCGGCGAGTGCCCTTCCCGCTTATCCTGGCACCCACCGGCTTCACCCGGATCGTCGATCCTCCAGGGGAGCTCTCTGTTGCCAGGGCCGCAGCGGAACGGAACATACCGTACGCTCTGTCGACTCTGAGCACCCGATCGATCGAGGAGGTAGCTGAAGCCGGCGCGGGCGGACGCAACTGGTTCCAGGTCTACGTCTGGAAGGACCGCGATCTGGTCCGTAACATGATCGAGCGCGCCAAGAAGTCCGGCTACGAGGTTCTGTGCATCACTGTCGACCTTGTTGTCCCGGGCCGGCGGGAGCGAGATGTCCGCAACGGGATGACTCTGCCCCCCAAACTTGGTCTGGGCATGATGGTCGAGGGCGTTCGCAAGCCTGGATGGACCTGGCGTTTCCTCAACGCTGACCCGATCACCTTCTCCAATATCGTAGGTTTCCACGATGAAGACGGTTCGACGGCTGTTGCACTGTCCACTCTGGTCAACGATCAATTCGATGCGAGCCTTTCGTGGGCCGACATCGAATGGTTCAGGTCGCTATGGGAGGGTCCGATCATTATCAAGGGTATCCAATCGGTGCCGGACGCTCGCCGGGCCGTCGACTGTGGAGTGCAGGCGATTTGCGTGTCCAACCACGGGGGACGGCAACTCGAGGGCGCCCCGACGGCGATCGAGTTGATCGAGCCGATCGCCGATGAGGTGGGCGACGAGGTGGAGATCATCTGCGACGGAGGGGGAAGACGGGGGGCCGACATAATCAAGGCCATAGCTCTCGGCGCCGATTCCGTGATGGTGGGCCGTCCGTATCTCTACGGGTTAGGGGCGGGGGGCTTCAAGGGTGTCGAGTGGGTACTGAACTTCTTCGAGGAGGGTATGCGCCGATCTATGGCTCTGACCGGTGTACGCTCCGTCGCGGAAATCACCAGGGACTTGGTTCGCCGCCGCCCGTAACCATCAGGGAACTACAATTGAGAGCATCTCGGGGCCTCCCCGTCAAAGGCCTGACCGTCGACGCCGGACTATTCGAGTTCATCGCTGAGGAGGCCTTGCCCGGCAGCGGTGTCGATCCCGACACCTTCTGGAAGGGGTTTGCCGCGCTGATCAATGATTGCGGCCCCACCAACCGGCAACTCCTTGACCATCGTGCCGGACTCCAGGCCAAGATCGACGCATGGCACCGCATGCACTCGGAGGAGCCATTCGACGGTATCGCCTACCGGGAGTTCCTCGAGGAGATCGGCTACATCGAACCGGAAGGGGACGACTTCACGATTGACACCGTCGGCGTCGACATCGAGATCAGCTCCGTGTCCGCGCCGCAGTTGGTCGTGCCCGTGACCAACGCCCGGTTTGCCACCAACGCCGCCAACGCCCGATGGGGTTCCCTTTACGACGCTCTCTACGGCACCGACGCTCTCGGTGATCAGCCTCCCCGGACAGGACCCTACGATGCCGGGAGAGGGGAGCGGGTTGTCGCATGGTGCAGTCGGTTCCTCGATGATGTGGTGCCCCTCAGAGCCGGGGCCCATGGCGATGCTATCGGCTACTGGATCAAGAACGGGAAACTCGTTGTCCAGCAGGTGATCCGTCCTGCCACGACACTCGCCCGCTCCTCGCAATTGGTGGGCTACACGGGGGATCCCACGATGCCGGATTCCATACTCTTGCGCAACAACGGCCTACACATCGAGATCGTGATCAACCCGCGCCACCCCGTCGGGTCCTCCGACCCGGCGGGAGTGGCTGACATCGTGCTGGAGTCCGCTGTGACGACCATCATGGACCTCGAGGACTCGGTCGCCACGGTCGACGCGGAGGACAAGGTGACCGCCTATCGGAACCTCCTCGGTCTGATGAGGGGCGACCTGACGGCTCAGGTCACCAAGGATGGGCGTACCTTCACCCGGAAGCTGGCCGAGGATCGTACCTACATCGACATCGATGGGAACCCCTTCACCCTTCCGGGTCGCTCGCTGCTCATGGTTCGCAACGTCGGGCATCTGATGACGACTCCGGCGATCCGCGACCGGGAGGGCAGCGAGGCCTTCGAAGGTCTGGTCGATGCCATGGTCACCGGGCTAATCGCCTGCCACGACCTGCGGGGTAACACCTCGAAGCGAAACAGCAGGGCGGGATCCGTCTATGTGGTCAAGCCCAAACTGCACGGTGCGGCGGAGGTGGCCTTCGCCGTCGAAGTGTTCCGCCGCGTGGAGCGGACACTCGGGCTCCCGAGCAACACCATCAAACTCGGATTGATGGACGAGGAACGGCGGACCACTCTCAACCTGAAGGAGTGCATCAGGGCGGCCCGCTCCAGGCTGGTGTTCATAAACACGGGCTTCCTCGATCGCACCGGGGATGAGATCCACACATCCATGGAGGCCGGTCCGATGGTTCCCAAAACCGAGATGAAGGACCAGTTCTGGATCGACGCCTACGAGGACCGAAACGTGGACGTCGGCTTGGCATGCGGGCTTCGGGGACGGGCCCAGATCGGCAAGGGCATGTGGGCGGCGCCCGACATGATGTCGGCGATGCTCGAGCAGAAGATCGGACACCCCCGGTCGGGAGCTAGCTGTGCCTGGGTTCCCTCGCCGACGGCCGCCACTCTGCACGCCACCCACTACCACCGGGTGGATGTCGTCCAACGCCAAATGGACATTGCAGGCCGGGAACGCCGTCCGATCGACGACCTGCTCGGCATCCCCGTCGCGGAAGCGACCGACCTGGATCCCGAGCGGATCGCCGCCGAACTCGACAACAACGCTCAAGGCATCCTCGGTTACGTGGTGCGGTGGATCGATCAGGGGATCGGGTGCTCGAAGGTTCCCGATATCAGTGATGTGGCCCTGATGGAGGATCGGGCCACTTGCCGGATATCATCCCAGCACATCGCAAACTGGCTTCGCCACGGGATCGTTGACGAGGATCGGGTCATCGAGACGATGAAGAGGATGGCTACGGTGGTCGACGGCCAGAACGCCGGGGACGATGCCTACACGCCGATGGCTCCGCGCTTCGACGGGCCGGCATTCAAGGCAGCCTGCGATCTGGTGTTCAAGGGAACTTCGCAACCCTCCGGATACACCGAACCCATATTGCATGAGTGGCGGGCAGAGCGTAAGAGGTTGCGTGGATGACTTCTCACCTACATCCTGATTCTTCTTCATGTTTCCCGACACACCGGCGGCAGCATGCCACATCAACCACATAACGCTACCAGGCCGGGCTTCAGCAGGCGGTGAAGGTCGCGCCGGGCCGAGACGGGACTGTTGAGGGGGCCGCAATCCCTGGTCAGAAGCTCATTTCCCCCACCCCGTTCGCCCGATACAAACCCCCGCATGAGAACTCGGGGCTAGGAGGGTGCTGAGCAATCCACCAGCGGCCTGCCAACCGTCGGCAAAATGCCTGGGCCGGCGGGGCGGCAGGCCCGAGCAATCGTCATTGTTCAGCACCCTCCTAAGGGAAGGGTGAATACGAAGGTCGACGGCACCACAGCCCTGACCAGCGACTCCCGCGTGGAAACGCGCAGGGATCCTGCCGGGAAGCTGATCGCGTCCGCCCTATCCGCACACCCTCCAAGGGTCTGGGTTGAACGCGGCAGGTGGTCCGGTGGCGGGCACCGGCGACCTGCCGTCCATCGACGTCCTGTGAACCTTCCGGAGGCCCCGGCTGCAGGGTTCGTAAGCGGCTGAGCTGTCCGGCGTGCGCCATATACTCAAGCCCACCCGCGCCAAGGAAGGTTCGAATCATGTCTTCAGACGCTGTACTGGTGATCGCGCTGCTCGCCGGATTGGCCGCACTCGCTCTTGCTGTCTACTACGCGAGGGTCGTCATGGCGGCCGATCCAGGAAGTGATCGGATGCGAGAGCTGTCAGCAGCAATCCGCGAAGGGGCCAACGCCTTCATGAAGCGCGAGTACACCTGGGTGGCCGTCTTCGTCGTGGCACTGGCGATTCTGATCTCGGTGGTCCTGCCGTGGGGGGCTCCCTGGGGATCGGTCGCCTATGTCTTCGGGGCGGTTCTATCGGCCGGGGCCGGCTTCGTGGGCATGAGGATCGCCACTTCCGCCAACTCGCGCACTACGGAGGCAGCCCGGGTCGGCGGTGTCAAACAGGCGCTGCCGGTGGCATTTCGGGGCGGCGCGGTGATGGGATTCAGTGTGGCCGGGCTGGGATTGCTCGGCGTGACGATCGGATACATCCTGTTCGTGAACATTCTCGACATTGCGGACGCCGACCAGTACAACATCATCGCCGCTATCGGCCTGGGTGGCTCGTCCATCGCACTGTTCGCCAGAGTCGGGGGAGGCATCTACACGAAGGCCGCCGATGTGGGCGCCGATCTGGTTGGAAAGATAGAGGCCGGGATTCCCGAGGATGATCCCCGGAATCCGGCCGTGATCGCAGACAACGTGGGTGACAATGTCGGCGATGTGGCAGGCATGGGTGCCGATCTGTTCGAGTCTTACGTGGGTTCGATCGTCGCCCCGATCGCCTACGCGGCCATCGTCTTCGCCTCGACTTCGTTCGGGGTCGAGACCATCGTGTTTCCTCTTGCAATTGCGGCGGTTGGAATGCTGGCGGCCATTATCGGGTCCTTCTTCGTCCGGGTGACGGGTGACAACCTGGCCAAGGCTTTGCACAGGGGAAACAACGTGGCGGTCGTCCTTACGGTCATCGGTACCTTGATCCTCACGTTCGTGATATTCGGAGACGGGAGCGGGGTGGAGAACCCCTTCGGTTTGGCTCTGGCGGTGCTGGTCGGCCTGGTGGTCGGCATCGTGGTCGGCAAGATCTCGGAAATCTTCACATCGGACCACTACAAGACAGTAAAGGAGATCGCCCGGCAGTCGGAGACCGGCCCCGCGACCGTGGTGCTCGCGGGAATAGCCGAGGGAATGCGCTCCGCCGCCTTTTCGGTCATCGTGGTAGCGGCGGGGATCGCCGGCGCGTATGCAGCCGGGGACTGGGCGATCGGTGACGGCGGGGGGATCTACGGGGTGGCCATCGCGGCCATCGGCGTGCTCTCCACGCTGGGCATCACCGTCGCGGTCGACGCCTACGGTCCGATCGCCGACAACGCCGGGGGCATTGCCGAGATGGCGCACCTACCTCCGGAGGTACGGGAAGCCACCGACGAGTTGGACGCCCTCGGCAACACCACCGCTGCTCTTGGCAAGGGGTTCGCCATCGGTTCGGCAGCGGTCACCGCTCTTGCCCTGTTCGCCGCCTTCACAAAGGCCGTGGGGCTCGACTCGATCGACATCACCAACGTGGGTACCACCGTGGGCCTGTTCCTCGGGGCGATGTTCCCGTTCCTGTTCGCATCCCTCACGATCAATGCCGTAAGTCGGGCGGCCTTCCGGATGATCGAGGAAGTCAGACGCCAGTTCCGGGAGATCCCCGGGCTCCTCAAGGGAGATCCGGACGCAAAGCCCGAGTATGCCAAGGCGGTCGACATTGCAACCGGTTCGGCGCTGCGGGAGATGATCGTTCCGGGCGCTCTTGCGATCGCACTCCCCCTAGTGGTGGGATTCATCGACGTGGAAGCACTCGGAGGCTTTCTGGCCGGGGCGCTGGTCACCGGATTCCTCCTGGCCATCTTCATGGCCAACGCAGGCGGTGCGTGGGACAACGCGAAGAAGCTGATCGAATCGGGGGCCTTCGGAGGGAAGGGATCGGATCAGCACAAGGCGGCTGTCATCGGCGACACGATCGGAGACCCGTTCAAAGACACGTCGGGACCGGCTATGAACATCGTGATCAAGGTAATGACGATCGTCTCCCTCATCTTCGCTGCGGCTTTCATCTGACGCAGACGGATTCAAGGAGAATCGGGTTCTGGAAGGCCAGGCGGATCCCAGCCGCTCCGGCCATTGCAAGTGGTTAGGCATGCGCATGGGCGTTAGGGCCGCGGACGGAGGTCCATGGCAAGGCATGTGATCCTGTTGCGCCACGGCGAGTCCGAGGCCAACGCACGTCAGTTGTTCCAGGGTGCCGGATCGACTCCTCTGACGGTGAGAGGGCGCGCCCAGGCCGGAAAGGCCGGAAAGAGGCTGGCGGAGCGCCGGTTCGCCATCGTCGAGTCCTCCGACCTCGAGCGGGCCGTCGAAACGGCTCGCCTCGCTGGATTCGAGCCGTTCCAGCGGTCCGGGTGGAGGGAAGGCGACATCGGTCGGTGGGAAGGCATTTCTGAGAGGCTTGCCCAGGACAGCTACGCCGAAGAGATCGCACGGCTCCACTGGGACTACGAGATGCGGATGGGGGTGACCGGTGAATCGCCCAGGCAGGTCGCCGACCGCGGGTGTGCGGTGCTACATGATCTGGTCGGCCGCCTGCACGATGGAGAGACCGCTCTGGTCGTCACCCATGGTGGTCTGATCGGCGCGGTGCTCTGGAGACTGCTGGATCTGCCTGCGGACCGCCGCAGGCTGGCTCAGCTGAGCAACACGGCCATCTGCGAACTGGCCTTCCATGACCACGGCCCGGCTCTCACGCGCTACAACGATGCCGGCCATCTGGGAGCGGTTACCGACTGGGCCACCTTCATGCGCATGCAAGGCGCGGCAGTGGTCGACCTGATCCGCCACGGGGTTACGCACGCCAATCTGGAGCGGAGGGTCCAGGGGCGGCGAGACGAGGGCCTCCATCCGGAGGGACATGCCCAATCCCGGAGGCTCGGAGAGTGGATCGGGGAGGTGGATGAGGTCTACTCGTCCCCGCTTGGAAGGGCCAGGGCCACTGCTGAGATCGTCTTCGGGAGATCCCCCATCCCTGTTGAAGCGATGGTAGAGATCAGCCTGGGCGAATGGGAAGGGCAGATGTGGGCGGATCTGGAGGCGGCCGGAAAGCTAGGCGGGTACCCGGCCGATGGCAACGACATCCGCCGGGGACACACTGGAGAGACCTGGTCGGATGTCCAGCAAAGGGTCTCGGGTTTCGTCAATCGCCTCCACGAGTCCCATCCGGGCGGCCGGGTGGCGGTAGCCTCCCACGGGGGAGCGATACGTGCCTACGCAGGCTCGGTGCTCGGGTTCGGGTTCGACAAGGCCCGGCTGATCGGATTCGTGGGCAACACCGCCGTGACGCAAGTCGTTGCTTCGACCGACGGCAAACCCGCCATAGCCACCTACAACGTCACTACGCACCTCGAAGGGGGGCGGGCCGGCTAGGCCGGCCGGAGCCGGCAAGACGGGAGAGCGCACCGTGGCCAAGAACGTGATACTGATGCGGCACGGCGAGTCCGAAGCCAATGCCCGAGGGGTGTGGCAGGGCATAGGTTCCAGCGCCTTGACAGCCAAGGGCCGTCTCCAGGCGGAGCGAGCCGGACCAAGGCTCGCTGCACGGTCCATCGCACTCGTCGAGTCGTCAGACCTGCAGCGCTGCATCGATACGGCTCGTGCGGCCGGCTTCGAGCCCGAGTCCCGGGTTGCCTGGCGGGAGGGAGACGTGGGTGAGTGGGAAGGCCGCGACCGGGACTACGTCACGACCCGCTTCGGCAAGGAATTGGAGCGCCTCCACCACGACTACGACATGCCGGTAGGTGTGACCGGCGAGTCGTCCGGGGAAGTGGCAAGGCGGAGCCTCGAGGCCGTCCACGAATTGGTGGACCGGCTGGACGAGGGACAGACCGCCTTGGTCGTAACACATGCGGGTCTTATCGGAGCCCTCCTGAGGCGCTTGCTCGATCTGCCCACCGACCGCCGGCGCATCGGTGTGGTATCCAACACCGCCTTGTGCGAGTTGACATTCCGAGCCGGTGATGCCGCTATCCGCACATTCAACGACGCGGCACATCTGGGTCGTCGTGCCATCGGGTCCGCAGAGACGCGCCTGACTCGAGGCGTGGTACTCGAACTTGTCCGGTGCGAGACTTCCCCCGCCAACCCGGAACGTAGTGGCCGCCGCTGCAGGGATCGCCGGCATCCCGGGGGTAGAGCTGAGGCCACCTGGCTGCAGGGCGGGATCGGGGAAGTCGACGAGGTCTACTGCTCTCCTTCGGGTCGGGCCGCCGGCATGGCCCGGATGGTGTTCGGCCAGGCTCCTGTCCCGGTTCCGGGGTTGGGGGAGATAGATCTGGGAGAATCGAGTGCCGACTCGTGGCCCGAAGTCCGACTCGGGGACCGTGGCGGGAGTCGGGTGAGGGACGAGAGCCGCAGCGGGCCTGGTAACACGGGAGAGACGTGGCGCGAGGTTCAAAGCAGGACGTCGTCCTTTTTGGGAACCCTGCCGGATGTCCATCTTGGCCAGCGAGTGGCTGCGGTGTCCCACGGAGGCGTCATCAGGGCCTGCGCCGGTTCGGTGCTCGGCTTCGCATCCCGAAAGGCCCGGATGCTCGGGTCCCTTGCCAACGCCTCGGTCACCCGAGTCGTAGTACAGGGGAGCGGCAAGCCTGTTCTGGCTACCTACAACACCACCGGCCACCTCGAAACTGATCAGCACCACCTCCCCGGCTAACCTGAAGGGGCCGGCCTGCGGGTCGGCATCAGACTGCCAGGTGAGGTTTCACCGGCGTTCAAGTCACGAAACGATCAGGAGACACGCATGGCAAGAACGGCACTCCACGGCAATGCCGTCGACACGAGCGGGGACCTTCCCGCGGTCGGCTCGACGGCGCCCGCCTTCACGCTCACCACGAAGGACCTAGGATCGATCTCGTCCGGGGACCTCGGGGGTGGACGCGTGGTGCTGAACATCTTCCCCTCGGTGGACACCGGCACCTGCGCGGCGAGTGTCCGCGCATTCAACGAGCGTGCTGCCGGACTCGACAACACCACGGTTGTATGCGTCTCGGCCGATCTGCCCTTCGCCGCCGGAAGGTTCTGCGAAGCGGAGGGGATCGACAACGTCATCACCGGCTCGGTGTTCCGCAACCGGGAGTTCATGGACGACTATGGCGTCGGCATGATCGATGGTCCGCTCGAAGGGCTATGCGCCAGAGCCGTCGTGGTCATCGACTCCGACGGTACGGTCCTGCACTCCCGCATGGTTCCGGAGATCGTCGACGAGCCCGACTACGACTCTGCTCTGGCTGCGCTGGGCTAGGAGGGGCGCTTGAACAATCGTCATTGGTCAGCACCCTCCTAAGAAACCAGTTCCTACCCCGCCCGCGACCCCGACCGTACGCTGACGTGGTACGGGCTACCCGATAGGAGTCAAGAGAAGATTCGAAGGCTCCGGACCGCCGCTCACTCCTTCATCCAGACGATGAGAGACGCCCAGCTATCGACCGTCGGGTCGTGCATGTAGTTCTCCAGCACTCCCCGGACTTCGAATCCGTTCCTGACCTGGAAGGTGAGCGTGCGGTCGTAGATTTCCCCGGCCGCGACTCTCTCCACGTATTCCGCCGCGGTCATTGAGTCCTTGTGCTCGGCGTAACCGGGGATCACGCCGCCCGCGATGATGCCCCGCAATCCCAGTTCACGGCATACTCCCTTGCGCAAGTCGTATAGGCGGCTGCCTATCCCACGGCGCCGGTAGCGGGGGTCCACCGAGATGTCGGTTCCGTAGTACCACTCGCCCTCCGGGTTGTGCCCGGCCTTACCGCCCTCAGCCATGAGATCCTTGAGCCGGTGCTGGGGGCGGCTGAGATCGAACTGGACGCGTACCCCGAGACCCATGGCAATCGGATCATCGTTGTCCAACACTACGAAGTTGCCTTCCGGGAACACCTCGGCTAGGTCTACCAGTTCGGGCGCCGAGTACAGGTCGGTCGGATCGACACTCGGGAACGCCCGGAGTTCGAGAGCCTCGAGGTCGTCGGCCCACTCGGACCGGATTCTGCAGTAGCGCAGGTCTTGGGTCACGACAGGATCATATACTTCCACCGGTGGTGGATTACTCCGACCTTTCGCTGTGGCTGGCGACCTTCCCGGGAAGTCTCGAACCCCGCCCCCCACTCGACGGCGATAGCGAGGCGGATGTGGCCATCGTGGGGGGCGGGTTCACCGGACTTTGGACGGCCTACTACCTGACCGAGCGGGACCCGTCGCTCTCCATAGTGGTGATAGAGCGTGACATCTGCGGTTTCGGGGCTTCGGGACGCAACGGTGGATGGTGTGTCGGGGAGTTGGTGGCCGGCGTCGAGGGATATGCCCGGCTCAGTAACCATGGCGCCGCCCGGAGGCTGATCGACTACGTCCACGGTTCGGTAGACGAGGTCGGCCGGGTGGTCGCAGCCGAGTCGATCGACTGCGGTTTTGCCAAGGGGGGCGTGATCCGCTTCGCGCGCAACCGGGCCCAGGCTGAGCGCCAGGTGTCCGAGATCGAACACCACCGCGCCCACGGGATAGGCGACGACATCATCCGGCTGCTGTCTCCCGACGAGGTAGAAGAGTACGCCCACCCCACGAGCCTTCACAGCGGTATCTTCTACGAGCCGTGCGCGGCGCTCGATCCCGCTCAGTTGGTCCGAGGGCTGGCCGAGGCGGTCGAGCGGCGCGGCGTTCGCATCGTCGAGCAGACGGCGGCGACTTCGATCGACGAGGGCCGGGTGGCCACCACCGGAGGGACTGTCACCGCGCCCGTGGTGATCAGGGCTACCGAGGCCTACACCCGCGACCTTCCCGGAGAGCGCCGAACCCTCGTCCCCCTCTACTCGCTGATGATCGCCACCGAACCACTTGACCCGGCAACGCTGGACGCGATCGGCCTCAAGACCAGGCCGACCTTCGCCGACGACCGGTACGCGGTGATCTACGGTCAGCGGACAGCGGACGACCGGATCGCCTTCGGGGGCCGGGCGGTACCTTATCTGTACGGTTCCCGGATCAGCCCCGCCACGGAGCGGGATCGGCGTTCCCACGATCTGATCCGGAGGGTATTGGTGGACATCTTCCCGGTGCTGTCCGGTGTAGAGATCACTCACCGATGGGGCGGTGTGCTCGGAGCTCCGCGCAACTGGACGCCGTCGGTTCGTTTCGACCCGGAGCGAGGATTCGGTACCGCGGGGGGCTACGTGGGGGAGGGAGTCGCCCCATCCAATCTGGCCGGCCGGACCCTGGCCGATCTCATCACGGGCACCGATTCCGAGTTGGTCCGCCTTGCATGGGTAGGCGTCGAGTCCCGTCCCTGGGAGCCCGAGCCCCTTCGCTGGCTGGGGATCCGTGGGACCAGGGCTGTGATGGGGTGGGCCGACCGCAGCGAGTTCAGGACGGGCCGCCCGTCTCGGGTGGGCGTTACCGCCTACCGGCTGCTCCGCCGCTGAGCCGGACGACGATCCTGGCTCCGACTCTTCGGGTTTCCAGACACCCCGCGGCAACATGCCACATCAACCGCATCATGGCGGGCGGGCTGGGTTTAACCCGGCGGGTGAAGGTCGCTCTCGGCCGAGACCGGACAATCGAGTGGGCCGTCATCCCTGACCAGAAGCTCATGTCCCGCACCCCGTTCGCCCACAACAAACCCCCGCACGAAGAATCGGGGCCGGCGCGCCTCAGGACAAGGCTCGTGTACGTCGGCCGGAGAGTCCCGGTGTCGAGTGGGACCTTGTTCCACCGACGACCGACCTGCGGCCTGCAATCATGAGTTCCTTGCCAAGTCGGGGAACGCTCCTCGCAGATACGGTCGATACCGGGAGCACTCCGACCTGTCATCCCTTCAATTAGCCTCCCTTAGGAAGCGGGTTCTTGCCACTGGTGACTACCTACCGGCGAGACTGGAATGGATCGGGGTGGACTATGAAAGCGGGTTCGGTCAACAGGTTCGAAGCATGGGCGCTTATCGTGGGGCCGGTTCTGGCCCTGCTCTTCTTCCTCCTTCAGCCGGGTGGACTGCTCATCGACAGCGTGGACTCGACCGATTACATCGGGAGGGTTCAGGCCTTGGCGTCCAACGCGACCATGGCTCACGTTGCCGGGCTCATGGTCCCCCTCGGCCTGATCGTCATGATCTACGGGTTGACCGGTCTCAATCGGCTGATCGTCCTCGTCGAGGACGACACCGCCTCCGCCTTGTCCCGATTCGGCATCCTGACCGCGACCATGGGCGCTTTCGGTTGGATCATGTCCAACGGGCTGACTCATGTCCTTGTCGAGACCCAGATCCGATCTGAGCAGGCGCTCCAAGCGGCAGTTGCGACTGCGCAGACGGCTGCCGGCCTCACCTTCATTGCGAGTATCGCCGTCTCGTTGGGAATCATGGCGCTCAGCCTGGGTCTGTCGGCCCGGGACCCCATTGGCTTCAACAAGATCGCCGCTCTGGTTATCTTCGTGGTATCCGGTGTCTCGGTCATCGCCCTCATTGCCGGCCAGAGTGGTCCGAACGAGGACATGATCACACTTGCCAGGCTCTGCTACTTCCCATGGGTCCTCTGGAGCATCACGCTTGGCGTCAGGTTCCTCAAAGCAGGGAGCCTGTCGAGGCAACCGTGACGCAGGGCCGGCCTGACCAGGGTGGTGGCCGACCGGCACGGTTACAACGCAAGGCTCGTCGTTCGGATTTCGGATCTGCCACGATGGAGAGATGACCGTCACTGCCGACCTCCTCATCGATATCGGGCGTCGGGCCGGCCTGCGCGCGGTGGGCGTTTGCAGGGCTGAGCCCTTCGCCGAGGCGGCACGCGTTCTGCGGCGGCGCAAGCGGGAGGGACTGCACGGCGGGATGCAGTTCACCTATCGCAACCCGGAGCGCTCCACTGACCCGGAGCGGGTGCTCCCGGGAGCGGCCAGCCTCGTGGTGGGCGCGCTCGACTTCTGGCGGGAAGGGCCCGAGCGACCTACCGACGGCCTGCCCTACGGCCGGGTGGCTTCCTACGCGAGAACCGACCACTACTCGGTGCTGAGAACCGCCCTCGAGTCCGTGGCCGACCCGCTACGTGCAGCCGGCAATCGGGCGGTGGTGGTGGCGGATCAGAACCACCTGGTGGACAGGGCCGCCGCTCACCGGGCCGGCATCGGATGGTGGGGCAAGAGTTCCAACATCCTGGTACCGGGCGCGGGGAGCATGGTTGTCCTCGGAGCTGTGGTCACCGATGCCGAATTCTGCGAGATAGACCCTGACCCGATGCCGGACGGTTGCGGGTCGTGCCGCCAGTGCGTCGACGGGTGCCCGACGGGCGCCATCATCGCTCCCGGCACGGTGGACGCCCGCCGCTGTCTCGCCTGGCTGGTCCAGACCAGCGGTGTGTTCGATCCCGACTTTCGAGTGGCACTCGGTGATCGCATTTACGGTTGTGACGACTGCGCCGACGTATGCCCTCCCAACCGGGTTAGGATCCGGATCGAGAGTCGCAGGGCCGAGCGACGCGGTCGGGGACGGACCGAAAGCGCCTGGGTGTCGCTGATCGACATGCTCGAGGCTTCTGACGAGGACCTGACGGCCCGCTTCGGCCGCTGGTACATCCCCCACCGCCAACCCAGATACCTGAGGAGGAACGCGCTCGTAGCGCTGGGCAACGTGGGAGATCCCTCCCACCCGCTCGTACGTACCGCGGTGGATCAGGCTCTGGTCCACCCCGATCCGCTGGTGCGGGCCCACGCGGTCTGGTGCGCACGCCGTCTCGGGCTGCCACTGGAGGCTCTCGAGCATACGGAGGATCCGCTGGTGCGTGCCGAACTGGATAGGCAGGTTCCACCACGGACCGCCCCCTCCGCGTAAGGGCGCCTGCCCCGGAAGGAAGCCCCTGTTCCCTCCGGGGCCACAGCCTCCGGCCTCGCCGTCCCCGCGATTGCGGGGGATCTCAGGCGGGCTATCAGGACTGCTCGGCTGGCTGCTCCCTCATCCGACAGCCTCGATGAAGGCGTCGGTGAAGTTGATCTCGAAGTCGCCGGTGTCCTGGATCTCCTCAAGCGAGCCCACCCCGCCCGGGATCACGTTCGGATCGTTGACGAAGTCCAGGAGTTCCTCGTCCAGTCCGTCGAGTGCCGCCTCGTTGGGCGTCGAGTAGTAGTTGTAGTTGGACAGCGCTGCGCCGTTATCCCCGTCGAGGATCCAGTTGATGAACGTGTGAGCCGTGCAGGGGTTGGGGGAGTCATGAGGGATCGCCATGTTGTCGATCCAGCGGGTCCCACCCTCCTCCGGCACGAAGTACACATACCGGGACGGGTCGTCCGTCTCAAGGAACTGGGTGAACATGTCACCCGAGTACCCATGGGCGATCACCGTCTCACCGGTCGTCAGTAACTCGTCGGCCTGGTCGGTGTCGAACGCGGCTATCCGTCCGCGGGCCTCGGTCACCAGATTCTTGGCCTCCTCCAGTTCACCCTCGTCGGTGCTGTTGAGCGAGTAACCGAGGTACTTGAGCGCTGCGCCCAAGGTCTCCCGCGGGTCGTTCAACAGCGAGATGCGACCGGAGTGGGCATCGGCGACGCTCGGGTCGAAGATGATCGACCACGACCGCGGGAAGTCGGTCCCCACCACGGCTGTGTCGACCGCTATGCCGGTGGTGCCCCACTGGTACGGAACGGAGTACTCACCTTCCGGATCGTAGATCAGGTTCTCGAAGTCCGACGAGATGTTGGCGGCGTTGGGAATCGCGTCCCTGTTAAGAGGCTGGATGTCCTCGCCGGCGATGAGGATGGCCACCATGTAGTCCGACGGCACGATCAGATCGTATCCGGAGTTCCCGGCCGAGATGATGGGCTGCATGGCCTCGTTCGAATCGTAGACGTCAATCGTCACTTTCACCCCGTATTCCGCTGCGAATGCGTCCAGTAGGTCAGGGTCGATGTACTCCGCCCAGTTGAAGATGTTCAGGTCGCCGTCGGTCTGGTCGACACTGCAGTCGGCCGCGGTGATCGCGTCACCGTCGTCTCCGGCGCAAGCCAGGGTCAGCAAACTCAACGTCAATACCGCAGCCACCCACCTGCTCGTAGCGATGGATCTCATCAATGACTCCCTTTCCTCCTCGGAATGGTCAACTGCCGGCGGCAAGACGACCGCCAACCACCGGACTCAATGCCCGGTCCATGCAGGCTACCCGTGTCGTGTAGTCAATGACCGGGAAGAAAGCCTGCAAAGGTCGACCGCTCACCGTGATTGGTCGGTGGGACCGCGGATGGATTCGCCGGAACGGAGCCGCTGGACCGCCAGCGACATGAACACCAGGACCACCGAGGCCACCAGCATTATCACGGATACGGCATTGATCAGCGGCGTGACTCCGCGGCGGATCATCCCGAAGACGAAGACGGGTAGGGTGGTGGAGCCCGGTCCCGACGCGAACTGGGTCACCACCACATCGTCGAGCGACAGGGTGAGGGCCAGAAGGGCGCCGCCGGCGATACCCGGCGCGATCTGTGGGAACGTGACGTAGCGGAAGCTCCGCCAGCGCGTGGCATACAGGTCGAGGGCCGCCTCCTCCAGGTTCTCGTCCATGCCCGACAGCCGCGCCCGGACCACCACCGACACGAAGCTGATGTTGAAGGCAATGTGGCTGATGGTGATGGTCGTGAAGCCCTTGGAGAGCTCCAACCCCAGGAGGGCCTCGCCGACGCGGATCGCCTCCGAGAAGAACAGCAGCATCATCACTGCCATCGTTACGTCGGGGATGATGATCGGCAGGGAGAGAAGGGCATCGAAGACCCGCCGCCCCCGGAACCGGAACCGTTCGAGTGCCAGCGCCGACAGGGTGCCGAGCACTACCGAGACGATGGTGGAGAGCACCGCCACCCGTATGGATACCCAGAGCGAGTTCTGGAGCTGGGAATGCTGGATGAAGTCCTCGTACCATGAGAGGGTGAACCCGCCCCATCGACCCACGTTGCGGTCGTCGCTGAACGAGAAGACCACCAGCAACACGATAGGCGCGTAGAAGAAGGTGTACCCCAGCCACGAGCCTCCGGTGAGGACCGCTCTCGTGGCGCCCCGCGGTCGGACCGCGCTGCCGCTCACAGGTTTCTTCCCCCGGTACGGAAGTAGATGAGGGTCGCCGCCAGCATCACGGTCATCAGCACGAAGGAGAGCGAGGCTCCCAACGGCCAGTTCCGGGCGGTCAGGAACTGCACGACGATGTACGAACCGAGCATGGTGGACTTTCCTCCGCCGAGGATCTGCGGTGTCACGTAGGCGCCAAGGCTGGGCACGAACACCAGGATGGATCCGGCTACCACTCCCGGCATGGACAGCGGCAGCAGTACACGGCGGAAGGCCTGGGCGCCCGACGCGTACAGGTCACGGCTCGCTTCCAGGAGGCTGAGATCGATGCGCTCGATGGCCGCGTAGAGAGGCAGGATCATAAAGGGGAGGAACCCGTAGACCAGCCCGACTACCACCGCCGAGTGGGTGAAGAGTATCTCCTGGGGACCCAGTCCCAACGCTTGGCTGACGGTGCTGAGGGGTCCCTCGGTGCCAAGGATCACCCGCCAGGCGTAGTTCCGGACCAGGAAGTTGGTCCAGAAAGGGATCATCACGAACACCAGCATCACATTGCGGACCGTTGCCGAACGCGTGGACAGGAAGTAGGAGAACGGGTAGGCCACGACCAGGCAGATCACGGTGGTCAGCAGGGCGATCCACACCGACCGGAACAGGATATCTCTTACGATCGGCTCTCCCAGCCTTCGGTAGGACTCCAGGTTCCAACCGGCCAGGTCGGTGCCACCGATACGGTTGCGGGTAGCCACCGAGTACACGATCACGATCCCGAACGGGATGGCGAAGAACAGCACGAGGTAGACGTAGGCAGGCAGGGACAGCAGGAGTCCCCTGCGGGCGGCAGCGCGGGCGGCAGCCTTCTCGAACTCCGGAGTCGCCTGCAGGCTGGTCGGGCCCGAGCTTCCTGCCCCCGAGGGCGGGGACGGGGGCGTTCCGGTTACCGTCGTCACCGCTCAGTCCTGGACCACGGTGGCCGCGGCCGGCTCCCAAGACACGCTGACGTTGTCGCCCACGCTCGCCTGCTCCACACCCGGGCGGTTCTCGGCCCGGACATCCATGGTCATCCACTCGAAGACCACTCTGTAGACGAGCGCGTTCCCGAGGTAGGTGATCTGCTCGATGCACCCGTCCACCGACGTGTGTTGCGAGGGCGCCTCGCCCAACCGGCTAATCATGGCCTGCTCCGGTCTCAGGCTGATGGACACCTTCGTGCCGGGTGCTACCTCGGACGCGGCGGGGATGCGGATACCGTTGGTCAGGGTCACTGTCTCGTGGTCCATCACCATCGCATCCAGCAGGTTCGTCTGGCCGATGAAGTCGGCTACGAAGCGGTTGGCGGGCCGGGAGTATATCTCCTCGGGGGTACCGACCTGCAGGAGGCGGCCGCTGTCCATCACCCCCATCCGATCGCTCATGGCGAGTGCCTCGCCCTGGTCGTGGGTTACGAAGACGAAGGTAATACCCACCTCGCGCTGGAGTCCTTTGAGTTCGGTCTGCATGGCTTGGCGAAGCTTGAGGTCGAGTGCTCCGAGCGGTTCGTCCAGTAGCAACACCTTGGGGCTGTTGACCAGGGCCCGAGCCAGCGCAACACGCTGCTGCTGGCCACCCGACAGCTGGTTCGAGCGGCGGTGCTCCATTCCCTCCATGTGTACCAGACCGATGGCGTCCCGGACCCGTGCTGCGATCCGGTCTTTGGGAACTCGTTGCATTCGAAGCCCGAATCCCACATTCTCCTCCACGGTCATGTGAGGGAATAGGGCGTAGTTCTGGAATACGGTGTTGACCGGCCGCTTGTTGGGCGGGAGGGTTCCCACTTCGTCGCCGAAGATCTGAAGGCTGCCCTCGGTCGGGAACTCCAGGCCCGCTACGAGGCGCAGGGTGGTGGTCTTGCCGCAGCCCGATGGTCCGAGTAGAGCGAAGAACTCTCCGTCGCCGATCTCGAGGTCTACTTGATCGACGGCGGTGACCTCTCCGAACCGTTTGGTGATGCCATACAGGCCAACTGCCGGCGTCACGGATGGCATCCTGATCCCTCCCGTTGCTGCCATGTCCCGTGTGGCCGCCCGGACCGGGTAGCCACGGACGCAGGATAGTGTCCGGACATCACCGTCCTAGCCCTGGTTTCTCATGCGGGGGTTTGCACTGGACGCGAGCGGGGCGTAGGACATGAGCTGCTGACCAGGGACTATTGTGTTTCGCTAGTCCCGTCCCGGAACGGCGCGACCTTCACCCGTCTGGTGCTTCACCCGTCTGGTGCTTCACCCGTCTGGTGAAGCCCGTCCCCGTCCCGATGACGTGGTTGATGTGGCACGCTGCCGCGGGTGTGTCTGGAAACATGAAGAATCAAGGCTAGGGCGTGTTCACGCTACGCGCAGTAGTTTCGTACCAACGCGGACCGACCACGATCGAACTAGCTAAGGAAGCCGACCCTGACGTAGTCGTTCATGCTGGGGAGGCCCCACACCGCCCAGAAGTCGGCGGTCTTCGGTCGCATCACCGCGGCGCCTGACGTCTCGATATGGTATGGCGGTTCCGAAACCTGGCACACCTGGTTGCGCGTGAGTTCCATGAGATCATCGACCGACACGACACGGCGATCCAGATGGTCCGCCGCGGCGACCATGCGGCGCCGGGAGCTCTCCTGCAGGTCCGGCGACCTGTTGCCTTGAACGGCATCGGTGTCCGCGGTGGTGGTGTGGTTGGTGTGCACCAACGCCTCGGATCGAAGGCCGGTGACGGGCCTGACCGTCGGCATGGCCTCGATGTTGAAACCGGTGCCGTCCCCGTCGAATACGAGGTAGTTGTGGCCTCCTGCTAGGTCCGCCGAGAGGATCACGTCGCGGGCCTCCTCCGCGCTCTCCGCGAGCAGCACCTGGCGGATCACGGTGGGCCACATGACACCTCTCCGGCCGTCGGCCGCCGTGAGATTGTTGATGCCTACGCATACACCGAGTTCGTTCATCCCGATCTGGCCGAGGCAGCCGGTAGTGGTGAAGACCACGGCACCCGGCCCGTCGTCCGGTCTCGTTCGCATGAGGATGACATGGTCAGTTGCGGACGCGTGCATGTCCCATGTCTGGCCGAAGAAGCCGGCCCCACTTGCTCGACTGTCCGGAACGATGAACGCGGTGCAGGTGTCCTCCATGACCCGGCGAGGATGGTGGCTTCCCACCTCGGCCCGGATCGTGTCTACGAAGTCAGTGAAGCCTCCCACCACCACCGATTCGGCGAGAGAAATGCCGGCACTCGCCGCCATGGCCTCCATCTCCTCGTACAGAGGGGCCGACTGGCGCTCGTGTGCTTCAAGGCACGCCGCGGCAACTTCCAGAACCTCTCCACGGTCGAGCGGGACGCCGCTCCAAAGACCCTCCGCCACCAGTTCCACCCGCTCCTTGGCATAGGCACGGATCTCATCTGCGTACGTGGCGCCATGGATATGGCCCATCGCCCCCGGACTACCGGCGACATCGAGGATCCGGATAGGGGGCCGTCGCATGCAATGAGCGTAGTCCCATGGCGCCCTGCCCGGCTGCGCGAGGTCGGCCTGCCGGCTATGGCAATGTCGTCGGGTACCGTCGGGTACGTGCGCGCCCTTCTCGTGACCAACGATTATCCCCCGAAGGCCGGGGGGATACAGCAGTACCTGTCAAACCTGGTGGCCCATTCCTCCGTTTCCATACGCGTTCTCGGACCTCGCCATGCCGGAGCGCCGCCTGAGCCGCATGTCGTGCGCGGCCGCTACGCCTACATGCTTCCCACACGGCGGACCTACCGCTGGGTGTCGGATCAGATCCGTGACTTCGACCCGGACGTCGTGGTGTTCGGAGCCCCGCACCCTCTGGCTCAGATGGGGCCGAGGCTCGCCAGGGTCTCAGGGATACCCTACGTGGTAATCGCGCACGGAGCGGAGGTGACCCTTCCCGCCGCGGTGCCGCTGCTGCGCCAGATGCTCCGCTGGACCTTCCGGAGGGCGGCCCTGGTGCTCACGGTTTCCTCCTTCACCGCGGGCCGGGTAGGCGGCCTTGGCGCGCTCGAGACCGAAGTCCTCGGCGCGGGAGTCGATCTGTCTCTGTTCCGCCCCGGTGGGCGGTCAGGTAATGGTTCGGAAGGGCGCCCGCTGGTGATCGGGTGCATCTCCCGCTTCGTCCCCCGCAAGGGCCACCTACGCGTTCTCGATGCTGCGGAACGGCTCCGGGACGGAGGTCTGGAGGTGGAGGTTCTGCTGGCCGGGAAGGGACGACTCGAAGCGCGGATAAGGCGGGCGGCCGCTCGGGCCACGGTGCCGGTAAGGGTCGAATCCGACGTGCCATGGGACAATCTCCCCGATCTGTACCGGAGCTGCGACGTGTTCGTCATGCCGGCACGTTCCCGGTGGCTGGGTCTGGAGGCCGAAGGGCTGGGAATCGTGTACCTGGAAGCCTCGGCTTCTGGCATCCCGGTCGTTGCCGGAACATCGGGAGGAGCGCCCGAGACCGTGGTGCCGGGCGTCACGGGATACGTGGCGGGATCGGTGCCCGAGATCGTGGAAGCGGTCTCTCTGGTCGCCGTTAGGCGCCCCGAGATGGGCTCCGCGGCGCGAGCGCATGCGGTTGATCAGTACTCGTGGGAGGCTGTAGCGAGACGCCTCGACGCAGCCCTGGCCAGGGTAGCTGTCTGCGGAGCGGATTCCGGACGCTAGCGTGCTTCGAAGTGCGATGAGCAGAGGAGGTAGGTCCATGCGAGCAGTCGTGATCCGTCGGACGGGCGGACCCGAGGTATTGGAGGTCGAGGAGGTCGAGGCCCCCGTACCGGGAGCCGGCGAGGTGGTTGTCGAAGTGGCGGCTGCCGGGCTCAACTTCATCGACACATACCAACGCAGCGGCTTGTATCCGGTCGCCGTGCCCTTCACGCCGGGTCTCGAGGCTGCCGGCACGGTTCGCTCCACTGGTCCGGGCGTCTCCGACTTGACCGAGGGAGACAGGGTGGCATTCTGTTCCAGCCTCGGCGCCTACGCCGAGCGGGCCCTTGTCCCGGCTGCGGACTTGGTGCCGGTGCCGGATGACGTGTCCTCCGACACCGCCGCAGCGTCAATGGTCCAGGGTCTCACCGCCGTGTATCTGGCTACCTCGACCTACCCGCTGGAGGCCGGCGCCAGTTGCCTCGTCCACGCCGGTGCCGGAGGGGTCGGCCTGCTGCTCATCCAGATCGCCAAGCGTCTCGGGGCCACCGTGTACACGACCGTCGGCAGCGACGAGAAGGCAGAGATCGCCCGGGCTGCAGGCGCAGATCACGTGATCGCGTACAGGCGGGAGGACTTCGCCGAGAGGGTACGGGAGATCGGGGGTGACCGGCCCTTGGATGTTGTGTACGACGGGGTGGGCAAGGCTACGGTCCCGGCGGGGCTGGGTCTTCTACGCCGCTTCGGCCTCATGGTGGCTTTCGGCAATGCTTCGGGGGCGGTGGACCCGGTCGACCCCCTCGTGTTGACCGCCAACGGCTCCCTGTTCTTCACCCGTCCCACCCTGTTCGATCATGTCGCGGAACGCGAAACGCTGCTCGCCAAGTCCGAGCAACTCTTCGCATGGATAGCGGATGGTCTGGATGTGCGGATCGGTGGTCGGTATCGCCTGGAGGATGCCGCAGACGCCCACAGGGCCATAGAGAGTCGGGCTACGACCGGGAAGATCCTTATCGACCCTTAGGAGTTCAGTCGGTACTTAGCCGACGTCTCCCTGACTGCCGAGCCCTACACCCCGGACACCTCGAGTTCGTCGGGTTTGCTTCCCCGGTGCCAAGCCAGGAGCCGATCCTCCTCGCCCCTGACCCTCCGTTACGACACTGGAACGGTGTCCGAGGTGCCGCGAATCTCGCGATGACAGTTGTAGTCTCGGTGGGCGAATGGCAGCAACTCTCGGGCCCGATCTGCTGGAGTCCCCAGCCAGTGGAGTGACGCGGTGACTTTGCGCCACAGTGCCGGATTGTTCACGGCCGTGGTCGTGTTGGCCGTTGTGGCCGCGTGCACAGCAACGTCCGATGGCCCTTCCGAATCGGTTGCCGCGACTGTGGTCCTCCCTCCGGTTACGGGCCCGGCAGAGTCCGTTGGCGACGAGGATCCCGAACCGGGAATACCGGCGCCGGCCGAGCCTTCCGAGCATGGGCCCGCGCCCGGCGATGGCCGCTCGGGGCCTGAGTCGGCGCACACTCGGGACACCTCCCCGCCCGCGGTGACCCCGGTCACCCAACCGGAGGTCCGTGTGGCAGAGGTCTCCACAACCGGCGCCGCTACACCCGACACGGCAGTCTCGAGCACCGACGCCGAGGACCCGGTGGACGCGGTTCCTGTCACCACCGTGCTCGACACAAGCTCCGACCCCGTCGCCGCGTCGGTGGAGTCTGCTGTCGGCGGACCCGACCTGCTGAACAGCATCCAGATATCAGGGTTGTACAGACCCGACATGAACGTGCGGGTGGACGACGGCGTGACCCGGGCCTTGGTGACCGGTACGGTCGGAAGCCGACCACAGGTGTATGCATTGGCGGGAAAGGCCGGGCAGAAGTTGGAAGCTGCCCTGGCAGCTCCACCCGGTGTGAGTTTGGAAGTTCGTCACGGAGATGAGGTTCTCTACGTGGGGCACGACGAACCCCGGAGACTGGAGACCACGCTAGCCAGAGGAGGGGATCTGGCGCTGAGCGTGACCTCGTCAGGCGAGGAGCCCGGCGAATACAAGTTGACGATCAGGATCGGTCCGCCTGATCCGGAACCGGTCCGGTCCACTCCATCGACAAGGACGGCAAGGCGAAGCATCCGGCCTGGCGACGTGGTCTATCTCACTTTCGACGACGGTCCCAACCCCAACCACACACCGGAGGTGCTGGATATCCTCGCTCGTCACGGTGCAAGAGCGACCTTCTTCGTCATTGGATCACTTGTGGAGAGGTATCCGGGCATCTTCCAGCGGATCGTTGCGGAGGGGCACACCGTGGCCAACCATACGTGGCGTCACGAGAACCTTGCCAGGCTGACCAAGGCGGAGTTTGACGAGACCATAAGCCGGACGGAAGAGATTCTCGGTGACCACGCTACACCTTGCCTCAGGCCTCCCTATGCGGCAACCGGTAGCCATACACGGGAGTGGGCCGCGGAATACGGGCTGGAGGTTCATCTCTGGTCGGTCAGCGCCAACGATTGGCTCGGTCTCAACGCCACCGAGATCGCCAACAGGATCGAGTCACAGGTCACCGCAGGGTCGGTTGTTTTGATGCACGACGGGGGCGGGAACCGCACCCAGACGGTGCGGGGGCTTGAGATGCTCCTCGACCGCCTAGCCGACTTGGACCTGCGCTACGAGCCCCTGTGCGTCTGACAGCCAGCTGCCGGAGACTCGCACCCGCATTCCTTGGAATGCCCGACAGTAATGACACGCAGAACCACGGGGGGTGACGTCAACTGTCGGCTAGCTATTCCGGCCGGGCCTCCGTGAAGCGGCTACATGGACGGCGCCCAAGGCGATAGCGGCAAGAAGGATCCGGCCATTGTGGGCGCCGGTCAGCTTGACATCGAGTAGCGAGTCCAGGGACCAGCCACCTCCACCGAGCAAGGCAAGGGCCGCACCTGCTACCGCAAGCGTTACCACGTATTCGTAGCCTTGGCCCTTGTTGAATATGAAGAAGCCGTTTCGAAGGTGTTCCGTCGCAAATGCAACCAGCACGACAGCCACCGCTCCAGAAGCAGCCGGAGTCGTCATCAAACCGAGAATAAGGCCTATGCCGATCGCGATCTCTACGACTGCCAGCAACCGCGCCTGGAACCGCGGGGCTCGCCATCCCACTCTGCTGAGCCAGCGTCCCGTACCGGCCAACGTACGAGCGTGGTTGGCCCCATGGACGAACATCACGATCCCGACCCAGATCCGGAGGATTGCTAGAGCGAGATTCCCGAAATCCAAGGTCCAGTCCTTTCTGCCCGAAGAAAGAGAATAGCTTGTCTCCGGGACGCCGTTGGTTCCATCTTCCGGGTTGCTACCGGAACGATCCCGCGAACAGTGATTAGCGAGATGCAACAAGCAGCGGGATCTCCAATTCTCGGGGGTCGAGGCCGCCGTGATACCCGACCAGGCGTCTGTCCATATGGCCGGGAAGGAGGGCCCTCCCTTCGTGGGCGAGCCATGCGCCGTCCGGTTGGAGGACGGGTAGCGCCGTACGACGGTTCCCATCCGCCGGTTCGGGTCCCCAGAGTTTCCTGAGGACCGAACGCGGGTGCCATTCGCCTGGAAGATGCGTACCTAGTTCCTCGATGAGGGATCGGGGGCCCTTGACGTACAGGGATCTCGGATCCCCGAACAGTGTCAGGCCGCGGGTCTGGTAGCTGTGCAGGAGATGCTTGCCTGACTTGGGGATCGGAACCACACCGTGGTCAGCGGTCCCGATCATGGTTGCATGGCCCGGAAGCCGATCCGCCATCCGTTCCCAGGCGTTCGCCACATCCGCCAGTGCTCTGGCGTACTCGGGACTCTGAGGACCGTGCATGTGTGCGGCGATGTCGACTGCCGGGTGGTAGGCGAAGATCAGACGTCCGGGAACCATTGCAAGGTCCAAGGTGGCCCGGAACCATTCGCGAGTGGTCGTCACCGCTTCAAAGCGGCAGCCCCGGTACAGCGCTCTGGTGAGCGGTGTTCCCTCGAATCCGGCCGGCTGTACGGTGATGGATTCGACTCCGGCCCTCCCGAGCCGCTCCCAGAGATTGGGGGCGGGGAGGACACCGGGAGCGTAGGAGGGGACCGCCTGGCCTCCTGTATCGACCCACCTGAGCCCGTTGACGGGCCGTGGATGACCGTGCAGCAGCAGGAAGTGCCCGATCAAACCGTGCTGGCTCGGGGGGAGGGCTGTAGCCACGGTAGCCAGGCTGACCGTTGTGGTTGTGGGGAACGGTGCGTCGATGGTGGCCCGCCGGGAATAGGCCAGCGGGCCCGCAGCGGGATGGTCCAGCTGCCGGGCTCCGAGGCCATCGATCAGCACCAACACGTAGGTGGCCGCTTGCGGGATCTGGTCCGCAAGTGGTTCGTACAGGCCAGGATTGACGGAAGTGCCGGCGAGCCGGACTTCCAATTCGGCCATCAGGTTGCTGAGCGATCCTCCCGAGTAATCCGGGATGAGGCTGAGGGCGGTGCCGGTCACGCCTCGCACGCTAGCGGTCAGTCGGTGGGATGCGCTGCGGCATGAACCCCGGCCCTTCCGCGTAAGGCTCTGTGCTGGGGCCGTACCCGTCGTGTCCTCTTGCAGAGTCGTAGCCGGTCGGTCGAATTCATCGGTCGGGTCTTGGCACCTATACTCGCCAGGGTCCGGGTAATCCGGGGAGATACCCGGTCGGACCCGGGCACAACGGTGTGTGAACATATCCCAACGGCCGGAGCAGGCAACCGAGAACCGATGGCGGAGCGACCGTGACCGAATACTTCCAGGACTACATCGCAGTGGCCGCATTCGCCGCTTTCGGGGTCGTGCTGGTGGCTCTCACCCTGGGCGCCACCTACCTGGTGCGTCCCTCGAATCCCAGCAAGGAAAAGCTGACCACCTACGAGTGCGGCGTGGACCCGGTTGGAGAAGGATGGAACCAGACGTTCGTCCGCTATTACATCTTCGGCCTCCTCTTCGTGCTGTTCGACGTGGAGGCGGTGTTCATCTTCCCGTGGGCGATCATGTCCGAGGAACTCGGTATCGCAGGGGTGGTGGCCATCGCGATTTTCATACTCACCCTCCTCGAAGGCCTCCTCTATGCGGTCCGGAAAGGGGTGCTCAAGTGGGAGTGACGGTGGCGCCGTGGGTGTAGTCGCGGAACGCTTCGGAGGACTCAAGCCGGTTTCCTGGCTACTCAACTGGTCCCGGCGCTATTCGCTCTGGTTGTTCCAGTTCGGACTGGCCTGCTGCGCGATCGAGATGATGGCCGCGTCCGGTCCCCGGTACGACTTCATGCGCTTCGGTATCATTCCCCTTCCCGCCTCGCCGCGACAGGCTGACTTGATGGTGGTGGCCGGAACGGTCACCGACAAGATGGCGCCTGCCGTCAAGCGCCTCTACGAGCAGATGCCCGAGCCCAAGTACGTGATATCCATGGGGTCCTGCTCGAACTGCGGAGGTCCCTACTGGGACTCGTATTCGGTCACCAAAGGTGTAGACCAGATCATCCCGGTCGATGTGTACGTACCCGGTTGCCCGCCCCGTCCGGAGGCTCTGATGGACGGGATAGTCCTCCTGCAACGCAAGATCGCCCAAGAGGACGTGCGCGAGAAATGGAAACAGCGTGACCGCCAACCCGTCTGAAACCGCCGTCGCCCCGGAGATTCCAGCAGTCGGCGAAGTGGCCGAGTCCCTCGCTTTCTCGGTGGGCGGTAGAGCGGAAGTAACCCACGGAACGGCCAAGGTACGGGTGCCGGCGTCGCGCTGGAAGGAAGCCATCAGTGCAGCCCGGGACGGCTTCGGCCTTGCATTCCTCTCGTGGCTCTCGGCGATCGACTGGCGCAACGACGTGGCGGTGGGCGACCAGCCGGATGAGCCGGTCGAGGAACGCTACGAGATGCTATGCGCCCTGTCGAACCTGACGGATGGCACGCTGGTCGTCATCTCGGCTGACATCGACCATGAGGAACCTTCGATCGAGAGCGTCACAGATGTGTTCGCAGGCGCCAACTGGCACGAGCGGGAGGCGGCGGAGATGTTCGGCATCGATTTCGTCGGTCATCCGGATCTCATCAACCTCTACCTTCCCGACGGCTTCGAGGGCCATCCCCTGCGTAAGAGCTTCCCGCTGCTGAGCCGCGAGGTGAAGCCCTGGCCAGGCAAGGTCGACGTCGAGGACATGCCCGAGAACGGCGCCGGGCCGTCCACCGAGAATCCTCAAGCATGATGGACCGCACTCTGGCGCACCATCTCTCCGAGGTTGCGGTGTCGGTCGAGTTGGAGACCGAGGGCATGACCCTCAACATCGGGCCCCAGCACCCCTCGACCCACGGAGTACTCCGGCTCGTAGCAACCGTTGACGGAGAGAGGGCCACCAACGTCCGTCCCGTGATCGGGTACATGCACCGGGGATACGAGAAGCTGGCCGAGGTCCGTACCTATCCGCAGATCACCACCATCATCAACCGGATCGACTGGGTGTCGGGATTCGCCAACGAGGTGCCCTTCATCGTGGCGGCCGAGCGTCTCATGGGTGTGGAGGCCCCGCCACGGGCACAGTGGATCAGGCTGGTGCTCAGCGAGATGGCCCGCATCTCCTCACATCTGGTGTTCATGGCCTCCTACCCTCTGGAACTCGGGGCCGCCACGCCGCTGTTCTTCGCGCTGCGGGAGCGCGAACGGGTGCTTGACCTGCTCGAGTCGGTGACCGGGGGCCGCTTCCATCCCAACTTCAACCGCATCGGTGGGGTGAAGCCGGTGTATGCGGCAGGCCCCACCACCAAGAAGGCCGGGATGGATATCCCCTCCGGGTTCCTGGCTGAGACCCGCGACGCCATGGACAAGGTGGTGGCTACCTGTAAGGAGATCGAGGACCTGGTCGCAGGCAACGAGGTGTTCCTGGCCCGCACCAAGGGCGTCGGGGTCATGCCCGTGGACGTGGGTGCCTCCTACGGCGTGTCGGGCCCCAACATGCGCGCTTCCGGTTGCGGATTCGACCTGCGCAAAGTGTCCGACTACCTCCCCTACGACGACTTCGACTTCGACATTCCGGTCGGTGCGAACGGGGACTGCTGGGACCGGTGGTGGGTGCGCCTCGAGGAAGTCCGCCAGTCGACCCGCATCATCCGCCAAGCCATCGACGGCATCCCGTCCGGTCCCCTCCAGGCCAAGGTCCCCCGGATAATCAAGGTCCCGGCCGGCGAGACCTACGTGCGGGCCGAGAACCCGAAGGGGGAGATGGGCTACCACCTGGTTTCGTTGGGCGGCCTCGGCCCTTACCGGCTGAAGATCCGCTCGGCCTCCTTCTCCAACCTCTCGATCCTGCCCTGGATACTCGAGAACGCCCTGGTGCCTGACTTCATCGCCATCATGGGATCGCTCGACTTCGTGCTGGGTGACGTCGACCGATGACTCTGGTACCGATGACGCTCGGGTTGGTCTTCTGGCTGGACCTCGGAATCAAGCTGGTGGTCGTGGCAGCCGTCGTGCCCCTGATCGGGATGGTGATCGGCTACGGAGAGATGAAGCTGTCGGCCCATATGCAGAGCAGGGTGGGCCCCTACTTCGCCGGCGGTCGTTACGGATGGGCGCAGTTGATCGCCGACGGCGTCAAGTTCATCCAGAAGGAGGACATCATTCCGGCCGAGGCGGATCGGCCGGTGTTCAAGTGGGCGCCCGCCCTGGTCTTCCTGGGGACCATGGCCCTGCTGGTCATCATTCCCCTGCACCCGTCGACCAACGGCATCGTGCGCGACCTCGACGTCGGCATCTTCTACGCGCTGGCCATATCGTCGGTGAGCACCATCGGCGTGCTCATGGCGGGATGGTCATCGGCCAACAAGTACTCCATGATCGGGGGGCTTCGTGCCGCCGGCCAGTTGATCGCCTACGAACTCCCCCTCGTGCTCGCCACCGTAGGGGTGGTAATCCAGGCCGGCACCATGTCCATGCAGGGAATAGTCCAGGCGCAGGTCGCCCAGGGATGGCCCTTCCTGCTAACCCAGTTCGTCGGCTTCGCCATCTTCATGATCGCCGCCCTCGCCGAGTTGACGCGGTTGCCATTCGACATGCCCATCGCCGAGTCGGAACTCGTGATGGGCTACGTGACCGAGTACTCAGGGTTCCGTTTCCTCTTCTTCTTCCTGGCCGAGTTCACCAACATGTTCTCGATGTCTGCCATCGCCGCCACCCTCTTCCTCGGCGGTTACGCGATATGGGGCCTTGACCCTTCCAACCTGCTCTCTCCGGTCATCCTGTTCGCGAAGGTGGGCGTGCTGCTGTTCCTCATGATCTGGCTGCGCTGGACGCTGCCCCGCCTCCGCGAGGACCAACTCCAGACGCTGGCCTGGAAGTGGCTGATCCCGATCTCGATAGTGAACATCCTGGTTACGGCGGTTCTGAAGGTGGTGGTTTAGATGAAGCGTGAGAACGTCCATGCCCTGCACCGCCGGAGCGGAGCACGGCCGGCCCGAAGGTGGTGGTAAAGATGAAACTTCCCGGATTGCGCAGCCTCGGCGGGCTTCCGAAGCTGGGAATGCTCACCGGGATGCGGGTCACGTTCACGACCATGCTCCGCACCTGGGCCTTCAACCTGAGCGGTGGGAAGGTGGGTCTGCGGGCAACGATCAACTACCCCGTCGTCAAGGAGACGCCCGTGCCGAGGGCGCGGGGCGTGATCGCCCTCGAACAGGAGGCCTGCACGGTGTGCATGCTGTGCGCCCGTTCCTGTCCCGACTGGTGCATATACATCGAGGGTCACAAGGAGATGAAACCCCCCACCCGACCCGGCGGCCGCCCCCGGGCGCGGGCAACCCTAGACCGCTTCGACATCGACTACGCGCTGTGCATGTACTGCGGGATATGCGTGGAGGTGTGCCCCTTCGACGCCCTTTTCTGGACCCCGGAGTACGAGTACTCGGAGTACGACATGGGGCCGATGATGCACGACATGGACCGGTTGCAGGACTGGATGCCGACGGTACCCGCCGGTTACGGAGCGCAGTCATGACCTGGCACACGCATCGGCCCGAGACGGCCAGTGAGGACGACCGTCAGTGACCTTCTCCGACTGGCTGGCCGAGCCCGTCAACTGGGCGTTCCTCGCGGTCTCGATCCCGCTGGTGGTGGCCGCCTTGCGGGTGGTGACCAGCCGCAACGTGGTCCACGCCGCCCTGTTCCTAGTGCTGACCCTGGCGGCCTCAGCCGCCCTGTTCATCCTCCTGTCCGCGGAGTTCGTAGCGTGGGTGCTGGTACTGGTCTACATCGGCGCGGTGGTGGTGCTGTTCCTGTTCGGCATAATGATCACCCGGGCTCCCGTCGGGCGGGAGACCAACCTGAGCCACACGACCCGCTGGCCCGCCGCTCTGGCCTCTCTCGCGGTGCTGGGGGTCACGCTGTGGCTGATCCTGGTGGCTTCGGAGCAGATCGAGGGCTACGCCGACACCCTTCCGGCCGTGGGCACCGCCACGGACACCGGCATCCTCGGCGAAGGGTTCATCAACCGGTACCTGATCCCCTTCGAGGCGGTTGGGTTCGTGCTGCTGGCCGCCCTGATCGGCGGGATAACGCTGGCCCGCAAAGACCTGACGCCTGCCGAGGAAGAGGAAGGGCAGAGCGTATGATCGTCGGGGGCGGGTGAATGGTACTCACACAGTTCCTGGTAATAGGAGCGATCCTGTTCGCGCTCGGCATCTACGGGCTGCTGTCCCGCCGCAACGCGGTGACCGTGCTTCTTGCGGTCGAGTTGATGCTGGCCGCGGTGAACATCAACCTGGTGGCCTTCGAAGCCTTCTGGAACACGGCCGCCGCCCACGGACAGATCTTCGCCATCTTCGTGATAACCATTGCCGCCGCCGAGGTGGGGATCGGCTTGGCCATCATCCTGCTGGTGTTCCGCAACCGCGCCTCCAGCAACATCGATCAACTGGATCTGCTGAGGTGGTGAGGAATGCGCCTACCGAGGGATTTGCCGAAGATGAGGCGCCGAGGATGAGAGCGGTGACGGTCCGGTGCTGAACTCGATCGCATCCGCGCCCCTGATCGTGGCCGCCGAGTCCGACGGCCATGCCCCCGAACTCTCGGCGGGTGGCTTCTTCGCCGAGACGGCCTGGATCATGCTGGTGCTTCCCTTCGTAGCCTTCCTGGCGATCGTGCTGGTGGGGAAGCGCATGAAGGGCCAGGGGTCCGAGTTGGCGGTCGGGGCGATGGGCATCAACCTGCTGTGGGCATCGGTGCTGTTCGTACAGAACATGGTCGAAGGCATATACCGGGAGGTGAACCTCGGGATCGGCGAGATTGGCACGCTGGGCGGCCACAGCCTGTCGTTCGAGTTGGGGTTCGTGGTGGACGGATTGTCCATCATGATGTACTGGGTGGTGGCCTTCGTGGGCTTCCTGGTCTTCCTGTACGCGGTGGGGTACATGAAGGGGGATGTTCGGGTTCCGTGGTTCTTCGCCTCCCTGTCGCTCTTCGCCGGATCCATGCTGGTGCTTGTGGGGGCGCCCAACCTGATCCAGTTGATAATCGGCTGGGAGGGGGTCGGGCTGGCCAGCTACCTGCTGATCGGTCACTACTGGGAGCAGAAGGAGAACAGCGACGCAGCCGTCAAAGCCTTCCTGACCAACAAGGTGGCGGATGTCGGGCTCATCCTCGGGACCATCCTGCTGGGAGTCGTCTTGGGATCCTTCCGGTTCTCGGCGCTCAACGAGGCTGCCGCCGCCCATAGCGACACGCTGGGAGTAGTGGCGTTCGCCGCCGGCCTGCTCCTCTTCTTCGGGGCGATGGGAAAGTCGGCCCAGTTTCCCCTGCACGTCTGGCTGCCCGACGCCATGGCCGGACCCACCCCGGTCTCGGCCCTGATGCACGCGGCCACTATGGTCACCGCCGGTATCTACCTGATGGCCCGGACCTTCCCCCTCTACCACGAGATGGCCACCGAGGCCCGACCCTGGATGGTGACGATCGGCGTCATCACTCTGTTCGTCCTCGGCTTCCTGGCACTGGTGGCCGACGACCTGAAGCGGGTCCTCGCCTACTCGACCGTCTCGCAATTGGGATACATGATGGCGGCCGTAGCGGCCGGCGGCTACACGGCCGGTCTGTTCCACCTGTTCACCCACGCGTTCTTCAAGGCCCTGCTCTTCCTCGGCGCCGGGTCGGTTATCCACGCCGTCCACTCGAACAACATGAGCGACATGGGGGGCCTCCGTCGAAAGATGCCGGTCACCTTCTGGACCTTCGTGATCGGATCGGTCTCGCTGGCAGGCGTGATCCCGTTCGCCGGTTTCTGGTCGAAGGACGAGATCCTGGCGACACTCGGACACGAGGGCTACACCGGTTTCATGTGGGTGGCGATTGCCGGGGCCTTCGTAACCGCGTTCTACATGACCCGGGCGGTGGGCCTGACCTTCTTCGGTACCTACAAGGGCCATGGCCACCCCCACGAATCACCGAAGGTGATGACCGGGCCCCTGGTTGCGCTGGCGGTTCCCAGCGTCATCGCCGGGCTCCTGAACATTCCCGGCGTGTCCTGGGGTCCGATTCGCAACTTCACCGACTGGGTGGGCGCACGGGTCGTGCCGATGGGTGATTACCATCCATCCGCCATCGAGTGGGATCTGGCCGCCTACGGGCTGGCGGCAGCAGTGGCGGGGATCCTTCTCGGATGGTTGATCTTCTCGCCGGAGGCTGAGACCCAGAGGGCTCGCGACCGGCTGGAGGTGCCGGTGCTCTACCCGCTCCTGCGCCGCAAGTACTACCTAGACGACCTGTACATGAACGGTGTGGTCAACCCGATCAAGGGTCCCATCGCCAGAGGCGTCGATTGGGTGAACGGTTACGTGATCGACGCGATCGTCAACGGCGCCGGGTTCGTCACCGCCTGGCTGGGCAACCTGGTCTACGGCCGGTTGGACCAGCAGGGCATCGACCTGGTACTGAATGCGGCGGCGGGTGGCACGAGGGGAGCGGGCAAGCGGCTCGGCTTGGTGCAAACGGGCAAAGTGCAGCAGTATGCGGGCGCCTTCGTGTTGGGCGCTCTGCTGCTCGTGGTCGTATTCGTGATCGTTACGTAGCAGAAGACCGTAATAGCAGAAAACCAAAGGCACAGGACAGAAAGAAGACAGAGGAAGGACGAGCGAATGGCCTGGTTCGAATCCGCGGGGCTCAGCCTCATCGTGTTCCTGCCCGCGGCGGGAGCGCTGGCGCTGTTCGCCTTCCCGAAAGCCAACGAGACCGCCCAGAAGTGGACAGCCTTACTCGTCACGGGGGCGACCAGCGCCCTGTCGGTTCTGGTTGCATCCTCGTTCGACTACCGGGCCTCGGAGCGCTTCCAGTTCGAGGTGTCGGAGAGCTGGATCCCCGCCATCGGGGCCAACTACCACATCGGGGTGGACGGCATCAGCCTGCCGCTTCTCGTCCTGTCCTCCGTGGTGACGTTGCTGGCCGTGGTGTACTCGTGGGACCACTGGGAAGAGCCCCGCAACGTGAGGGGTTTCCTCGCCCTGATGCTGTTGCTCCTGACCGGCATGAACGGGACCTTCGTAGCCCTCGACCTGGTCCTGTTCTTCATCTTCTTCGAGTTGGTGCTGCTGCCGATGTATTTCATGATCGGCATCTGGGGCGACAGCAGCCAGCGGCGGATCCCGGTGCTGGGCCGCACCGTGACCATGCGCCTCTACGCCGCCATCAAGTTCTTCATCTTCACCCTGTTCGGCTCGGCGTTCATGCTGCTCGGCTTCCTGGCCCTGTACTTCCGCTCGGGCGACTTCCTGGGTGAGAACACGTTCGACATCCCGGCCCTCATCGCTCTCGGGTCCGAGAACGCCTTCGGGAGCGGTACATTCGCCTTCCTCGTCTTCGGGGCCATGTTCCTCGGGTTCGCCGTGAAGGTCCCGATGTGGCCCTTCCACACCTGGCTGCCGGACGCCCACACCGCCGCTCCCACCGTGGGTTCGGTGCTCTTGGCAGCGATCCTGCTGAAGCTCGGCTCCTACGCCTTCCTGCGCATCTCGATCCCGATCCTTCCCGACATGGCCCGCGAATGGGCGCCGTTCATCGGTCTGCTGGCGGTGATCGGGATCATCTACGGCTCTCTGGCCTGCCTGGCCCAGACCGATGTCAAACGGCTGATCGCATTCTCCTCGGTGGGGCACATGGGCTTCGTGATGCTGGGGATCGCCACGATGACAGATGTCGGCTTCAACGCCTCGCTGATCGGGATGGTCGCCCACGGCCTCATCACCGGGCTTCTCTTCTTCGTGGCCGGGTCGTTGCACCATCGCTACCACACCCGGGAGATCTCTCGCCTGGGCGGCAACCAGAAGCTGATGCCCTGGATGGGTGGGATCCTGGCCTTCACCGCTATGGCGTCCCTCGGGCTCCCCGGTCTGGCCGGGTTCTGGGGTGAGTTCATGTCACTGCTGGGCGCTTACCGGCCGCTCTCCGGGCTCAGCGTCAACCAGTTCCAGACCTTCATGGTGATCGGGGCCATCGGCACCGTCCTCACCGCCGGGTACATGCTGTGGATGCTCCAGCGGGTGAACCTGGGTGAGCCGAAGGACGAGTGGGCAGGTCACGAGTTCGACGACGTGGGGACCTACGAATGGTTGGCGTGGGCGCCACTGATCGTTGCCATCGTGGCGATCGGCGTGTATCCGCGGATCATCTTCGGCGCCACCACAGACGCGGTCGTGAACCTGGCCCGGACTGCTTTCGGAGGCTGATCAGGTGGACCTCGACTACCACGCCCTGGCGCCCGAGATCGTCGTAGCCGTCACGATCCTGGCGGTGCTGGGTCTCGACGTAGCGCTGCCTCGGCCCCGCAAGTACTGGACCGCCTTCGCCGGCGTTCTGGGTCTGGCGTTCGCTGCCGTGCCGCTGGTCACGCTGGCATTCGGGGGAGGCGCCAGCACCAGGTCGATGCTGGGCGGCGCCTACGTCGTGGACGACTTCGCACTGGTGCTCAAGGCGGTGTTCATCGTGGGCGGCTACCTGGTGCTCCTGATGTCGGTGTCCTACATCGAGAGCGACCGCTACTACCAGGGCGAGTACTACCTGCTCCTGCTCACGTCGATCCTTGGTTCGCTCATCATGGCGTCCTCCCGCGATCTGATCACCCTGTTCGTGGGTCTTGAGTTGGTGACCGGACCCCTGTTCCTGCTGGCCGGCTGGCGGAAGGGCGACGCCAAGTCCAACGAGGCTTCCCTCAAGTTCTTCATCCTCGGTGTCCTCTCGACCGCGATCCTTCTCTACGGGATGTCCTTCCTCTACGGACTCACCGGATCGGTGACCTATGACGGCATCCGCAGCGCCAGCGCAGATCTGCTCGATAGCGGAGCGTTCCGCTTGGCTGTCCTGTTCACCATCGTGGGGTTCGGGTTCAAGATCACCGCGGTGCCGTTCCACTTCTGGGCGCCCGACACGTACGAGGGTTCCCCGACTCCGGTGACTGCCTACCTGTCTGTTGGTTCCAAGGTGGCCGGTTTCGTGGGGCTGCTGCTGCTGTGCTACAAGGCCTTCCCGTCGGTGACCGAGATCTGGGGGCCGGCCCTGTGGGTATTGGCTGCCCTGTCGATGACGCTGGGCAACCTGACGGCCCTGCGGCAGGACAACATCGTGCGGATGCTTGCCTACTCCTCCATCGCGCAGGGTGGTTTCATCCTGGTTCCCTTCGCCGCCGCGGCCGTCACCAGCGACCGAGGCATCATCGAGGAGGCGGCCTCGGCCACCATCGTCTATGTGATCATCTATGCCTTCATGAACCTGGGTGCCTTCGCGGTGGTGATCGCCGCCGCCCGCCGTACCGGCACCACCATGATCGACGGTTGGGCCGGTATGTGGCGCTACGCACCCCGGGTCGCCACCCTCGGCGCCGTCTTCTTCTTCTCGCTCGCCGGGATCCCGCCCCTGGCCGGTTGGTACGCCAAGTTCGCCATGTTCCTGGCCATCCTCCGCCCCGCCAACGCATGGACGACCGCGCTGGCGGTGATCGCCGCGGTCAACGCCGTGGTCGCCCTCGTCTACTACGCCCGGGTCGCCAAGACCATGTGGATGGACCCCCTCCCCGAAGACGCCCCCGAAACCACCCTCCGGACCCGTCCCCTCAGCGGTTCCCTCGCCCTGGCGCTGGGTATCTCAGTCCTGTTCGTGATCGTCGCCGGCATCCTACCCTTCCAGCTAGCCGGCATATTCGCCGAAGCCGCCAAAGTAGTCACCGCCGGAATCTGACAGACAGTCCACTTCCGACGAGGGTTACCAGGGAGTGTCCCTCCCTGATGCTTGAATGGGCATGAGGGAGGAGGTATCCATCACCACTTTTGATCCATCTCGGTTCAGAGATCCTCTGTACACGATGTCGGAAGCGGCCCGCATCGTTGACGTACCAGCTTCGACGTTCCGCACGTGGGCGTGCGGACGGGTGGCGGTGCAGCTACGAGGGGCGCGTGCAGGCGGTGGGCCGATTATCACGCGCGCATCGGTCACCGCTCGGTCCAAGCTCCGGTCAATCCCCTTCGTTGGGCTCACCGAAGCCATGGTCTTGGCGGCCATACGCAAGAGTGGGGTTCCGATGCAGCGGATTCGACCTGCGCTCGCGCAACTAGAGAAGGGGTTGGGCCTTCAGTATGCGCTCGCTTCGAGGAGGCTCTACAGCGACGGTGCAGAATTGCTATTCGACTACTCGGAGAGCCATCCCGATTCGCAAGTTGCCCGTGTAACGCGACAGCTGGTTGTCGTTCGGAACAACCAGCACGTGTTCTCCGATGTGATTGAGGAGTACTTGCAGAGATTCGAGTATGCCCCAGACGGATATGTGAAACTCATCCAAGTACCCGGATACGAGCAAGCTGAGATCGTCGTCGATCCTCACCGCTCGTCTGGTGCTCCTATTTTCGCAAGGGGAGGGTGCCGGGTAAAAGACGTCCTGTATCGATACCGGGCCGGGGAGACAGTGCAGGAGCTGACCATGGAGTTCGGTGTGCCGGCATCCCATGTGGAGGACGCGATCCGTGTCGCATCCCGAAGGGCTGCCTAGGCTCTTCCTCGACCGCAGCCTCGGATCGGTCCAGGTACCCAGACGGCTACGCGAGGCGGGCTTGGACCTCGTAACGATGGCTGAACACTATGGAACACCAGCAGACCAGGCCGTTGCAGACCCGGAATGGCTTGAACTCGTCGGCTCGAACGACTGGGTAGCCTTCACCAAGGACGAGGGAATTCGCTTGCAAGCAAGAAACCGCGAAGCCCTGATTGAACACAAGGTACGTTGCTTCTATCTCGCCAGACAGGATCTTGCTGCGAGCGAGATGGCTAGGAGATACCTGCGGAATCTCCTAACTATCGTTAGGGCTTGCAGCCGACCCGGACCCTTCATGATTGCTGTCTATCGCAGCGAGATTAGGAAGATGCCGATCAGAGGCCTCTCCGGATCAGACGTTTGATCTAGCCCATGTGTCCACCTACCGGAGAAGAGTGGTCACGGCTGACTGAGGGCAAGGTGCTCCTTCCCCGACTCCAACCAGCGCGCATCCGCAAACTACCCGCACCCCCCTGGCGGCAGTCACATCCAAACAAGCGTGGATTCAGAGGATGCGCGGATAGGTGGGGTTCCTGTGGGCGCCGTCAGCGTGTTGCCACTGGATCGGACTTCAAAGTCCCTGGTCAGGACCAATACCTCCATCCTCGGCGGTCGTGCGTTTACCCAAGTCCGGAGCTATCCGCGCACGCTCTCAGTCTTATAGCAAGTTACTGAACGTGGATGAGGGCGACTGCGTAGCGGGTAACCTCGTTGCGGATGAAAGCCGTTCCGATCCTCTCGTGTTTCCAGTGACGGGCTGACGTGACTTTCGAGGGCATCCTGGTGGTGGTGATTCTCGTCGGGATCGTGGCCCTGTTCGTCTCCGAGAAGTTCCCCCTGGACATTGTGGCCATGCTGGGGCTGGGGGTGCTGCTGGTTCTCGGTCTGGTCACGCTCCAGGAGGGACTCTCCGGCTTCAGCAACCCGGCGACCCTGACCGTGGCCTGCATGTTCGTCCTGGGCGCCGGACTTCAGAAAACCGGTGCCACTGCGGTCGTGGGGCAACTCATGGTGCGATTCAGCCGGAACCACTTCACGGCTCTGGTGGTCATCATGGTGACGGTCACGATCATGTCGGCCTTCGTGAACAACACGGCCGCGGTCGCGGTGTTCATTCCCCTGGTGACCATCCTCGCCGACCGTCGGCGCATATCGGCTTCCAAGCTCCTGATACCCCTCTCCTACGCCTCCCAGTTCGGCGGGGTATGCACCCTGATCGGCACTTCCACCAATCTGTTGGTTAGTTCGATCTCCGAGCAGGCCGGGTTCGGGTCGTTCAGCATGTTCGAGTTCACCCGGATGGGATTGATCCTCTTCGTCGCGGGGGTTGCCTACTTCCTGGTATTTGGGCGGTGGCTGTTGCCCGACCGCCAGAGGAGGGAACTGGCGGCCACGTATCAGCTGGGCGACTACGTGACGGAACTGAGGGTCCGCGGCAACTCCCCGTTGGTGGGCAAGTCGGTGCTCGAGAGCAAGCTCGGGGAGGACCACGACATAACGGTTCTTCGGGTGCTCGATGCGGGTGAGGAAGGATGGGCTCCCCTTCGGCGGGTGATCCAGCCCGATGACGTGCTGTTGGTGCATTGCTCCCTGCCGGACCTGATACGCCTCCGCGGCACGATGGGGTTGCGGATAGACGCCGACTTCACGCTACGCGACGAATCCCTCCAGACCGAGGACCTGCGCCTAGTCCAAGCCTTGGTAGCACCCGGTTCGGCACTGATAGGAAGCACGCTCAAGGACCGGGACTTCCGTAACCGCTACAAGGCGCTGGTGCTGGCGATGCGGCGCAAGGGCGAAACCATCAACGACAAGCTCAGTTCGGTCAAACTGAACATGGGAGACTCCCTGCTGATACAGGCGCACGAAGCGTCGATACGGGATCTGCGCCGCAGCAGCGACTTCATCGTTCTCGACGAGGTGCCCGGTACCGCCCTCCGAGACAAGGCCCCACTGGTCATCGGGATACTCCTGGCGGTTGTGGGTCTGGCGGCGTTCGACGTTCTACCCATACTGGTCGCTGCCCTTCTCGGCTGCGTTGCCCTGGTGATGACCCGCGTCCTCCGTCCGGAGGAGGTTTACCAGGCCATCAACTGGCAGGTCATCTTCCTTCTGGCGGGGGTGCTCCCCTTGGGCATCGCCATGCACACCAGCGGGGCGGCGGGTTTCATGGCCGAGCACGCAGTGGGATGGGTGGGGGATCTGGGACCCGTGGCCGTCCTGGCGGCGATCTACCTGCTGGCCGCCCTCATGACCGAAACCATGAGCAACGCGGCCGCGGCGGTGCTGCTGGCTCCGATAGCCATCTCCACCGCGGAGCAGATCGGAGTGGATCCCCGGCCGCTCCTGATGGCCATTACCTTCGCCGCCTCCACCGGATTCTCCACACCGGTCGGCTACCAGACCAACACCATGATCTACGTCCCCGGGGGATACCGGTACACCGACTTCCTGCGCGCCGGGATGCCGCTCAACATTCTCTTCTGCATCCTGTCCGTCATCTTCATTCCCCGCCTGTGGGCGTTCTGACAGCGCCTGTGAATGGCAGGGCAGACCTGACCCATCGGGCCCCTGTCTAAGACCCCCTGGCAGATCCCCTACTTACTCATTTCCAACGAGCCTCCGCAGGACCACCGCGACCAACAGGACCACCGCGACCAAGCGGTGCTTGGAACTACTGTGCCGCGATGCGAAGGCAAGGGTCGATTCCCGGTGCCTTCGGGGTCGTGTGCGGCGATGGTTGTGTCAGGCTGTCCTATCCGCAAGGTACGATCCCGAGCTATGAGCGACACAAGGGATGAACAGTCCCCGGGTGGGGGGATCGTCGTCTACGGGGCCCCGGACGGCGCAGTGCGCGTGGATGTCCGCCTCGGCCGGGAGACGGTCTGGCTGACCCAGCGGCAGATGGCCGACGTGTTCGATACCACGCCCGAGAACGTACTGATGCACCTCCGGAATGTGTTTTCCAGCGAGGAGTTGGACGCGGAGGCAACTACTAAGGATTTCTTAGTAGTTCGATCTGAGGGCGGGAGACGGGTCAGGCGCCGCATCAGGCACTACGACCTCGACGCCATCATCTCTGTGGGCTACCGAGTCAACTCGAAGCGGGCTGTGGACTTTCGTCGGTGGGCCACGCGCACCTTGCGCGAACATCTGGTCCGCGGCTACACGCTGAACGAGCGTCGGCTTGCCGAGCGCGGTCTGAGCGAGGCGCGTGAGACATTGGATCTCCTGGCCCGGACGCTTCGGAACCAGGCGTTGGTGGACGCGACCGGGCGGGCCGTGCTGGATCTCATCTCTGGTTACGCCGACACCTGGCGTCTGCTCCTGGAGTTCGACGAAGATCGGCTGGCCGTGCCGGGCGATGCCAAACCGGCCAGGAGCGCGCTGGACTACGACCGCGCCGTCGGGACTATCGCTGACTTCAAGCGCGAGTTGGCTGCGCGGGGCGAAGCATCGTCCCTTTTCGGCAATCCGCGCGGTGACGCGCTAAAAGGCATTCTCGGCAATGTCGAACAGACCATGTTCGGCGAGCCGCTCTACCGCTCGCGGGAGGAGAAGGCCGCGAACCTGCTCTACTTCCTGGTGAAGGACCATCCTTTCACCGACGGCAACAAGCGCATCGGCTCGCTGTTGTTCCTGCTCTATCTCGAACAAGAGGGCGTGGAGCATCGGCTCAATCCCCAAGCGCTCACCGCGCTGACCCTGCTCATCGCAGAGAGCGCGCCGCGAGGCAAGGACCTGATGGTCCGCCTCGTCGTCAACCTGCTCGCAGAGCGGGCCGCATGACTCGTTTCGCTAAGCCCGAGGTGGAATTGGACGGTAGTCTCTAACCTGACGAAACCCGAGGGGACCGATCAATGAGCCTACCTATCGCTGACGGACTGCTGGTGGTGGTCAAGGACGACTGCGAGACCTGCCATCTGGTGGTGCCCGTACTGGACGAACTCTCCTCGGGAGATGGACCCCTTGCGCTCGTTTCCCAGGATCGGGCCGACTTCCCGGACGGATTCGACGTGATCCACGACCGGGCACTGGACATCTCGTGGCATCTCGCTACCGAGACGACGCCCACGATCTACCGGATTGAAGGCGGAGAGGCGGTCGACCAGCAGGTCGGATGGGACAGGAACGGATGGGAGCGGGTGGCTGATGCGACCGATCTGGGCCGGGGACTTCCGGCTCAGCGCCCCGGATGCGGTTCGGACACGATGCTCCCCGAGACCTACGAGAGACTCCTCCGGCGCCACTCGCCATACCCGATGTCCTCCCGCAGGGTGGGGCTTGGCGCCTCGGAGGATCCCATCGAGGCGGCCTTCGCCCGGGGATGGACGGACGGTCTTCCGGTTGTCCCGCCCACCGAGGAACGGGTTGCCAGGATGCTGGAGGGTACCCGTCTCCCTGCTGACCATGTGCTCTGCACTCTGCCGCCCGACCTGGCCGAATGCACCGTGGAGAAGGTCGCGATCAACTCGGTGATGGCCGGCTGCCGGCCCGAATACCTGCCGGTCGTGCTCGCTGCCGTGGAGGCGGCTGCCGGGACCGCCTTCAACATCCACGGGATCTCGGCCACCACCTACTTCACGGGTCCGGTACTGATAGTCAACGGGCCGGTCCGAAGAGTGATCGGGATGAACTCGGGGATCAACGCGCTCGGTCAGGGCAACCGGGCCAATCTCACCATCGGCCGAGCATTCAACCTGGTGGTCCGCAACGTCGGTGGTGCCCGACCGGGAGGAGTAGACCAGGCGACGTTCGGCAACCCCGGAAAGCTATCCTTCTGCTTCCCCGAGGACGAGGAAGGTTCGCCATGGGAGTCGCTCGCCGTCGAGCGGGGCTTCTCGCCGGACGAGTCGACCGTCACGCTGTTCGCCGGGCACGGACCGCTCGAGATAATCGACCAGAAGGCCCGCAGTCCCGAAGCCCTCGCAAGGACTCTCGCCCTGCAGTTGCGCATGGTTGCGCATCCGAAGCTGGCCGGCATGTCCGAAGCGATCGTGGTGGTCTCTCCCGAGCATGCGAGGGTGTTCTGGGAGGCAGGATGGACGAAGGACCGGATCCGCCAGGAGATGCACTCGCTGCTCACCTTCCCTACGTCGGAGATGGTGGCCGGCGCGGGCGGGGTGGCCGAGGGCATGCCTGGCTGGTTGGCGGACAAGAAGGCGGAGATTTCGAAGTTCGGCCCGGAAGGTCTCTGGTTGGTTCACGCCGGAGGCGACGCCGGGATGTTCTCTGCGATAATCTCAGGCTGGGTTGGTGGTAGGACCGGCTCGGAGATGACCACCGTTGCGATCGATTACTAGGGGAGCCAGATGACGACATTGTTGGACCCGACCAGCGAAAGAACCACCCACGAGCGGCGCCTGAGCCCCCGGATCCCCGATCTCACCCAGGGGACGGTCGCCCTTCTGGACATCTCCAAACCGCGCGGCGACGTGTTCATCAGCAGGCTCGAGGAGTTGCTGGCCGAGCGCGGGGTGTCGGTTCGGCACTACCGCAAGCCCACGTTCACCAAGCCGGCGCCACTGGACCTACGACGCCAGATCGCGGCCGAGTGCGGGGCGGTGATCGAAGCACTGGCCGACTGAGGGTCATGCGCGTCGTGCAGTGTGCACGACATAGTCGATCTGGAGGACCTCGGTGTGCCAGGCGTGTTCGTGGCGTCGGATCGCTTTGCTCAGGCGGCCGAGGCTCAGGGCCAGTCCCTGGGCATGCACCCCCGCCGGGTGCTCACCGGCCATCCGATCCAGGACCGCACCGACGCGGAGATGCGGGCGCTCGCCGAAGCGGCTTTCCCCGAGATAATCGGAGCGCTGACGGTCTAACCACAGGCGCATACCGGTCCTGGTCTTGATGGACAACGGCAGGGTTCCGATGCGGATACTGGTGATCAACTGCGGCAGTTCGTCCATCAAGTACAAGCTGTTCGGGCGTGGAGCGGAAGAGACCCTGGCGGTGGGAGTCATCGAAGGCATCGGTGGTAAGCGGCTGACGCATCGCCACCGTGCCGCTGACCGGCGTGTCACGACCGAGACGGAGGTCGGTGATTACGACCAGGGGGTATCCCGGCTCGTCGAGGCGCTCACAGAATGGGGGTCGCCCCCACCGATCACCGACCCGGCCGAGATCGCAGCAGTAGGCCACCGTGTCGTGCACGGCGGTGACCGTTTCTCGGAGTCGACGGTGATCGACCGCGCGGTGATCGAGGCGATCGAATCTCTGGAGACCCTTGCCCCGCTCCACAACCCGGCCAACCTGGCGGGAATCCGGGCGGCACGCGAGCTTCTGCCCGGAGCCGCGGGGGTGGCGGTCTTCGACACGGCCTTCTTCTCGACCCTCCCTCCTCACGCCTACCGGTATGCGGTCCCCGCTCGTTGGTGGGAAGAATTCGGAGTGCGGCGCTACGGCTTCCACGGCATAAGCCACCGGTACCTGGCCGAAAGAGCGGCCCTACTGCTGGACAAACCCCGGCCCAACCTGGTGACCCTCCATCTTGGCGCGGGGGCGTCCGCCTGCGCGGTCCGGGATGGGCAGGCGGTGGACACCTCTATGGGCATGACCCCCCTGGAGGGTTTGGTGATGGGCACCCGCAGCGGAGACATCGATCCGGCGGTGGTATTCCATCTACTGGAATCCGGACTACCGGCATCCGAGATCCGGCAGGGTCTGGAAAGGAAGGGAGGCCTCCTGGGTCTGAGCGGGGATTCCCCTGACTTCCGGCGGGTTTCCGAGTGTGCCCGAGCCGGTGATCCATCCGCCAGCCTGGCGGTGGAGACCTTCGTACACCGGATTCGGAGGTATCTGGGTGCCTTTCTGGTACAGGCGGCGCCCTGCGATGCGGTGGTCTTCGCGGGTGGCATCGGGGAGAACAGCCACGAGGTCCGCCAACTCGTCCTGGCAGGTCTGGAGAGCCTCGGCCTGGTCGTTGACGGATCCCGCAACCGGGGCAACGGAGAAAGGCGCATCTCTACCGGCAGAAGTACCACAGACATCTGGGTGATCCCCACCGACGAGGAGTTGCTCATAGCCCGTGACACGGCCGATCTGATCCATCAATGAGCGATTTGTCAGGTCACATGAGCGCAACCCGGTAACGAACGAGTATCTCCTCCACGTAGACACGAGCCGGACCAGCGTCCATCTCCTGCTCACCGGTTGGTACGGGTAGGTCATCCCGGGACTCGGCAAACGCGCCACGCTCGCAGCGATCGGAGAAGAATACGAAAGCGAAGCCCGCGGGTTCCCGAAGCGACCTCCATGTCAGGCCCGCAGCCTCGGGCGCCCAAGTCCGGATCGCCGAAGCCCAGCGGCGCGTTACCGGATACTCAGTTGGCGGAGCGACGGTAAGCCATGCATCCTGTCCAACCGACGCCAGGTCCTCACCGGAGCGGAGGGAGACCAATTGCATGTCCAGGTTTGTGACCAGCCAACTGATCTTGAGACCGGAGAATCTGGCCCTGGGGAGTAGGCGTGCACCCCGCTCATTGATCGGGAGGTCGCGCAGAACAGCTTCCGAGATGGCTGTTCTGTCATCGTCGGCAGCGTACAGGAAGGCGTACTCGTCGTTTTCGTTGGCATCGAAACGCCCTCCCGCAAAGGGGCTCTTGGCAACTGTCGGATTGAACTCGGTGACACCAAACTGGACGCTATATATCCTTGTCAATCTTGTTCTAGCTGGAACCAACAGATACGCGGGCGTGCCTTCGTAACTCTTGGGTGGCTCTTGATTGGGAGACATTCGGAGGCTATCCCAGAGGCTCCACCGCAGCTCTGGCGATCGCTACGAGGGTATTCCCCCGGTCTGTCCCCACGAGGTCGACGGGCCGCGCACCGAGTCGAGAGTGGCGGGACATCCACCACGAAGCGACACCCCACGGGTCGTCAACGGCTACCAGTTGCTTGTTGACCAACCGTACTTCGGGGAAGACGTCCCGTGTAAGGGAGTCGAACTGGAACGCCGGGTACAGGAATCCGTTTCCGTGTGGCAGCCCCAGGATCGCCGACCGTTGGCGTAACCTCCGGACCTTCTCACGATTCGTTGCGCGTACCCCGAGCGCCACAGCGGTGTCCTTGGCCTTCAGCATCGGCTCGGCCCAAATCGTCCGAATCGCTTCGCCCTGCAAGTAGGCACCCGCAGCAACTGTCCGCTCGAAGCCATCCAGCACATCGAGCGGCTCGCCGCCCAGCTTCTTCGCCAGATCGCCTCGAATCGTGAGCAGACGCAGAAATCCCTGCAGGCGAACTTCCTGGCCCTTCAACGCCCTATGCCGGGCTGCTATGGATGCCGCGGCGTCCAAGAGTTCGGTCTCGTTACCTGTCCAATTGACTGCTAATCGGGTAGGTGACATCCGTGCCTCGCGGGCCCTTGGGACTCCAGACTCGACCGATTCCTCGCCCCGACGTTCATCGTCGACGTTCACTTCTGAGCCACCGACCGGGCATGTAGTTGCGGCGGACCGGCCATGCCAAACCCCTTATAGCTGACGATCACTATACTATATCGGCATCGTCACAAACGTCAGTCAGCATCCGGTCCCACAGTTCGGCCTTGGGTATCTCCGCGATGGAGCCATCCAAGGTGTCGGGATCCGTCGTGCCGTTCACTCTCACCCCGTCGGGGGCGTGGAATTCTCCGCGTCGTATCTGACGATCGCTTCCAGGGCGATCATGATCGCGTTCTCCCACGCCCCGACAAGCCGCAGGTTGGCATGCTCCCCCCGGTCGTAGTCGAAGTCGGCCACCGTGAGGTTCCCGGACACGCCGCACACCATCGCAGCATGGACTCCCCGGAGCTGTGCCACCGTGAAGATCGCCGAACTCTCCATCTCGATGTTGAGGAGTCCGAGCCTGGCATGGCGTTCGATCCACTCGGGTGTCTCGGCATAGAAGGCGTCGTCACAGGCGCCCAATCCGATGTGCAGAACGAAGCCGCCCTCCCGCTGTCGCTCCCGGGCAACCTCGATTAGGGCATGGACCAGGAAGTGGTCGGCGATGGCCGGGTAGTTGTCCGGTACGTAGGCGCGCGTGGTTCCGTCGTTGCGGACCGTGCCGGTGTTGATGACTATGTCCCCCGTCTTGACCTCGGGTTGGAGGCCCGCGGTACTGCCCACCCTGATGAAATGGGTGGCGCCGGCGTTCACCAACTCCTCGACTGCGATGGAAGCGGAGGGGCACCCTACACCGGTGGACATGGCACTGAGCTCGATGTCCCGGTAGGAGCCGGTGACAGTCCGGAACTCGCGGCTGTGCGCCACCAGGGTGGGATCGTCCAGATGGGCCGCGATCCGATCGACGCGAGCCGGATCGCCCGGTAGGAGCACGTAACGGCCTACGTCTCCCTGCCGGATCCGGGTGGCGTACTGCAGTGCGTCCCTGCCGACTGCCGACTTGTCGAACGCCGCCATGATCGTCCATCCCTCGGTCTATTGCACGCACCTTCGCCGACATCGCGCAGGACAGCAAGGCAACAATAGTGACAGAGTCCGGTTCTCCGAGCCTGCTAAGCCTGGGAGGTTGGCCCTGAGCAAGTGCCCCGGCTTCGTGCCAGGGTTCAGATGTTCTGCGAACGGCTCCAAGCGTCGAACTCGTGCAGGAGGGACGACCGGAGTTCCGGTTGGCACATGGCGGATGTGAAGGCATTGCGAGCGATCCGGACCAGGTCGGTCGCTCCGTAGCCGAATCCGGTGGCCAGCAGCCGGTACTCGTTGTTCAGCGTGGTCCCGAAGAGAGGTGGGTCGTCGCTGTTCACCGTAACGGTCAACCCCATGCGGTCGAGGTGCCGGAGGGGGTGTAGTGCGATCATCTCGCATACCCGGGTGCTGAGGTTGCTGGTGGGACAGACCTCCAGGGGGATGGCCCGGTCAAGCATGAGCGCGAGAAGGTGTGGATCCCGGATGGCCCCGACACCGTGGCCGATGCGGTCCGCCTCCAGCACCTCGATGGACTCCCTGACGTGGTCGGCGCCCCACGGTCTGAGAGACTCGCCGGCGTGGGGCAGACTCTTGAGGCCTGCTCGCTTAGCCTCGCGGAAGGCATGTGCGAACGGCTGTGGAGGTCTCCCGTGCTCGTCGCCTCCTATGCCGAGTCCGATGACTCCCTGCTCCTGCCCGGCCAGTGCATGGCGCAGGGTTACCTCCGCCGGTTCCGGATCGTAGGTGCCACCCGGCCGGGAGAAGCTGAAGTTCCGCGGGACGTCGAACACCCATCGGATCTCGACACCGAAGTCGGCACGGGCACTCCGCCGCCCTTCTTCCAAGCCATGAAGGACGTGCCGAATGGAAAGTCCCTTGTCGAATAGGTGGGTGTGGTTGTAGGGGGTGACGGTGAACTCGCGGTAGCGGATGTTCTGTTCCGCCATGTCGGCGCCCGCTTCGTAGGTGATGAGGGCGAAGTCATCCGGGGTGCGGATCAGGTCCTGGATGCTCCGTATCACCCGGATGAAGTCTTTGAAGTTCCTGAACACGAACCAGTCGCCGAGCCGATCGGGGTCGGTGGTGGGAAGGGTGGCCTCCAAGCCGTGGCGCTTGGCCAGTTCCACCGCGGTAGCGGGTTGGATGGTGCCTTCCAAGTGGACGTGCAACTCGGCCTTGGGCATCGTTGCAATTAGATCGTCCAGTTCGGTGGCCAATGGTTCGTCGTGCATTCGGCAGGGCTCCGGCTGATCGAAGTAGTGGTTCTGGCGGCGGACAGTGGCTTATGAAGCGACCATCCCCGATCCGAGCGGCAATCCTCGCCGCTCTCCTTCTAATCGACGTACCGCTCTTGCGGGGGTTCCCAGGTTGGCAAACTACCCGTTCCTCAAGTCACTGGCTAACTGTGAGCCGTTTGGACGGGTTCTTGAGCAGGTTCGTAGGGTGTCGGATAACGACGGGGAGGAGTCGTCCTTCCGTCTCAGATGCGTCCTAGGAGGGGCCGAGAAACGCTCTCGTGTCCCGATCCGATTCTTTGACGGTATCCGTGCCCATCGCCGGACTGCTGCCAGGGGGACCCGATTGGGCGAAAACACCGGCCCTCTTGCCTCCGGCGGGTTCCCACCCCCTGCCGCCGCCTCCTCGGCGCCGAAACGCGTCCCGCCATCCCCCTACCGGGGCGGTCGGTCAGCATGATCCCAGCCCGGCCCGGTAGGAACCGAATAACGGACCGCTTGGTGCTTTGCGGTTACCCACCAGTATGAGAAGGGTCTATGACAGAACCGATCCTCGTGTCACGGCACCGGTCCTCCAAGCGCAACAGAAATACGATTCGGGACAGAAGCGGGGTCCATCGCCGGGCATACTGTCCGATACAAGCTCCGCTAGGTAGGGGCGACGCCTCTGTACCGGGTCTCTCAGCATCTCCTAGGATGTTCCCGACTAGCGAAGGAGGGGCGTTGTGAACGATAAGCGGGCCGTCGCCCTCACCCTTACCCACTGGGGTGCCTACGAGGTGGAGTCATCGGATGGGGCCATCCGGGCAGTGCGACCGTTTCGCGACGATCCCGATCCTTCCCCGATCGGGAACTCCATGGTCGATGTCGAACGATGCAGGGTCCGCATGCCTTCGGTGCGGGAGAGTTGGCTTGAGGGCGGACCGGCGGCTGCTCCCGAGCTGAGGGGTAGGGAGCGGTTCGTCGAGGTCGGATGGGACGAAGCGCTGGATCTGGTGGCCGCTGAGCTTGATCGGGTGAGGAAGGGGCACGGGAAAGACGCGCTATACGCCGGATCCTATGGCTGGGCCAGCGCCGGCCGCTTCCACCACGCTCCGACACTACTCCACCGTTTCATGAACGTCATAGGTGGGTACACCGGTTCGGTCAATACGTACAGTCTCGCCGCTGCCGAGGTCATCGTGCCCCACGTTGTTGGTATGGGGTGGTGGAGATTCCAGAACGCTCATACCTCATGGGACGTGATCGGGGACGAAACCGACCTGGTGGTCGCCTTCGGGGGGATTCCCCTCAAGAACAGCCAGATCAACTACGGAGGGGTGGGCCGGCACGAACTCCGTGGCTGGCTGCACCGGTGGGCGGAGCGAGGAACCCGCTTCGTGAACGTTTCTCCCATAGCGGACGACTTGGAAGGCTCGCTCCGGCCGGTGTGGATGCCGATCAGACCGGGAACCGACACGGCCTTGATGCTGGCCCTGATTCATACGTTGATCGACGACGGAACGTACGACCGTGATTTCGTACACAGGTACTGCACGGGGTGGGACACGCTGGCCGCCTACCTCACCGGAGAGGCGGACGGGGTTGCTAAGGACGCGGAATGGGCCTCCCGCATTACCACCATCGAACCGTCCGAGATCAGATCCCTGGCCAGATCGCTGGTGAAGAGACGGTCGTTGATTAACGTCAGTTGGTCTCTGCAACGATGCCATCACGGCGAACATGTGATCTGGACGGCCATAGCTCTGGCGGCGGCCATCGGCCAGATCGGCCGTCCCGGCGGGGGATTCGGCGTCGGCTACGGAGCGGTGGCGTCGGTCGGCAACGGCTCCGGCACCGCCTGGCTACCTTTCCTGGATCGGGGAAGGCCACCCACATCGTTCATTCCGGTGGCGCGTATCACCGACATGCTGCTGCAGCCCGGCGAGGAATACACCTACAACGGCGGCGCCTACACGTATCCCGACATCCGCCTCGTCTACTGGTCGGGAGGTAACCCGTTCCACCATCACCAGGATCTCAACCGGCTCCGCCGAGCGTGGCAGAAACCCGACACGGTGGTGGTGAACGAACCGTTCTGGACGGCGACGGCCAAGCATGCGGACATCGTGTTCCCATCCACCACCGCGCTCGAACGCAACGATCTCGGGGGTGCTCCGAACGACACCCTCCTCTTCGCGATGCACCAGGCCATCCGTCCGGTCGGCGGTGCCAGGAACGACTACGAGATATTCGGCGGGCTGGCAGACCGGTTGGGGGCTGGGGAGGAGTTCTCCGAAGGTCGGAACGCGGACCAGTGGGTGCGGCATCTCTACCGCAAGCTGCGGAAGCGGGAACCGGGTTGCCCGCCCTTCGATGAATTCTGGCGGGCAGGGTTCCTAGACAGGCGCTACGCCGGGGATGAACCCAAGCAGGTGCTGATGGAGGACTTTCGTGAGGATCCCGTTGCGCATCCGCTCGCTACGCCGTCCGGCAGGATAGAGCTCTACTCCAAGACGATCGCCGGGTTCGGATATGACGATTGCCCGCCCCATCCGGCTTGGATGCCTCCCCGTGAGTGGCTCGGAGAAGCGGTTGAAGGACTCGATCTCCACCTCGTCTCCAACCAGCCCCGGACCCGTCTACACAGCCAGTGGGACCATGGATCGACGAGTCGGGAGGCCAAGGTCCGGGGTCACGAACCACTTCGGATCCACCCTGACGACGCGGCCCGGCGCGGGATCCTTTCCGGAGATGTGGTACGGGTCTTCAACGACCGGGGGGCTTGCCTGGCTGGTGCGCTGGCTACTGATCAGGTGCGGAGAGGAGTCGTGCAACTCTCCACAGGTGCCTGGTTCGCACCGGGTAGCGGACCGGATCTGGAAGGCATGTGCTTGCACGGCAACCCGAACGCGCTCACCTCCGACGAGGGTACTTCCAGTCTGGCCCAAGGACCCACTGCTCACACGTGCCTGGTGCGGGTCGAGAAGTGGCTGGGTGAGCCTCCGGGCCACAGCGCATTCGACCCTCCGGAGATCGTGATCGTGGCACGATCAGCACGGTGACGTTCGCCCGCCGGCGTGCTGCTCGTCCTCCGTATTGCGAATGCACAGCACCCTTCTGGGACTCTGAAGCGGCTGGAGGGGTTCGAGCAACGGGCATTGTGGCTGTTCCGCCGCTCGCTGATCAGGAACTCGAGTTGGGCGACGGAGCTACCAAACGCTGATCTGTACCCCTCCAGAAGCCGCTTGAATGCCGGGGAGGAGGCCGAGGAGGAGCCTTCTCCCCGGTCCACCGCTCGATGACCGCGCGAGAGTCGTCGAGCGACGATCCAGGAACGTACTGTTTGAGGATGCGGTAGGTTTTCCCACGGTCCCCGCCTTGGGTGCCATCGCAGCGCCTGCCTACGAGCCTGCGATGAAGGTCTCGACTGCCGCGCGGGCAACCTCGTCTCGCATCTGGCGGGGGGGCGACTTCATGAAATAGGCGCTTGCCTCGTGAAGCGGGCCTGACAGTCCTCGGTCCAAGCCCAACTTGGCACACCGCAGCGCGTCGATGACGACGCCGGCCGAATTGGGGCTGTCCCAAACTTCAAGCTTCAACTCCGCGTTGAGGGGTGTATTGCCGAAACCGGTTCCTTCAAGGCGGATGTGAGCCCACTTGCGGTCGGTGAGCCACGGAACATGGTCTGAGGGTCCGATGTGGACATTCTCAACCTGCACCCGGGTTTCCAACTGGCTCGTGACCGCCTTGGTCTTGGATTCCTTCTTCGACACCAACCGGGTTCGCTCCAGCATGTTGAGGAAGTCGGTGTTGCCGCCGAAGTTCAACTGGTACGTGCGATCCACTTTTACCCCGCGGTCCTGGAACAGGTTCACCAGAGTGCGATGAAGGATCGTGGCGCCCACCTGTGACTTGATGTCGTCACCCACTATGGGCAGTCCCGCCGTCCGGAAACGATCAGCCCACTCGTCGGTCCGTGCGATGAATACGGGTATGCAGTTGACGAAGGCGCAACCGGCTGCCAAGGCCTGCTCTGCGTAGAACTCGGTGGCCTCCTGCGATCCGACCGGCAGATAGGAGACGACTACGTCTGCCCGGGCCTTCCGGAGTTCCTCGGCCACGTCCACTTCCGGGGCGGCCGACTCCTCCACGACGTCGGCGATGTAAGCGCCGATCCCGTCGAGGGTTGGGCCTCGCTGCACGGCGACGTTCAGGTGGGGGACATCGGCGAACGGGATGGTGTTGTTCGGCCCTGAAGTCACCGCCTTGGAGAGATCCTGTCCTACCTTGGCCGCATCGACATCGAAGGCGGCGACGAAGCGGATGTCCCCGACGTGGTATCCGCCCAGCACGGGATGCATAAGTCCGGGGATTGTCTCGTCGGAGGGGGCATCCCGGTAGAACTCGACGCCTTGGATGAGGGACGATGCGCAGTTGCCGACGCCCACGATCGCCACTCTGATTTCTTGCACCTTCGGTTCCTCTCCGTCCATGAGGTGCCTAAGGCTCGACGGGTGCTTTACTTAAGTCAAATAGATAGGTTTATACTGATCCATAAGGAACACTTATGGATATTCCCCCGCTCAACTTCAGGAGCCTCCGTTGCCTGCAGGCAGTGGAGCGCTCTGGATCGTTCACGGAAGCAGCATGGGAACTTGGGATCAGCCAGCCTGCCCTCTCACACTCTCTGGCCGAGCTCGCCAAGCGTTTGGGGGCGCCGTTGTTCAGGAAGGACGGCCGCCGGCGGGTGCTGACCGAGGGCGGGTACAGAGTCGCCCGGTACGCAGACCACGTTCTGGGCCAGACGACCGACCTGCTCCGATGGCTGGATAGCTGGGAGAAGGGGGAGGTCGGGTCGCTAAGGGTGGGAATGATCGACACGGTAGGTCTGTACACCATCCCGGTAGCTCTGTTGCGGATGCAGGAGGAGCACTCCTCGATCGAACTGCAACTGGTGGTGGACGAGTCCGGAGAGTTGCTCTCGATGCTGGACGACTACGAGTTGGATCTGGCGTTCGTGGTGGGTCCCGCGGGGCCGCAGTACAACTCAACCCAGATAACCACCGAGCGTATGCATGTCTACTCGCGCCCGGGTTCTCCTCCGGTGGAGGCGATACGAAGCGGGCGGGATGGGGGGAGCCCGGACGCCTGGGCCTTCTACCCGCCCGACTCCCGAACCCGGCTCCTGGTCGACCAGGGTCTCGCTCGGCTCGGGATCCCATACCAGGTGGCGCTGGAATCCGGCAATCCGTCGGTACTGCGCCAGATGGCCGTGTTCGGCTACGCCCGTACCGTGCTGCCTCGCCAGGTAGCAGCATCCGGAGAGGGTTATCCCGATCTCGAGGAGGGACCTCTGGTGGCGTTGCGCCGGATCGAAGGGGTCTGGAGATCGGACGCAGAACTCGACCCGCGGGCGAGCAAGCTCATGAAACTGATCGGTGCGGCCGACACATCCGGTGGCGGATAGCCGTTACTGCCCTGCACTTCCCGGTTCAATACCCCAGTGGTGCCCTTGTCCTGATTCGCAGATTCGCCGATCAACTCCTTAACCACTAGTGGACCACCGGCCTGGGGTCTGGAGAACGCGAAAAACGTTGGACCTGTCGCCTCGGGCGGGGCCCACCTTCCCTGCCGTCGCCTCATCGGCGCCCGAAACGCGCCCCGCCATTCCCCTGGGTCGCACGGTCGGCATGATTCCTGGGTCGGTGGGTGGCAGGCCCGAGCAATCGTCATTGTTCGGCGACCTCCTATGACAGGACCGCCCTCCTGTCATAGCACCGGGTACTCCAAGCCGTAACCCAAAACTCGGGACCCGCGGTTCCATGACGACTGCACATAGCGTGAACGCGCCCGAACCGGAGAGGCTTGTCAGTTCTGGGCGGTAGTCAGGTCCAGAAGGCGGGCGAAGCGTTTACGGGCGGCTACGAGGGCGATCAGGGTCACCACGAAGGGGAGGGCATCCGTAATCTGGACGGGTAAGCCGTTTCCCTGGAGTCGGAACCCGAGCCCTTCGGCGAAGGCGAACAGCAGGCTGGCGCCGAAGACCGCGAAGGGATGGGCCCGTCCGAGCATCACCGCCACGACCGCAACCCAGCCGCGTCCCGCCGACATGCCCTCCGCGAACAGCACCAGGTTGCCCAACGCCAACTGGGCTCCGGCTAGTCCCGACAGGACACCCGATGCGATCACCGCACCGTACTTGTAGGCGGTGGGACTGACACCCAATGACTCGGCCGCCAGCGGACGCTCGCCCACCCCTCGAAGGCGCAGACCCACCGGCGTGCGGAATAGGACGAGCCAGATGGCCGGCACCAGAAGAAAGGCCAGGTAACCGAGAATTGTCTGGTCGAAGAGGACCGACCCGATCCACGGGATCTCGGATAGCCCCGGAATCGCCAGGCGATCCAGCCCGTCGATCCGTTCGTGGCGGAACGTGCCGCGCACGCCGAATATCTGAGGGAGCAGGAATCCGGTTAGCCCCAGCGCCATGAGGTTGAGAGCGATGCCGAGCACTATCGGATCCCCCTTGCGGCTGACGGTGCCGAATGCGAGCATCAGGGATACGAGCACTCCGGCGGTCACTCCGAACACCACCCCCAAGCCGCTGGACACGGCCAGGTATGAGCCGGCCATCGCCGCGAAGGCCCCGGACAGCATCATTCCCTCCATTGCGATCTGGAACACGCCGGCCCGCTCGCAGATCATCCCGCCCAGGGCGGCCAGCAGGATCGGGACCATTGCCCTGACCACTGACTCCAGGAGGGCGGCGTCAAAGAGTTGATCGAACATCACACTTCTCCCACGGCGGCCGACTCGAGCTCGTTGGTGGTGGGACTCTTTCGCCGTCGCTTGAACAAGTCGAAGGCCAGCCGGCTGGCCACCGCGACGATCACCATCGCCTGGAGTACCTGGGCCAGGCGCCATGACACATCGGCGTTGCGCTGCATGGCCAACCCCCCGATCTGAAGACCCGAGAACAGGAGCCCGGCCACCAGGATCATCGGTGGATGGTTGGCGGCCAGCAGCGCAACCAGCAGGCCGGTCCAGGCCAGACCGCTCACCACCAACTCCCCATCGATGAAGCGGTATGCGTCGCCGATGATCATGTGGGTTCCGATCACCCCGCCGATGGCGCCGGCCGCGACCATCACTCCAACGGTTTGGCGTTCCACCTGGATTCCCCCGTAGCGGGCGAACCGTCCGTTGAAGCCGGCCATCTGCGTCTCGTAACCAGGCACGGTGCGTCGATAGACCACCCACGCGACCACCACTGCCAGGATGACCAGCACCAGCGACAGGCTCACTCCTCCGAATACCGGCACCTTGGGTATCCGTGCGGTCTCGGGAACCTGTCGGGTGGAGGTCAGAGTCACGGAGTCGTCCAGGAAGTGGAAGCGCACCAGGTATCCGGTCACGGCTCTGGCCACGTAGTTGAGCAGCAGGCTCGTGATGAGAATGGGTAGGCGCAGGCGGGTCTGCCCGAAGGCGGGCAGCATCGCCCACATTGCACCTGTCAAGGCCCCCGCGACCATCGCCAGGGGGATCACGATCTCGCCCGGTCCCGGTGTGTAGATCGCCACCAGGCTTCCGGCCAGGCCCCCCATGACCATCTGGCCTTCCCCACCCAGGTTGATGACCCCTGCCCGGAACGCAACCGACACAGCGAGGGCCATCCCGATGATCGGAACAGCTCTTCCGAGGGTGTTGCGAAGCCCGGAGCCGGTGACCGCCCCGTCGAACATTTCCCGGTAGGCGAAGCCGGGGTCGTTTCCCGTCATGTAGACGATCGCCCAGCCCAGGGCGAAAGCGAATACCAGCGAGAAGAGAACCGGATGAGACAGTATCGCCTCGATTCTGGGGCCGGCACCGCGGCGATGCATCGGTTGAGTATCAGCCATCCGAGCGCTCCGCGTGTGCTCCGGTCATGTACAGGCCGATGCCGGCCTCGGTGACCTTGGCCGGGTCCAACTCGGCGACGATCCGCCCTTCGAACATGACGAGGATCCGGGTGCTCAGAGCAAGGATCTCGGACAACTCGGCCGACACCAGCAACACCGCTCCGCCCTTGTCCCGGAACCGAATCAGGCGGCTATGTATGAACTCGATCGCAGCGATGTCGAGCCCTCTGGTGGGCTGCTCGGCGATGAGCAAAGGAGCCCCGTGGGACATCTCGCGCGCCACTACGACCTTCTGGAGATTGCCGCCCGACAGAGTGGAGACGGGACTGCCGATCGGACCCGATCGGATGTCGTAGGCGTCGATGAGGCTGCGGGCATGTTTGCGGATGGCACGCAGGTTGAACCAGCCTCTCCGCTGGAAGGCCGGTCCGCGCTGGTGGCTCATCAGCAGGTTGGCCCATACCGAGGCCCGGTGGCTGGTCCCCACCCCGTGGCGGTCCTCCGGTACGTAGGCCATGCCGGTGGAACGCCGGGCCGACACTTCTGCGTGGGTGATATCGACGCCGTTGAGGCGGGTCGAGCCTGTGTCAGGTGTCCGCAACCCGGCAATCACCTCGATGAGTTCGCTCTGGCCGTTTCCTGCAATGCCTGCAACCCCGACTATCTCGCCTGAACGAACCTCCAACGACGCCTCGTGGACGGCTAGCCGCCCGTGCTCCCCGGTCGCGCTGAGGTCCGACACGGCCAGCACCCTATCTCCAGGGCTGTGTTGCGGCGCCCGCCGGTGCAAATCGACATCGCGTCCGGTCATGTGCCGAGCGATTTCTTCAGGGCTCGTGTCGGCGGTGTTGAGATGGGCCACAGACTTGCCGTCGCGGAGAACCGTGACTCGATCCGACAGGGACATCACCTCCCCGAGCTTGTGGGTGATGAACAGGATCGTGCGTCCTGAGTCCCTGAGTAGCCTGATCACCTCGAACAGCTTGTCCCGTTCCTGGGGGGTGAGCACCGCGGTCGGTTCATCCAGGATGAGGATCTGCGCATCCCGGTAGAGGGCTTTGAGGATCTCGACCCTCTGCAACACGCCTACCGGGAGATTCTCGACCACCTCGGTCGGATCGACTGCCAGTCCATACCGGTTCGCGACATCTTCCACCTGCCGGATGCTCTCCGACCGGTCTACCAGGCCACCACGGGTGGGTTCCTCGCGGAAAACCACGTTGTCAGCCACCGTCAATGTGGGGAAGAGCCGGAAGGCCTGGTGCACCATCCCGAGTCCGGCGCGTATAGCGTCCAGAGCGGATGTGAACCTCGCCGGTTTACCGTTTACGAGGATGTGGCCGGCGTCGGCGGGGAACAGGCCGAACAGGATCGACATAAGGGTCGTCTTGCCCGCCCCGTTCTCCCCGACCACTGCGTGTATCTCCCCGGCGCTCACCGTCATGTCGACGGCGTCGTTGGCAAGCACTCCCGGGAACCGCTTGGTTACTCCCCGGAACTCGAGGGCCGGTGTCACGGCATCTCAGCCGCTAGGGGGTGCTGAGCAATCCACCAGCGGCCTGCCAACCGCCGGCAAAATGCCTGGGCCGGCGGGCGGCAGGCCCGAGCAATCGTCATTGTTCAGCACCCTCCTAGCGCGGTTCTCCTGGAAAGCCGACTATTCCGGATCAGCCGAACAGAGGATCGTTGACCACGATCGAGCCGTCGATGATTCCCTCGGCTACTGCGCGGACCTCCTCAACGATGTCGGGATGGTCGGCGATCACACACTGGCTGTCAGCCAGGTCCGGTTGCAGAGCCATCACTCCGGTGCCGCCCTCGGCCAGACCGAAGGACACTACGGGACCGGCAGTTCCGTCGAGTACCTGATCGAGGAGTTGCTCGACCACCGCGTCGACCACCTTCAGGTTGTTGTCGACGATGTAGCCGGGCGCGCTGGGGCACTCGTTCACGTCCACACCGTACGAGAGAAAGCCGGCCTCCTCGGCGGCCTCGAACACACCACCATTGGACCCGGCGCCGACCGCGAAGATGTGGTCAGGGCCCTGCGCGGCCAGCGAGAGGGCCAGTTCCTTGGCGCGGGCGGGGTCGGAGAACGGGTTGTCGCCGGCGATGAACACCACCGAGTTGGCGATGTCGGGATCAACCGACTGCGCTCCCTCGGCGAAGCTCTGCCACCACCGCTTGAAGAACGGGATGTCGAGCGCCGCAACCGACCCGATCTGCTTGGCCTCGGAGAGATGACCGGCCATCACTCCGAGCAGGAACGCGCCCTCATGCTCCCGGAAGACTCCGCAGTGCAGGTTGGGCGCCGGCTCGTCCGGGCAGGCGTCGATGATGATGAACTTCTGGTCGGGATTGGCCTTGGAGTACTCGTCGGCCATCTCGACAAGCGTGAACGTGGTCAGAACGATGACGTCCGGCGCCTCCTCGATGGCCGCCTCGATGTTGGCGCGCCGGGTGGAGTCATCCACCGACTCGAATGTCTTCCAGGTGCCACCTCGCCGCTCGGCCACCCGCTGGGTCCCCACCTCGCCCAGGATCAGGAAGTTGTTCACGCCCAACGGGTTGGGGCTGACATAGATCAGGCTGACCGGTTCGACCGCGGCGGTGGTCGTTGGAGCTTCGGTGGCAGGCGCGGCGGTCGTTTCGGGTGCCGCCTCGGTGGTGGGCGCAGCCGTAGTGGCTGCTGCAGTTGTCGTTGTTTCTTCCTCCGACTCTCCGCAGGCAACGGCCACCAAGGCGACCAAGGCCATGAGGATGAGGATTTTCCGGGGTTTCTTCATTGTGCAATCTCCTCCCTTTCCGGTCGATGATCGATCGGAAAGACCCGGGATCGAGACCCGGTTTCTAGCGTTCATCACAGCTCAGCATGTGGCGAGCGCAACTCACCGAGCGGAACCGAGTCCAGGTTATCACCCCTATCCAAACGGACTACCCGCCTATCGGTAACTATCGCGGTTATCAGCGAGACCGGCGTGATGTCGAAGGCCGGGTTGGCCGCCCTAGTGTTCTCCGGGGCTGTGGTTGCGGTCCGGACAGACACCACCTCGTCGCCATCCCGATCCTCGATAGGTATGGATTGACCGTCGGGGGTTTCGAAGTCCAGGGTCGACTCGGGTGCCACCACGATGAATGGAACCCCCGCGTTGCGCGCTCCCAGGGCCAGGGAGAAGGTCCCGATCTTGTTGGCGGTATCGCCGTTGGCGGCGACCCGGTCGGCGCCTGTGAGTACCACGTCTGCTTGGCGCCGGGCCAGCATGAACGGAGCCGCCGAGTCCACAAGGAGACGGTGCGGAGCGCCCATCCGGCCGAGTTCCCAGGTCGTGAGGCGAGCGCCTTGAAGGAGGGGCCTGGTCTCCAGGGCCAGGGCCTCCGCAAGAGACCCCCGCTCATGCAGGGTCTGGATCACCGCTAGTGCCGTGCCGCGCTCTATCGTGGCCAGCCCGCCGGTGTTGCAGATGGTCATGGCCCGAGCGCTGGGCTTGTTGACGAGTTCCAAGACCAGGTCGGCTCCGTACTCGCCCATCGATATCGACGCGGCGATCTCCTCGTCCCGAATGCGCAGGGCCTCCCGTAAGGCCCGGTCGATACCCTGCCCGGCTAAGGCTGCAACCCGGTCCACCATGCGCGCCAGGTTCACCGCGGTGGGGCGGGCTTGCCTGAGGAAGGCGACGGCGGAGTCGAGTCCTTCGCCCGATGTGCCATGAGCCTGCATTGCTAAGACAACCCCCAGAGCTCCTGCCACCCCGATCGCGGGGGCGCCCCGTACGGACAGGCGGCGGATGGCCGCGACCATGTCGGGTACCGACTCGATTCGCAGCGTCTCGTACGAGTCGGGGAGCCGGGTCTGGTCGACCATGAGGACGGCCCCGTCAACCCAGTCGAGTGAACGGCCTCCTAGCGATTGCACGATTGTCTCCCCGGTCCGGTTACCGATTCTAAGGTACTGGAAAGTCCGAAACGGAGACGAAGATGGAGCGTTACCGAGCAGACCTGCTGTTGACCATGTCCGGCGACCAGAGTCCTATCCCGGACGGGGTGGTGGATGTGGACGGGGGACGGGTTGTCTGGTCGGGGCCGGCTTCCGGAGCACCCGACCGCGGCGACGCAACGGTTCACCGCATCGACGGCATCCTGATGCCGGGAATGGTCAACATCCACTGCCACACGCCGATGGTCCTGCTCAGGGGAGCCGGGGAGGGTTTGCCCGTCGACCGTTGGCTGCACGAGGTCATGTGGCCCCGGGAGGGTCGCCTGACCCCGGAGGACGTACGGGTCGGGATGCAGGCCGGCGCCGCGGAGTTGCTCGCCAACGGGATTACCACTTCGGTCGAGATGTACTTCCACGGAGACGCCGTGGCGAGAGGCGCGGCAGGCGCCGGCCTGAGGTGCCTGGTGACCGCTCCGGTGATCGAGGATGCGCAGCTTGACAGGTTCGGCACCTGGGAGGGGCAGTTGGAAGAAATGGTGGCCACCCGGGAGCGTTGGGCGTCGAACGATCTGATCGAGGTGGGTCTGGGTCCCCACGCCGCCTACTCGCTGTCCGACGAGTGCCTCCGGCGGATCGCTGAGATCGCTTCCGAGACGGGCATGCTGGTACACATCCATGTGGCAGAGCAGGAATGGGAAGACAGTGCGGTGCGTGGCCGGTCCGGGATGTCCGCGCCTGCGTACCTCGAGTCACTGGGACTTCTGGAAGGCAGGGCGCTGGCTGCCCATGCCGTCTGGATGTCGGACGATGACATCGAGACCCTGGCGCGGAACGGGGTGGCGGTGGCCCACTGCCCGTGTTCGAATTCCAAGCACGGCTCCGGCGTGGCGAGAGTGCTGGACCTGACAGAGGCAGGTGTCCGGGTGGGTCTGGGCACCGACGGGCCTGCGTCCCACCACCGCCTCGACCTGTTCGAGGAGATGAGGATGGCGATCCGCCTCGCGCGCCAGAAAGCAGGAGACGCCGGCGTCCTCCCGGCCCAGCAAGCTCTCCATATGGCCACCGCCGGAGCTGCCGACTGCATCGACCGTGCCGACCTCGGGCGCCTCGCTCCCGGTTCGCGGGCTGACATGGTGCAGGTATCGGCCTCCGAGCCGGCGCTGCATCCGGTGATCCCCGGCGAGGACGATCCGGTCGCCCGAGTCGTCTGGTCCGGATCGCCGAGAGCAGTCCGGTCGGTTTGGGTGGGAGGACGCCAGGTGGTCGAGGACGGTCGGGTGATCTCGATCGACACCTCGTCGGTGCGGTCCGAGATGGTGCGACGGGCGAGGCGGCTGGCCGGGTGACCGGCGCCGAAGTGGTCGCTCTGCTCGGGTTGTTGCCGCTTCCCGAGGAAGGGGGGATGTGGGCGCGCACCTGGCAGGACGAGCATGGAAGCGGTATCTACTACCTCCTCCAGCCCGGCGACTTCTCGGCGCTGCACCGTCTCGACGCGGCGGAACTATGGCATCACTACGCGGGGGACCCGGTGGAGATGCTGCTGCTGGAGCCGGAAGGTGGCATGCAGGCCCCCGTGCTCGGTGACGATCTGGCCGCAGGGGAACGACCATGCGTGGCGGTACGGGCCGGTGTGTGGATGGGAGCTCGGACAGCGGGTGCCTGGTCACTGGTAGGCGCCACCATGGCCCCGCCCTACCGCGAGGAGGGATTCGAGCTGGGCGAAGCGGTCGAACTGATGGGCCGGTACCCGGCTGCCGCCGACCGGATCCCCGGCTACGTTAGGGAGTAGTTCGATCGTGGTCGGTCTGCGTTGCGGGCGGCGTGCTCTGGACCGCCACCGCCGATGCACAGGACCCGCGGTACCGTTACGACTGCGTACAGCGTGAACGCGCCCGAGGAGGGTGCTGAACAGTGACGGTTGCTCGGGCCTGTCGCCCGCCAACCCAGGAAGCATGTCGGCGCCTGGCAGGCGCTGGTGGATTGCTCAGTACCCTCCTGGTCCCCTGTCCCGGGCGCGAACAACCGAGAGGAGCAAGTAATGAGTGACCTTCCCTCTCCTGCCGAGATGGTCGACCTCGCCGGCCGGGTTGTGGTGGTCACCGGTGCCGGCGGCAACATCGGGTCCGGAATCGCCCGCCGGTTGGTGGCCACCGGCGCCACGGTGGTAGCGCACACTCGCTCCTCGCCGGTGAGCCACCTGCGCGATCGGGGCGGGGAGCCCTTGGCCGGAGTGGTAGCCGACCTCACCACGGCCGACGGTCCGGGTGAACTGGTTGAGATGGTCGTGCAGAATCTCGGTCGCTTGGACGCGCTCGTCAACAACGCCGGTATCCAACCGGTGGCGCCCTTCGCGGACCTCACCGATGGGGAATGGTCGGAAATGATCGACACCAACCTCACCGCGGTCCACCGTCTCACCCAGGCGGCTGCCTCTGCCATGGTTTCCGGAGGCAGGGGTGGGTCGGTCGTCCATATCTCGTCGATCGAGGGCACCAATCCGGCGCCGGGCCACGGGCACTACTCGGTTTCCAAGGCCGGGCTCATAATGCACGCCCGGGCAGCGGCACTCGCGTACGGGCCTGCGGGCATCCGGGTGAACACCGTCTCGCCCGGTCTGATAACCCGCCCCGGGATAGTCTCAGCCTGGCCGGAGGGCGTCCGGCGCTGGCGGGACGCATGCCCGATGGGGAGGCTCGGTACACCGGAGGACATAGGCGACGCTTGCGTCTTCCTCTGCTCCGACCTGGCCCGCTGGGTCACAGGGACCAACCTGGTGGTGGACGGCGGCGTACTCAGCCGGCCTACCTGGTGATGGTGCTGAAATGAGCGGCTGCATGCTGGCGGGACGCGTCTACCTGGTGACCGGCGCCGCCGGAGGGATAGGTGCCGGAATCACCCAAGCGATCCTGGACGAGGGCGGCCTGGTGGCGCTGATGGACCTGGACCTCGACCGAGCGGAGAGGGTCGCCGCGATGGTCGACTCCGAGGGCTCCTCGACCTGCGCTTTCGAGGGGGATGTCTCCTCGACCTCCCATGTTGCCGCCGTAGTTCGAGAGACGTTGGACCGTTTCGGGCGCCTCGACGGGGCGGTCAACAACGCCGGGACGGTGACGCTGGATGAGGCCTGGGACGCGACCGGCGGCGACTGGAACCGCCAACTGGATGTGAACGTGACCGGGTCGTTCCTGGTGGCGCAGGCCGTAGGCGTGCACCTGAAGGCGGCGGGCGGGGGTGCCATCGTCAACGTCTCGTCCAACTGCGGCAAGGTGGGTTACCGCAACATGGCCGCCTACAACGCCTCCAAGGCCGCCGTGATTGGCCTCACCCGCTCCCTTTCGATGGAGTGGGCGGAGCTCGGCATCAACGTGAACGCGGTTTGCCCGGGAGGTGTCGACACGCCGATGCTGCGCGGGGTGGCTGAGTGGTTGTCACCCCGTCTCGACATGCCGGCGGACGAGCTCCTGTCGGGGATGGGACCGGCGCAACTGGGCAGGCGGGTCAGCCCGCTGGAGGTAGGCAAGGTGATCGCCTTCCTCCTGTCGGACGATGCCCTGATCATCAGGGGCCAAGCTATCAACGTCGATGGAGGAGATACACCCTATTAGTTTGATCGTGGTCGGTCTGCGTTGCGGGCGGCGTGCTCTGGACCGCTATCGGCGCCATATCCCACCGCTGCCCCACAGACCAGCCACGCGACCGCGCGATACCAAAACGACTGCCACATAGCGTGAACGCGCCCTAGTGTCCTGTATCGGGAATTCGCTGGAGATAGCCTCCTCTGCCTGGCACGCACCGGTTCCGGGGAGCCGAGACCGCGAAACCCGTCGAGGTGGTCCCCTCCGGCGGGCCCTCCCCCAACCGCCCCCTCCTCGGCGTCGAACGCGTCCCGCCGTACCCTCTGCGAGGGGCTGG
>JAPOQZ010000139.1 GCA_026710435.1 bacterium | reverse complement strand
GTAGGCCGTCTCCTGGTGGGCAGCAGCCGTCTCGGGGTAGGCCGTCTCCTGGTGGGCAGCAGCCGTCTCGGGGTAAGCGGTCTCCTGGTGGGCAGCAGCCGTCTCGGGGTAGGCCGTCTCCTGGTGGGCAGCAGCCCTCCTCACGGCGCGACGACCGTGGGAAGCGGAGGTAGACCGTGTTGATGCCGAAGCGCACCAAGTACCGGAAGATGCATCGGGGCCGCATGAGGGGCTACGCCAAGGGTGGAAGGTCGGTGTCCTTCGGCGACTACGGCATCCAGGCCCTCGAGCCGGCTCATATCACTGCCCGCCAGATCGAGGCGGCCCGGGTGGCCATCACCCGTACGGTGCGTCGTGGGGGAAAGGTGTGGATCAACATCTCCCCGGACAAGCCGGTGACCGCCAAACCCGCGGAGACCCGCATGGGATCCGGGAAGGGCAACCCCGAGTTCTGGGTGGCGGTCGTCAAACCCGGCCGGGTGATGATGGAACTGTCGGGAGTGGACGAGGACCTCGCCAGGGAGGCCATACGTAAGGCCGGGCACAAGTTCCCGATCAAGACCAGGTTCGTGACGAGGGAGCCGCAATGAAACAGTATCGGGACGGCGCGCCCTGGAAGCGGGTGGTCGGATGAAGGCATCGGAAATCCGCGAGTTGACACCGACCGAGTTGGTCGAACTCCTCGATGAGACCAAGCAGGAGGAGTTCAATCTCCGGTTCCAGCTCACGGTGAGCCAATCCGACGACACCGCCGGGCTGGGTCGCATGCGGCGCCGGATTGCACGCATCAAAACCATCATGCACGAAGCGGCTATGGAAGAGGCCGCAGTGGAGGGAGGGCGCAGTGGCTGAGAAGACACGCCGCAAGACCCGGGTGGGCGTCGTAACCTCGGACGCCCGGAACCGCACCATCACGGTCAAGATCGAACGGGCCACCCGCCACCCGCGCTACGGGAAGATCGTCCGCACCGCGAAGAATGTACACGCGCACGACGATGCCGACGAGGCGCGCCGGGGCGACCGTGTCCTGATCATGGAAACCCGCCCGCTATCGAAGACCAAGCGATGGCGGCTCGTGGAGGTATTGGAGAAAGCCCGATGATCCAGCAGGAATCCCGCCTCAAGGTGGCGGACAACAGCGGGGCCCGAGAGGTGTTGTGCATCCGGGTTCTAGGCGGTTCGCGACGTCGCTACGCCCGGATCGGGGATGTGATCGTGGCAACCGTCAAGCAGGCCACCCCTGGCGGCACGCTGAAGAAGGGCGAGATCGTGAGGGCGGTGGTGGTCCGGACGGCTAAGGAACAGCGCCGTCGCGACGGTACATACATAAGGTTCGATGACAACGCCTGCGTCGTCATCAATGACAATCGCCTGCCGCGTGGAACCCGTATCTTCGGGCCGGTGGCCCGGGAACTCCGCGAGCGACGGTTCATGAGGATCGTGTCGCTGGCGCCCGAGGTCCTCTGATGGCGGTCCGGGAAGGCGACAAGGTGATGATCATCTCCGGGAAGGACCGGGGCCGCGAGTCCCGGGTGGCCCGCGTGCTCCCCAGACAGGGCAGGGTGGTCGTCGAGAATGTGAACACCGCCAAACGTCACCAGCGGGCTCGCGGGCGCACGTTGCAGGCCGGGATCGTCGACAAGGACCTGCCCATCCACATCTCGAACGTGATGCTGGTCTGCGACGAGTGCGGACCCGTGAGGGTACGGACCGGGCTCAGCGAGTCGGGTTACAAGTACCGCCGCTGCGTCAAGTGTGGTGGTGAGGTATGAGTCGGAAGGGGAAGGCTCCTGCCATGGCCGCGCCCACTCCCCGTTTCAAGGAGCGGTACCGTGACACGGTCCACGCCCAACTCATGGAGGACCTCGACCTCGGTAACCCGATGACGGTGCCCAAGATCGAGAAGCTCGTGGTGAACATGGGCGTCGGCGATGCGGCCGGCGATGCGAAGCAGATCACCGGAGCGATGGACGACCTGGCCACGATCACGGGCCAGAAGCCGCGCCTCAACCGGGCGCGCCGCTCGGTCGCCGGTTTCAAGCTCCGGACCGGTAACCCGGTAGGCTGCTCGGTGACCCTTCGCGGTGACCGCGCCTGGGAGTTTCTCGACCGGTTGATTACTGTGGCCATCCCGCGCGTTCGGGACTTCCGAGGCCTTAACCCGGCTTCCTTCGACGGCCGGGGCAATTACAGCTTCGGGGTGACCGAACAACTCATCTTCCCCGAGATCGACTACGACAGGGTGACGGCGATCCGCGGGATGGATATCACGATCTGCACGACCGCCGCCGATGATCGGGGCGCCCGGGCTCTGCTCGACGCCTTCGGCTTCCCGTTCCGGCAGACGGCGTCACTGTACTACTGAGATGTGAGGCGAAACCGATGGCCAAGAAATCGATGATTGCTAAGAACAAGCGCAGGGCGGAGCTGGTCGAACGCTACCGCGAGCGGCGGGCCGAGTTGCTCAGCGTTGTGAAGGACCCGGACGCAAGCCGGGAGGCGAAGCGGCAGGCCTACGCAGCTATCGCCAAGATGCCCCGGGACGCCAGCCCGACCCGGGTACGCAACCGCTGCCAGATCACCGGGCGCCCCAGGGGTTACCTGCGCCGTTTCGGGATGTCGCGTATCGCAGTGCGGGAACTGGCCCACCGGGGCGAGCTCCCCGGCGTGATGAAGGCCTCGTGGTGATCGCGACATGATGACCGACCCCATCGCCGACATGCTGACGCGGATCCGCAACGCCAACCTGGCGCTGCATGCCACCGTCTCGATGCCGTCCTCCAAGCTGAAGGAGCAGATTGCGCGACTGCTCGCCTCTGAGGGCTATGTGGAGGGTTACGACGTCACCGAAGCCGTCCGGGGAACCCGGTTGACCATCCGTCTCAAGTTCCAGGGCAAGGGGAACCGGGACCGGGTCATCAAGGGTCTGCGCCGCGTATCCCGTCCGGGGCGGCGCGTGTACCGGGGAGCGGACAAACTCCCCCGCTCGCAGGGAGGCATGGGAACTGTGATCGTATCCACCTCCCAAGGGCTGCTGCCCGACAGCGAAGCGCGACGCAGGCGCCTCGGCGGTGAGTTGCTCTGTGAGGTCTGGTAGCCGATGAGCCGCATAGGAAAGATCCCCGTACCTATACCCGACGGTGTGAATGTGGCCGTGACCGGTCCGGAAGTAACCGTCAGGGGACCTAAGGGCGCGTTGAGCCGGACCTTCGAGAACCGGGTGCGCGTGAAGGTGAGCAACGGCACCTGCGTGGTGATCCCCCGGGACGGTGAGCGCCGCACCCGGGCATACCACGGCCTGGCCAGGGCCTTGATAAACAATATGGTCATCGGGGTCTCGAAGGGGTACAGCAAGACCCTCAAGATCGTGGGTGTCGGGTACCGGGCGCTTCCCAGGGGCAAGGGAATCGAACTACAGGTGGGCTTCAGTCACACCGTGTCCGTTCCTCGCCCGGATGGTATCGATTTCCAGGTGCCGGACGCCACCACCATCGTGGTGAGCGGCATCGACAAGGAGCTGGTCGGCCAGACCGCGGCCGTCATCCGGAGAATCCGCCCCCCCGAGCCTTACAAGGGCAAGGGGATCAGGTACGAGGGCGAGTACGTCCAGCGAAAGAGCGGCAAGACGACCGGGAGTGTTGTGTGATGAGATCCGTCCGTTCCGAGGGACGCATCCGGCGCCATCGGCGGGTGAGGAGGCGCGTGAAGGGTACGCCCCTGCGGCCCCGCCTCGCCGTCTTCCGGAGCAACCGCTACATATACGCCCAGATAATCGACGACGAGTCCGGCCGTACCCTGAGCTCGGCCTCGTCGCAGGAAAAGGCACTCCGTTCCAGAAGCCTGACCACCGGCACCGCCGCCGAGGTGGGTGCCCTTGTCGGCGCCCGTGCAACCGACGCGGGCGTCACGAGCGTGGTTTTCGACCGTGGTGGCCATCCCTACCACGGCCGGGTTCGGGCACTGGCGGAGGCTGCAAGGGAGGCGGGACTTGACTTCTAGAACACGCAGGCGCGACGGGAGAATGGACTCCGGTCCGCAGTACGACGAACGGGTGATCGAGATCAACCGCGTGGCGAAGGTGAGCAAGGGCGGGCGCCGCTTCTCGTTCACCGCGCTCGTGGCGCTCGGCGACGGCAAGGGCCGGGTTGGGGTCGGCTACGGCAAGGCCAAGGAGGTTCCTGCGGCCATCCAGAAAGCGATCGAGGCGGCCCGCAAGTCCATGTTCACGGTGCCGATGGCAGGCACCACGGTCATCCATCGTACGATCGGTCGCCACGGCGCCTCGAGGGTGCTGCTGAAGCCGGCTTCTCCCGGCACCGGGGTGATCGCCGGAGGAGCGACGCGCCAGATACTCGAGGCGGCCGGGGTCAACGATGTCCTGACGAAGTCCCTGGGTTCTTCCACCCACCTGAACGTGGCCAGGGCCACCGTGGCGGGTCTCAAGGCCCAGCGCCGTCCGGAGGACGTCGCCAGGGCCAGGGGGAAGTCGCCCGAGGATGTGACACCGCCGGGTCTGCTGGCCGCTTACCGCTCAACCGAGATGTTGCGGGCATCGGACGGATGAGGACGGTTGTCATGGCAGAATCCAGAATCCGGGTGACCCTCCGGAGAAGCCTGATCGGCGAGAAACCCAAGACCAGGGCCACCGTCCGCGGCTTGGGCCTGCGCCGGATCAACTCATCGGTGGAACACGCCGACACGCCCGACATGAGGGGAATGGTCCATCGTGTCCGCCACCTCGTCGAGGTCGAGGAGATCTGACGCCACCCGATCCAGCAGTGAAGCAATACAACCGCAAGAGTCGAAGGGGCACATCCCCATCGATTGACACATCGGCCGGAAGGCCGGACGAGACGATTTAGAACGAGGAAGGTACCGAGACAAACGCGCCAGAACGTCTGGCCCGGCGTCCTCCGAGGTGGCACACCGCCATCGGCGGTCGGGCCCGGCAAGGCGTCTTCTCAGTACCGTCCGAGGCTATCGGGAAGGGAGCCGACCGTGGCCAACAAGAGGAACCAACTCAAGCTCCATCACCTTCGACCCCCGGACGGGTCGAAGCGGAAGCGTATCCGGGTCGGGCGCGGGGAGTCCGGTAGGCGAGGCAAGACCGCCGGGCGCGGCACCAAGGGCCTCAAGGCTCGCCGGCAGGTCCGTCCCGGCTTCGAGGGCGGACAGACGCCTCTCCAGATCCGTATCCCCCAGCTGCCCGGGTTCAAACCTTACAAGCGGGAGGAGTTCACCGTGGTGAACGTCGACAGCCTGACCGCCTTCCCGGCGGGGCAGACCGTGTCACTATCCCTGCTGCGGGAGGCGGGCCTGGTCCGCAAGCGAGGCAAGGTCAAGGTACTGGGCCGTGGGGAAATGGACCGGGCACTGACGGTGGAGGCCCATTCCTTCAGCGGCTCGGCCCGACGGAAGATCGAAGGTGCCGGCGGGTCGTGCGTCACCGTAGGATGACGCCATGACCGGAGCCAGAGCCGGGGAAAGCTAGAAGGGGTCCGCCCGATGCTCAACGTATACCGCTACATGTTCAAGATCCCCGACCTCCGGGGCAAGATCCTGTTCACCCTCGGCATGTTCGCCATCTATCGGCTGGGCGCGGCGGTTCCCGTACCCGGCATCGAACTCGATCGCCTCGACGCGCTGGCCGGCCAGCGGCAGGGCGGGGCCTTCGGCCTGCTCAACCTGTTCTCCGGCAACGCTCTGGAGAACCTGTCCGTGTTCAGCCTCGGCATCCTGCCCTACATCACGGCCAGCATCATCATGCAACTCCTGTCCGTGGTGATCCCGCGCCTGCAGAAGCTCCAGGACGAGGGCGAGTCGGGCCGGGCCGTCATCACCAAGTGGACCCGCATCGTCACCGTCGTTCTGGCCCTCCTCCAGTCGACCGGTATCACCTACCTGTTCAGCCGGGGCAGCAGCTTTACGGGAGGGGTCGTCCTCATCGACGACTACACGCCGACCAGGGTGGTGCTCATGGTGGTGACCATGACCGCCGGTACGGCGTTCGTGATGTGGCTGGGCGAGTTGATCACCCAGCGGGGGATCGGCAACGGGATGTCGCTGCTCATCTTCATCAGTATCCTCGCCGCTCTCCCCAGCCAGTTCACCCTCATATGGCAGTTCACCGTGCCGGCGGGACGGGCCGCCATCTTCGTGTTCATCATCGTCCTCTTCGTGCTGATGGTCGTGGGGATCATCTACGTTGAACAGGGCCAGCGCCGCATCCCCATCCAATTCGCCAAGCGGATCCGGGGCCGCCGGGTTATGGGCGGCCAGAGCACCTACATCCCCCTCAAGATCAACATGGCAGGGGTGATCCCGGTTATCTTCGCCACCTCGATCCTGTTCTTCCCGGTGCTGATCTCCACCTCCATCCCCAGTACGGAGGGGTTCTTCTCGTCGGTCCGCGACTTCATAAACGTCCATCTGGCCCCCTCCGGATACGCGAGCGGCGCCACCAGTTGGATCTACATAGGCGTGCTGTTCTTCCTGATCGTGTTCTTCACCTACTTCTACACAGCGATCCAGTTCGACCCGAACAAGCAGTCCGAGACGATCCAGCGACAAGGCGGGTTCATACCGGGCCAGCGGCCCGGTTACCAGACCGCCCGCTACCTGGAGAGGATCCTCAACCGCATAACCCTGCCCGGCTCCGTATTCCTCGGGATGATCTCGATCCTGCCCGCCATCGCCTCTGCCATATGGGCGATTCCGGTCGGGTTCTCAGGGGTTTCGATCCTCATCGTGGTGGGTGTCGCCCTCGAGACGATGAAGCAGGTGGAGAGCCAGCTGACCATGAGGAACTACGAGGGCTTCCTGACGTGAGAAGGAGCCCGGCCGGTCTCCATCCGGTAAGCGACCATCCCGGGTTGTGCAGGCGGCCCGTCTCCGCGGGGCTATGAGGCTCCTATTCCTCGGACCGCCCGGGGTGGGGAAGGGCACGCAGGCCGCCAGGGTTTCGACCGCGCTCGGCGTCGCCCACATCTCCACCGGCGACATGTTCCGCCACCACATGTCGGAGGGCACCCCGCTGGGACTTCGCGTCAAGGAGATCATCGCCCGAGGCGATCTGGTGCCGGACAACCTCACCACCGAGATGCTGCTCGAGAGGCTCGCCCAACCCGGCGCGGCCAACGGGTACATCCTCGACGGCTTCCCGCGCACCCTGCCCCAGGCCGGGGCGCTCGACGAGGCCATCGGCGCCGCGACCCTCGACGCGGCGGTGGTTCTCGAGGCGCCCGACGAGGTGCTCGTGGGGCGCATGATGGCCCGGGGACGCTCCGACGACACCGAGTCCTCGGTGCGGAACCGCCTGGTCGTCTACGAGAGGGAGACGGCCCCCCTCATCGCCTTCTACCACGACCGAGGCATCGTGGTGAAAGTCAGCGGCAAGGGGAGGATCGAGACCATAACGGAACGGATCGTCGGGGCGCTGGCGGGTCTCCGGCGGGCATGATCAACCGTCCCGGGCCATGATCACGATAAAGAACGAGAGCGAATTCCGGAAGATGGCGGTGGCGGGCGCCTGCGTGGCGGCCGTCCACGAGGCGGTCGTGGAGGCGGCCCAGGTGGGAGTGACCCTCCGGAGACTCGACGAGGTGGCGGCCTCCGTCATCCGTTCGAGGGGCTGCAAGCCTTCCTTCCTCGGGTACCAGGGCTTCCCGGCCCACATCTGCGCGTCGCCCAACGAGGTCGTCGTCCACGGCATCCCCGGCAAGTACCGCCTGCGCAGCGGCGACATCCTCTCGATAGACGCCGGCGCCATCTACGAGGGCTACCACGGCGACGCCGCCCTCACCTTCGGGATCGGTGACATCGACGAGGACGCGGCGCGTCTCCTGGATGTGACCCGCCGCGCCCTCTGGGCGGGTATCGACCAGGTGAGGGTCGGCAATAGGGTCGGTGATCTCGGCCATGCAGTCGAGCAGGCGGCGGCGCCTCACGGATACGGCGTCGTCCGCGACTACGTGGGTCACGGGATCGGCAGGGCGATGCACGAGCCGCCGCAGATTCCCAACTACGGGGTACCCGGCCGGGGCCTCCGGCTCAGGAGAGGTATGGCGGTCTGCATCGAGCCCATGTTCAACCTGGGCACCGAGGAGACCCGTACCATGGAGGACGGATGGACGGTTGTAACGGCCGATGGCATGCGCTCGGCCCACTTCGAGCACACTGTGGCGCTCACCGCCGACGGGCCGACGGTGACAACCGTCAGCGACTTGCTAACGGCCCGGCCGGTGGGTTAAGATTGCCTGCCGACCGCCCGTCGGTGCTTTCGCGTGCCCTCCCCCTCGATGTGGGGAGCCGATGCGGAAGGACCGGAGGCCCGCATGTCGGGGCACCGAACCGAGAATCTCCGAGGGTATCGATGAAGGTACGTCCTTCCACGAAGAAGATGTGTGACAACTGCCGGCTCATCCGGCGTCGGCGCCGCGTATGGGTCGTGTGCTCGAACCGGCGACACAAGCAGCGGCAAGGCTAAAGGGGGCAGTTCATGGCGCGGATCGCCGGTGTGGATCTACCAAGGCAGAAGCGGCTCGGAGTGGGGCTCACCTACATATACGGGATCGGTACGACTACCGCCGGCCGGATGTGCGGCGAACTCCGGATCGACCCCGATACCAGGGTGCACAGCCTCACCGATGAAGAGGTCAGCCGGATACGTACCTACATCCAGTCCAACCTGCGGGTGGAGGGTGATCTGCGCAGGATCGTGACCCAGAACATCAAGCGCAAGATGGAGATCGGTTGTTACCAGGGCCTGCGGCATCGCAGGGGCCTTCCCGTGCGGGGCCAGCGCACCCATACCAACGCGCGGACCCGCAAGGGCCGGCGGATGGCGATCGCGGGCAAGAAGAAGGTTGTCCCGAAGTGACGGACCGGCAGCGACCGCACCGGTCGATCCGCTGATCGTTGCGTGCGTACGTTTGTGATGGAGCGGGTGTTGCCCCCTGCCGGGCTTGCAGGCGTTGCGGGGCGAATCCCCCAGGTTGACGGCAAGGCGAGAGCGAAGGTATTGCGCCCGACGGTGATCGGCGGGAACCAGGAGTCCGGAGGCACAGTTGGCTAGGAAACAGCATAAGAAACGGGTCCGGCGCCGCGAGCGCAAGAACATCGCGTTCGGGCATGCCCACATCAAGGCCAGTTTCAACAACACCATCATCAACATCACCGACGTCAACGGGAACACCATCGTCTGGACTTCGGGAGGATCGGTGGGCTTCAAGGGTTCCAGAAAGTCGACGCCCTATGCCGCGCAGGTAGCGGCGGAGGAAGCGTCCCGGCGGGCCGGCGAGCACGGTATCCGCAAACTCGACGTGATTGTCAGCGGCAACGGGGCGGGTCGCGACACTGCGATCCGGACACTCCAGAACATGGGTCTGGAAGTAGCGGGAATCAGGGACGTGACCCCGCTGGCCCACAACGGCTGCCGTCCCAAGAAGCGCAGGAGGGGGTGAAGGGTGGCGCGTTACATAGGCCCCCGCACGAAGAAGAGCCGCCGCCTCGGGCAGTTGCTAGACCCCAACAAGGCCAAGTACTACGATCGCCGCCCCTACCCGCCCGGCGAGCACGGCCGTCGGCGAGGTCGTCGGAGCAGCGACTCCGACTACCTGCACCAACTCCGTGAGAAACAGAAGATCCGCCAGATCTACGGCGTGCTGGAGCGCCAGTTCCGCATCTACTACAAGGAGGCGGCCCGGCGGCGAGGGATCACCGGCGACAACCTGCTGCAGATCCTCGAGTGCCGGCTGGACAACGTGGTGTACCGCGCCGGGCTTGCCCGGACCAGACCCCAGGCCCGCCAACTCGTCAACCACGGGCACTTCCGGGTCAACGGTCGCAAGGTGGACATACCTTCCTATCGCGTCCGTGCGGGCGACGAGGTGACGGTCAAGCCACGGTCCCATGAAGCGATCGTCATCCGCCACGCGATAGACACGTCCGGTGATCGCAGGATTCCGGAGTGGCTCGATGTCGGTCATGACGAGCGTCGCGTAGTGGTGGTCGATGTTCCGAGCCGGACGCAGATCGACACCGCCGTCCGGGAGCAGTTGGTCGTCGAACTGTATTCCAGGTAGGCAGCACGAGGCGATCCGACCCGAAGATGAGCAGTCCCTTCAACCACGAATTGCCGGCGTACGAGACCGGGAGGTAGAGACCTTGCAAGCGTTGATCGTCCAACGTCCACACATCGAGCCCGAAGTCCTAGGTGAGAACCGAGCCCGCTTCACGATCGAACCGTTGGAGCCGGGCTTCGGCTACACGCTCGGAAACACGCTCAGGAGGACGCTGCTCTCCCGGATTCCCGGAGTAGCGGTGTCGTCCCTGAGAGTCGACGGGATCTACCACGAGTTCACCACCGTGCCCGGCGTCAAGGAGGACGTGGTGGACATTATCCTGAACCTGAAGCGCCTGGTGTTGCAGATGGACGACCCGGAGCCCCAAACGCTTCAACTCACGGCTTCCGGCCCCGGGATCGCCACCGCCGGCGACCTGGAAGCTCCGAGCGGCGTGGAAGTGGTCAACAAGGATCTGCTGATCGCCACCCTGGCCGAAGGGGCGCAGTTGGAGATGGAGATGGTCATCGAGCAGGGCGTCGGCTACCGGACCGCCCCCAAGAACAAGAAGCGGGATGCGATCGGTACGATCCCGATCGATTCCATCTTCTCCCCCGTGCGCAAGGTCGCCTACCGGGTGGAGAACACCCAGGTGGGCCAGATGACCAACTTCGACCGCCTGGTGGTGGACATCGAGACGGACGGTTCGCTGAGCCCCAGCGAGGCGCTGTCGTCTGCCGGAAAGACGCTACGCGAGCTTCTCGGCCTGTTCGCCGACCTCGGCGAAGGGGTAGGACTGGAGTTGGGGGATCTGGCGGTGACAGAAACCGGATCCCAGGATCTGGATCTGCCGATCGAAGCTCTGGACCTGTCCGAACGTCCACGGAACTGTCTCCGGCGAGCCCAGATCGACACCGTCGGAGATCTGGTTCTCAAGACCAGGGAGGACCTGCTCGACATCACCAACTTCGGGCAGAAGAGCCTCGAGGAAGTGGTTGCGAAACTCGACGAGCTCGGGCTCGGCATCTCCTCCTCGCGAGCAGGCGACGGCCGCTGATGCCCCGCCCCAAGAGAGGCAAGAGGCTCGGAGGAAGCCCGTCGCACCAGAAAGCGATCCTGGCCAACCTGGCTCAGTCGCTGATCTGGGACGAGCAGATCACTACCACCCTCGCCAAGGCCAAGGTGCTCCGTCCCTACGTCGAGAAGATCATCACCAAGGCACGTCGCGGCGATCTCCACTCGCGCCGCCTGGTGCTGAGGGACCTGACGGACCTCGAGGTCGTGACCAAGCTGTTCGACGAGGTTGCCCCCCGGTACCGGAGGCGCCCGGGCGGGTACACCCGCATCGTCAAGCTGGGCCCCCGCCGCGGCGACAACGCCGAGATGGCGGTCATCGAACTCGTTTAGGACGGTGCTGAACAATGACGATTGCTCGGGCCTGCCGCCCAGCCGACCCAGGAATTATGTCGGCGGTTGGCAGGCCGCCGGTGGATTGCTCAGCACCCTCCTAGAGCCGAGCCATCCCACCGGAGACCACCGGCCGGCTGAACCTGCCTGTGCTGACCCCGATTCTTGTTGTCCGGGGTTTGTCCGGGCGAATGGGTAGCCGTCGGCAGGCTCCCGACCTGGGAGGCCGGCGGACTCGATAAGCGCGTCGACTGGAGCGGGACCTTCACCGGTAGGGTGCATGCGAACCAAGCCGTGGAAACAGCCTTTGAGTTGCCCTTCATGGGTGTGTCTGGAAACATGATGAAGAGTCAGGGTCGTGTGGCGTCAGGGCGATACGCGCGCTCGCCGGACTTCCCGACGTGCCGCCCCGGTAGGACGGCGGCAAGCACCCGATTCCCGGCCCGGGAAGTCCCCGGAAGACGCCCACCGTACGTGCCGACGACCCATCGGCCACGCCGCCCACCGAGAACGCGAAAACCCCAGAGACCGAGTCCCCCCGGTGGGCCCGCCCCCACCGCCACCTCCTCAGTCTCCGAACACGTCCCGCCTTCCCCGTAGAGGTTCGGCTCGGACGATATGATCCCTGCCCCGGTCTGGACGGTACCGCAACCGGACCGGTGGTGTTTACGGCTACTTACCATTATGCAACGTGGTTGTGACATGTCCAACCCCCAGTCCTGCGGTTTGCTCAGCCCCTTGTGCAGTGGTGACGCCGGGCGAACGGCGGAACAGGTTCGTTCTGCACGAACGAACCGGAGTCCTGTCCCCGGCGGAGTAGGGTCCGCAGCATCCTGGGGTTCACCGGCCGGCCAGCCACCTGATCCGCAAGACGTGGTCCGGCGATGGGCCGATCCCCTTGCGAGGCCATGACCACCCTTCCCCTGCAGGGGGGAGGCGGTCGGCGGATTGGGAGTGCAGTGACGGCAGTGGCTGGTACTCTGCGGGGCGGTCGTTGTAGCCCCGATATTTCTTGCGGGGGTTTGTGATGGAGGACTGCGTGTGGCATATATGCTTCTGACCAGGGACTACGGGCGTTTCGATGGTTCCGTCTCGGCCCGGCGCGACCTTCACCTACCGGGTGAAGCCCTGCCCGGTCACGGTGACGTGGTCGATGTGGCATGTCGCCGTGGGTATGTCTGGAATCATGAAGAATCAGAGCTAGCGGCGTGAGGTTCCAGTGCTAGTCAAGATTGTTCGAGCAGGGCGTCTGGACCGGACTCTCTACGCGTCTTTGCTGAACGACGAGTACGCATCCGGAACCGCGGTGGTCGTGGTCGCCTTGGTAGGTCTGCTGCCTGCCCTGGGAGGCGCCTCGCTGGTGGGCATCTTCGGGGGCGCCATCCAGGCGATCATGCTGACCGGTCTGGTGGCGATGGCTGTCTGGGCGGCGGGCGTACACCTCTACCGTTCCTACGGCTCGGCGCACGTAACCTTCCGTCTGGTGGGCTTCGCATACGTGGCCTTCGTGCCGCTGGCGATCATCCCCTGGGCAGGGTCCGCCCTGGTGTACTGGGGGGCGACCGCCGTCTCGATTCTGTGGTTCTTCCTGGCGCTGCGTGTCGTCGCTCGCGTGCAGTACGGCTTGGGCCATCCGGAGAACAGCCTCACCGCTGGGGCGGGCGTACTGGGCTGGTACCTGGGGACGATACTGCTCACCGGCTTCTGAGCCGGGATGCGCACCTACCGCCTCGACCTCTCCTACGACGGCGCCGGCTTCCACGGATATGCCCGCCAGCGTGACGTGCGCACCGTCCAGGGGGAGCTCGAAGCCGCCCTGGCCCGGGTCTTGGAGCCGGTGGCGACCGAGGTGGCGGGCCGGACCGACGCAGGGGTGCACGCCCGCCAGCAGGTGGTCTCCTTCCGGACCGGACTGGAGGTGGACTGCGATCGTCTTGCCCGGTCCCTGACCGGGTTGCTCCGCCCCGAGGTAGCCGTATACCGGTGCGAACCGGTCCCCGACGGGTTCTCGGCCCGCTTCAGCGCCCGGCGCCGCACCTACCGGTACCGCGTTCTGAACCGTCCCTACCCCGACCCCTTGAGACGGGGCGTCACATGGCACGTCAAGGATCGCCTGGACGTCCCGGCTATGGACCGGGCGGTGCACCACCTGGAGGGCGAGCACGACTTCGCCTCCTTCTGCCGCCGGGCGGAGGGCCGTTCGACGGTCCGCACGGTCCTGGCGGTCGGGTGGTCGGCCCGGCCCGACGACGTGGTACGGATGGAGATCACCGCGACGGCCTTCTGCCATCAGATGGTGCGGTCCATCGCCGCCTACTGCGTGGAAGTGGGCAGGGGCCGCCTGGACCCGGACAGAGCGCCTCGGGTCATAGCGGACCGGGACCGTAACTCGGCCCGCGGGGCCGCCCCTCCCCACGGACTGGTGCTCTGGCGGGTGGACTACTGATCCGCGGATGCCGGGCGCCGGCCTGCGATCAGCCAAGGATGGTGGGCCGGTTGTTGTGGATGCGAAGGCGGTCTGGCACTTGGGCGAGAGGGCGGCTAGACTACGGTTCCCCCGGCCCGCGCACGCGCGCCCAGGGACGGGAGGCCATCCTCCATTCCGATACTGAGCCGGATAGAGGCGCGGGTGCCCCCGGCGGGGATCGTCGGCCCTACCCGGAGCCACTGACCTACGGAGACGGTGAGCAGGTGAAAAGACTCAAGACCTACAGCCCGAAGCCGACCGACATCCGGCGCGGCTGGTTCGTGGTCGATGCGGCCGACCTCCCTCTGGGTCGGCTGGCGTCAGGACTGGCCCCGATCCTGTCGGGCAAGCGCAAGCCCACCTACGCTCCCCACGTCGACGGGGGAGACTTCGTGATCGTCGTGAACGCCGAGAAGGTGGCGGTGACCTCCAACAAGAGCCAGGACAAGATCTACTACCGGCATTCCGGATATCCGGGCGGGCTGAAGGAGGAATCGTTCGAGAACCTGATCAACCGCCGGCCCGAAGCGGTGATCGAGCGGGCGGTGCGGGGCATGCTCCCGAAGACCAAGCTGGGTCGGCGCATGATCCGCAAGCTCAAGGTCTACGCGGGTCCGGACCATCCGCACGGGGCGCAGACCCCGCTGGCCCTCGATCTGGGCCTCAGAAAGGTAGGTAGCTGATGCCGGAGGCACTGGTGAGGGCTACGGGTCGCCGCAAGGAATCGGTGGCCCAGGTCCGCTTCTTCAACGGAACCGGGGCGATCACCCTGAATGGTCGTCCCCTCGAGAATTACTTCCCGACCATGGCCCGCAGGATGCGCGTGTTGGAGCCCATCCGGGTCGCCAACGTCGAGGGACGTTACGACATCGTGGCGAGGCTGCACGGGGGTGGCGTCAACGGCCAGGCCGACGCCCTCCGGCTCGGCATCGCCCGCGGGCTGATCAGCCTGGATCCCGACCTCCGTACCGATCTCAAGAGGGCCGGGCTCCTGACCCGTGACGCCCGTGTGGTCGAGCGGAAGAAGTACGGCCTCCGCAAGGCCCGGCGAGCGCCGCAGTACACCAAGCGTTAGCCCCGATTCTTCGATGCGAGGGGTTTGTCCGAGCCGACCGGTAGCCGTTGGCAGACTCCTGACCCGGGAGGGCGGCGGACTCGACAAGCCCGCCGACTCGAGTGCGACCTTCACCCGTCGGGGGTATGCGACAGAAGCCACGAGAACAGGCTTGAACCTGCCCTTCATGGGTGGGTCTGCCGGGAGCCATGAAGAATCCGGGCGAGCGGCCTGCCCGCGAAGCCGCTCGCAGCGCCCGGGTCGCAGAACTCCTACCAAGGGAACGCGCTCGCCGGCGGGCCCCATCCGTGACGCCGCCCCGGCGGACACCGCAGCACGGTCTCGCAGTTAGGTAACCAGGGGGTGCGGCCGGTCCCGGAGGAGTCGTTGGAGACATCCACCAGACCGGTTCCCGACCGCCGGCTTTTCGGCACGGACGGTATCCGCGGGGTCGCCAACGTCGACCTCGACGTGTCCCTGGTCCTCGACCTGGCCCGAGCGGCCGGGGAACTGATCGGCGGGGGTGCGGTGGTGGTCGGACGCGACACCCGCAGGTCGGGCGACATGCTGGCGGCTGGCCTGCAGGCCGGATTCCACTCGGTGGGTGTGGACACCCTGGACGCCGGGGTTGTCCCCGTGGGTGGGGTGTCGGCGCTGATTCCGGAGCTCGGGGCGAGCCTCGGCGTCATGGTTTCCGCCTCCCACAACCCGGCGCCGGACAACGGCGTCAAGTTCTTCGACGACGCTGGCGGCAAGCTGGACGACGCCCGGGAGGCGCGGATCGAGGCCCGTCTCCGCCGGGGCGGTCCCTGGAAATCCCCCACCGGTGCCGGGATCGGCAAGCGTGTTTCTCTCGGGGACTCCGTGGACCGTTACCTGGCCGCCATCCGGCGCGATGCTCGCGGGTCCCTGTCGGGCCTGCGCCTAGCGGTCGACTGCGCCAACGGCGCCGCCTCCCGCGCGGCGCCCGAACTGTTCTCCTCCCTCGGAGCCGACGTGGTCGCGCACTTTGCCTCGCCCGACGGGATGAACATCAACGACGGATGCGGCGCCACGGAGCCCAGGCATCTAGCTGCGGTGGCGGGAGGGCGCATCGGGCTGTCCTTCGACGGCGACGCCGACCGGCTCATGGTGATAGACGAGGACGGCCGGGTGGCCAACGGAGACGTGATCCTCGCCGTCATCGCCCGGCATCTGAAAGACCGCGGGGAGCTTTCCAACAACCTGGTGGTGACCACCGTCATGTCCAACCTGGGGTTCCGCAAGGCTATGGGGGAGGCGGGGATCGACCTGATCGAGACGAAGGTCGGCGACCGCTACGTCATGGAGGAGATGCTCCGCCACGGGGCGATCCTCGGAGGTGAGCAGTCCGGCCACGTGATCCAACTCGACCGGGCGCGGACCGGGGACGGCCTGCGGACCGCCCTCCGCATGCTCGAGGTGGTGGTGGCCACCGGATGCCCGGTCAGCGAACTGCGCCGCGAGGCTCTGGTCGAGTTTCCCCAGGTGCTCGAGAACGTGCCGGTCCGCTCCAAGGACCTGGAAGCGGCCGACCGGGTGTGGGAGGCGGTGCGAGCCGTCGAACGGGATCTGGGCGGGGACGGCCGGGTCCTGGTGCGGGCTTCCGGTACCGAACCGGTCGTGAGGGTGATGGCCGAGGCCCCCGACATGGCGACAGCCCGCTCGGTGGTCCGTCACCTGGTGGGCGTAGTCGCTGACCAACTCGGTTGACGGTTCCGGCCCCGACCGGCCATCTAGCGGTCCTAGGAAGGTGGATGGAAAACGGGTTCTTTGCCGGCCAGCCGTCCGCTGACCAGGTAGTTTACCATCGGACAACTGGCTGGCAGGGAGTTTCCCACCACCCTCCTAAGCCTGAATCCACCGGTGTAGCGGGGGTGGATTGACACAGGAAAGTGCCTCTGATCTGGGACAATAGCTGTTAGGAACCGCAGTTTGGCCCGGAGTTGGGAGGCACTTCCTGTGAGTGGATTATTGCAGAATATCGATCGG
>JAPOQZ010000112.1 GCA_026710435.1 bacterium | reverse complement strand
GGTCTCCGAACTATGCCGCGCCCTGGGCATCACCGATGTCATCTGCGCCCGAAAGCGGCCACCAGGCCAAGCCAACCACACCAAACTATCCACACCCCTCGGGATGCGCTGGACCGTCGAGCGTACCAACTCATGGCTCTCGAACTACGGGCAACTACGCCGCAACACCGACCGACACACCCACCACCGACACGCCCAACTCCAGCTAGCCATCACCCTCATCATCACCAGCAAACTCATCGACTGGAGAAACCGCTGGAGCCCCAACTCAGTCCCTATCCGCTAATGCTCTAAGCAAACGGCTTGTTCCTGGGAAACGACAAAGCGAATCCTGGCTCAGGCAACCCGGAAGTGGGCATCGACCTCGAAGCGAACGCCCGTGGTGCCTGGCCTGAAGGCGCCAGTTTGACGACGCCGAACTGTGCTTGTTGCTTGGCTCACAAGTTCGACTTCTCGGCCTGAGAGTACGGCACATCCGAGGAGACCCTGCACGACATTGTGTTCCGACAAGCCTTTGCCTGCCATGCGGATGACAACGTGCCCGTCTGGCTTGAGGATGTAGCCGGCCATTCGCCAGAAGTCGGCAACCATCTTCCAGTAGGAACTCGCGTTTGTGTGTCGATCGTCGTTGGAGACGCGGCCGCTGGTGGGGTGGGGAGGGCCTCCGAGGAACCACAGCCGCAGCCACTGGTCCTCCTCGAAGTTGGTCACGTCAAGGTATGGAGGCGACGTGACGATGCACGAGACCGACTTCTCAGTCACGGTCGGCAGCCTTGGTAGGTCACGGAAGTCTGACAGCATCACGTCGGCTCGCCTGTCTGGAGGCCGAGATACATACCTAAAAGCAGCCTGCCGACGTAGGAGTGCGAACACGTCGCGGCTTGGCGGATGAAGATCGCGCTCTTCCCAGAAGCGAATCGAGTATGCAGGCTTGGTACTAATGGTGCGAGGCATCTGAGCGCTGAGATAAGACGGGGACGTTTCGGTGTCGCCGTGCAGCGCACCAAGCACCAAGGCCGCGACCATCGCGTCCGTCCGTGTCCGAGACCAAGCGAGCGACTCCCGCAGGTACAAGAGTTGTGCGAGAGTCCCCGTCGAATAGGCGCGCTGGAAGAATACGGGCTGTGCGCTCGATCGAGGAGTCCAACGACGAGCGCTGTAACCGTCCTCCAAGTGTGTGAGTCGTCGCTTAAGGGTTGATAGCACTGGTGCTCGAGTCTTGGCGGTTGTTATACAAAAGGCGACTGGATTGATATCGGCAGCGAGAGCACGGCGTCCCATGAGTATCGCTTGAAATGGTGTTGTTCCGCGTCCGCAGAACGGATCGAATACCAGGTCCCCCTCGTCGGTAAGCTTGTCGATCCACTGCTCAGCGAACTGTTCGGGGAACATAGCGAAGTATGGGCAGATAGCGTGAAACCTGTGTCTCATGCCAGTACGTTGGTGTCAAGTGCTGCTGTCACCCAGCGCTCACAGCGAGTGGCTACCCGCTCAGGTACTTTGGGCGAGTGGTACGCGATTCTGCATCGCTCGAAGAGCACGCCGCCAAGTATCGACCGTGTCTGCCACTCTTCTTCGGTCAGGCGATGCGGAACAAACAACATCCTTATGGGTGGAACCGCCGGTGGATCAAGCATCCAGGCTTGGCACCAAGACCCTCCGTCAGGTAGTCCCGTGATTCTTGTTCTCCAGTTCTTTCCAGCGGAACATTGACCGAACGCGATCATCTGACCGGGTCTGCGGTCGGCGAAGCCGTGCCAGACCACGAGATCCAAGTGGGCGTCCTTCTGATCCCGGGCTGGCCGAACCGACTTTGCCCCGCCCCCCTCGCCGAGCAGTTCCGATAGCCTGTCTACTGCCTCGGGGAAGGACCTCTCGTCGGTTCGGCGGGGAAACGCGAACAGGTAGGACCCATCGTGAGGGTTGCGGCCTAGATAGCTCCGAGCCGCGTCAAGGCTTATATCTTCGAAATCGCGCTCTGGTCGAACCCGTGACCTAGTGCCGGCCCCGACGCCAAAGCTGCTCAATAACAGTTGAAAGATGTAAGTCGACGCCGTGATATCCGCCGGTGAGGCAAGCTCAATGTGCTGTGTCCCGACATCGAAGGGGTACCCAGCACCAGCGGCGACGACCCTATCTTCGATCTCAGAGAAGGCATCACTCGCCAGACGCTCAGTCAACTCTCCACCTCGATCAACGAGGCCTTCCGAGTCTTCCTGGACCGCATCGGTTGACCCGCCCCGGCGTAGCTCCGCTACGAGGTCTTGCAGACTTGCGTTGTTGTCGGAACTCGAAAGGGCTTTCAACTCGATCCAATCGGCCAGTTGGGTGATACCACTGCTTGCAGTGGGCGAAGTGAGCAACCCCATCAACGAGCCCCTCGGCGCCTCCTACGGCGCCGGGATCTCCCTTCCCTCCGGGAGTCCTCCATCTCCGTCACTAACCGGTCGGCAAGATCGAATACCTCGTTTGCGATCTGTAGCGTGTCGAGGTCGCCGGCGTCCCCGGTCAACTGCTTGCCACGTGCTTGCTGGAGTTCGTGTCGCGCTGCAATCAGCGCCTCCTTGAAGAGAACCTCGTCCCCGGCGGCTATTTCGAGGACTACTTCCAGGGGCAAGCCTCGCCGAAGCGCGACGACACCCCTTGAGCTACCGAGCGCTGAGTCGAGGTTGCGCAGATCAGGATTCTGGGATCGGACAACCGGCTGCGTCGAGGTCGATTTTCTCCCATACAGCCACAGACACAGGTCACCGAGATCTCTCACATGGTCGTTGGGAACTGGATCAGGGCGGAAGCTGTGTTCGTCGTCGATCCCGAGAAAGGCTTGAATGTTTGAATAGCCCAGCCCGGTGTACAAGTGAGAGAACGAAAAGTGCTTCTTCCACCGGTCCTCGCGGTCGAAGACACCACTGTGCTCAGCTTGAAGGAGTGCCATCAGCCCGCGGTAGAGTCGGCGGACCGTCGCGTGCCGGTCACCGATCCTCCGAGCAATATCTGGCAGCGGAACACCGAGATCGTTGTGTACCCAAGCGACATATTGCGCCTTCGCGTAGGACTGCCAAGCCTGAGGCCCATTAACGTGTTTGAAACCGACGAACTGCCAAACCTCCCCACGCTCACACTCGATGACCGGCAGAAACTCCAGTTCTTGCTTGCGTTCAAGAGAAATCTGGGGCAGATCGGTTGCCCCTATCGCCTCGCGGAGGTCTGGGTCGACGAGCAAGCGGACGGCTGCCAGTCGCCGGTTGCCTTCGACAACTACTCGGCGGCCCTCTTCCAGGGTGGCGAACAGGGGCTCATGACCAAAGAAACCGTTGTGGCCGATCGAGAGTGCTACCTCATCAACAGCAAAATCCCGCCACAGCAGCCGGATGAGGTCGGAGTCGGATAGGTCTTCCTTGAGATCCTCCTCCAAGAAGAGCCTCGGGTTCCGGCGATCGAAGTGCAACTCTGCCGTGGGTACCTGGACCAAGCCCTCGGAGGTTGAACCGCCTGCATTCGTAGGTGCCATGCCATAACGATAATCGTTCGACCAGTTAGGTCACGACCCCACGCTCCAGTTAGGTCACGACCCCACGCTCTAGCCTAACCCCAGATTGCTGTTGAGCCGCTCCAGGCTCTTTTGAACTAGGTTCGTTCCATCGCTCGAGCCGACGGCGACCCCCGGTCTGGCATTAGAGGTCCAGCCAAGATTCGATACTCGAACTGATAACCCACTTCCCTGAACGCACTGTGACCTGACCAGGGGATATAGTACATATTTGAGTGGAGGTGCGGGGAGCGGCACCTCGAGGACCACACCCAGTTCGGAGCCGGTCTCGGTCGCCGACTTGCCCATCGCTTGGTCCAGGATGCGGGGGTTATGCCAATGTCGGGCGGCTTCCCGTCACTGTAGGGTGTGTCCCTGTCTCGTTGTCAGGCCGCGTTGGGCATGTTGTGGGGTTGGAATGGGGGTTTGGGTCTTGAGCATGGCCAGGATGATGTTGCATCGTCGGCGGGCAACGCAGATGAGGCCGCTCGGGTGGCGTAGCGTCGACGGGCCCGGTCCTGCCGGGTGTTGTTGGTCGACGAGACATCGATCCGTCGCAGGCACCGGTACGTGACCGTGGTGGCCTGTGGTGAGAACGGCAAGGTGTTGGGCGATGATCGGGGGACGTACGAAAGGGTCTCTGGCCAGGTTCTTTAGGGATCAGGAGCTCGGGTGGTGCCAGCAGGCTGAGATCGTCGTATCCGACGGGCCCTCCTTCATCGAAACCGCTGACCAATTCAGCTAGCGTGAGCCTAAGCGACCGTCTCGGCAAAATGCCCCTCTCAGCTAGTGCTACCGATAGTGATACCGGACGAAGTAGTCTAATGACGAACACCCTCCTGACCTGGGATGTCAGTAGGCCTACCGCCGTTTCTGGCTCTTACCGCCCGAAACGTCGAGCTCGGGACGCCATTGCTGAGATCCACTTCCTGGCGTCGGGTATCGGGAACTACGAGTGGGTGTTCGAAGGTGGACATCGAAGCGTGCTTCGATACGATCGACCACAACGCCCTCATGAACCGGGTGCGGAACCGAATCGGGGGACAAACGGGTTCTACGTCTGGTGAAGGCCTTCCTCAAGGCTGGTGTCGTCTGTGAGGACGGCAGCCGACATCGGACAATCACCGGCACACCCCAGGGTGGAATCTTGTCGCCTCTGCTAGCCAACATTGCCCTGTCTGTGTTGGACGAGTACTTCACCCAGAAATAGGTGAGCGCTCGGACCGGCCTGGACACGTGCCAAGCGTCGCCGTGCCGGGGAACCGGTCATGCGGCTCGTCCGCTACCCAGCACGACTTCGTGATCATGGTTCACGGCAGCCGAACAGACGCTGAAGCACTCCGGGACGAGGTCGCTGCGATACTCGCACCGATGGGTCTACGCCTATCGACAGACAAACACGGGTCTGCCACATAGACAAGGGGTTCGAGCTTGTTGGGTTGGCGTATTCAACGCCGGACCTGGCGGAGCCGAGCCAACAAGCTGGCTGTCCACACATCTACCCGTCCAAGAAGTCTCTGGCTTCTGTGATAGCCAAGGTGCGACGGCTCGCACGCAACAGACAGCATCGAACGCTCCCTGGACCTGCTACGCCGACTCAACCCGCCGCTGGCGGGGCTGGTGCAACAACTGGTTCCGTTACGGAGTCTCGAAACGAACCTTCGGCTACCTCGACCACTACACCCACTGCGCGAGTAGTCGGATGGTTGAAGAAACGACACCTCGGACTGAACATGCACACCCTGGCCCGTCGCTACCTCCCCCGATGGGATATCCACGACGGCGGGATCGAGATGTTCCGACCCCGGCAGTTCGCAGTAGTGCGTTACCGCTACCGGGGCACCAAGATTCCTACACCATGGGAGAGCACAACCAAACCAGCGGCATGAACACACCGACAGCCGGATGCACCCGAAGTTGCACGTCCGCATCACGAGGGCGGGCCGGGGAAACCCACCAGCTGAAAAGCAGAAAGGGCGCCCCGGTCCGACCCCTACAGCTACATCCGAACCCGCCAAGGGTTCCTCTACCTAGCCTTCGTCCTAGATGCTGGCGTCGCGCCGCGTGGTCGGGATCTCAATGGCGCCACACCTCAAAGCATCAATCGCCACCGACGCGCTCCGCGAAGCGATCGCAACCCGAGGCGGCCAGATACGGGACGTGATCTTCCACACTGACCGCGGTTCCCAATACACGTCTGGGGCTACTGCCCAACTGTGTCGCGCATATGGCATCCGCCAGTCGGTAGGACGGACCGGGGTGTGCTGGGATAACGCCGCCGCCGAGTCGTTCCTCGGCACCGTCGGGAAGGAACTCGTCAACCGGGCCGACTACCAGAACCGGCACCAGGCCCGCCTGTCAAATCCGTTGGTGGATCGAAGCCTGGTACAACCCCCGCCGGCTTCACTCCACCATCGGACAACAGCCACCAAACGAATGGGAGGACAACTACTACCATCACACGGCCGCATAAACCGAGTGTCCAGCTCACGGGGGGAACTCCACTGGCGGATCGGGGCCGCGTAGCAACGCGCACCTACCTAGCGATGTTGGGTGGGGAACTCCTTGGCTGGTTGAGGTCGCCCGTCGAGAGGCCACGGTGAATGCTGGGGCGAAGCCGTAGCGATGTTGCAGGGGCATAGCTGGACGCCGACCCTGTCGAACGGTTGGAATGTGAACGTGGGAACCATCCCCGCGGTTCCCTCATCGGCCAACAATGAGTTGGCCGGCGGGAAGGTCCGTTGCCGGCTGATGCCGGTGGGGTGGGGCGGAGGACCCGTAGTAGTCCGAGACCGGGAAAGCCGGTCACACGGCGAAGGGTTCCAGTGTGTTCGCAGCAGAAGTGTTGATCACGGAGGTCGCTAGTGAATACCGGCGCACCGTGGCCCGGCCTGGTTGAGGCTGAGCGGCGGGTACGTGTGACGCAGACGAAGCTGCACCGATGGCCGACTACACCAAAGGCATGAACACATGGAGAGCCGGATGCAGTGGAAGTCGCACGTCCGGTACGACCGTACACCTACGTTCCGACCTGGTCGGGTTTCGCCTATGCAGCATTCGTTGTCGACGCCTATTCGAGGTTCATCGTCGGCTGGCGAGTATCGAACAACCTACGAACCGACCTGGCTCTCGACGCCCTCGAGCAAGCACTCTGGGCTCGGCGACCAGACACAGCCTCCCCCGACCGGAGGCTTGTGCATCACTCGGATGCCGGCAGCCAAACCAGGTTCATCCGCTACACCAACCGCTTGACGGAGGTCGGTATCGAACCATCAGTCGGATCAGTGGGCGACTCGTACAATTTCCATAATTTCGGGCCAGAGGGACGGAACCGAGTTCCCCCCTGAACCCTCCGAGTTTCGGGCAGGGGAGTGTTCTGATCCCGGCCAGTTCAGTGATCGACATCAGATTAGTCCTCTGTGAGCCGCTCGGAGTTCAAGGCCCAGATGCGGCGAGCTGGGCTCCTCGTAGGCCTGCCTAGGCTTATTGCGAGCAGCAGCATCGAACGTGCGTCGCCGTTCGGTGCTTTTTGGCGCTGCTCGGATCTGGAGGACGGTAAGGCCGCCATCGCTGGGTAGCATGGGACAATCTACATCTCCCTCACGCTCGTATGACTCCGTTCGGATCGTTAGACAATGTAAGCCGCGCCGGTGAGATACTGCGCCGAGCGCAACTCACACAGGAACATACACCCGACCAGGGTCAAGTCCGCCGAGCTCGGGCAGTTGTCGAAGGCTACCGATCTGCCCACGCTGCGCCTCTACAAGCCGCCAACATGGGGTTGCGGTCATGCCTTGCGACAGAGGGCTTCGAGACTCGTCCCTCACAGCGGCTGAAGAGAATGCCAGCTATCGAGGCCAAACTTCAGCGGCTCACCTGGCTGGACCTCTCGATAATGCAAGACATCGGAGGCTGCCGGGCTGTTCTCGCTACCCAAGAACAGGTCTACCAAGTTGAGAAGCGATTCCGTAGGAACAGCTACAGACGTAACGGGCAGCACGACACCATCAGAAACTACGTGGACGAGCCTAGGTCCTCCGGTTACCGGGCCATCCACATCCACACGGAGTACCACGACCGACGAATCGAGGTGCAGCTCCGCACCAGGGACCAGGACCTTTGGGCCAAGTTCGTGGAGGGCTTGACCAGCACGACCGGTGTCGACTTCAAGAACGGCGCTGGTCCAAACGAAATCCATACCCAGCTCAGAGAGATGGCGGTGATGCTGTCGTCGGCAGAGTCTTACCACCTGTACCCGGACGACATCGTGGATGTTCTCACCAAACTGGTTACGATAGCAGTGGCCGACCCTACTATACGGTCTCGCTACCGAATGATTCGGGAAGGAACCTGATGGCACGACGCAAAACCATAGACTTCCTCATCACATACGACCATGACACAAGGAAGCAGATCAGCCTCGAAGAGTTCCGCGACACCTCCCAAGCGCTCACGGCGTACAGCGAACGCGAAGAAGAGTACCGAGATAACCCCCGAGTAGAAGTCGTACTGCTAGGTGCCGAGTCGGAAGAAGCCATCAGAATCACTCACTCCAATTACTTCGAGGACACAACCAACTCCGTCGGCAAACTGATCGCCGACGTCCTCCAACACGACCTCCAGAGAGCCAGATCACACTTCCACGGCCTCGAGTCAAACATCCACCGGCTGCTAAACCCCACCACTCCAACCAGTGAAACGCCTATGCTCGTGAACAAAACTCAAGTGGCAGCCGACAGAATACGGACAGCGCTCACTGGAGTCGATTCTGCCATACAGATACTCTTCACCCGCCACGAAGCCGGCTCTGTCCTCCGACCATCAGCAGCGCGGCCGTTCAGTAGCCACGAGGAGACACCTGATGCGCTTCCCAAGGATCCCGACACGCGGCCACAACTACCGGAAAGCCCAGCCCATAAATCCAACCCAGACACCTACGAGGAAAGAACGAGAACAATGAGACCGCTAGGTGACCTATCCCACATAGCCCTCAAACGTGTCAAAACCGCTGCTGACAGAGAAGGAGAACTGTTCCTAGCAGCCCTCCCGTCAATCTGGCACCACACAACTCAACACGGCGAGGCACTAGAAGCTATCGCAAAAGTCATCGAGACTTCGGTCAACGATCTGCGTCTGATACTGGAACTAGTAGACTACGAACGGACAGAGGATTGCCAGACGGACGTATGTATGAGGAGCGGGAACACCGCTAGAAAGCTATCAGTAGCACGGGGTTGGACGGACGACGCTATACGACAAGCCGACAAAGCAGGAACCCGACCAGAGGCCCTACTCGCCATCCTCGGCTGGGACCTAGAGGAACTCATGGAAGTCATCAACAGCCAAGAATAACCAAGGAATCCCGATTCTCAGTCCACGCCGGATCCGCACTGTCACCGGGTGGATTACGTACACTCGTCAGTGTAAGGCCATACGTGTTAATCACACGCTGCGCACCCCGGACATCTGGTCATCGAGCAAGTAGCCCACAGCACTCCACGCACGTCCTGCCTGACAACCAGTTCTGCCACCAGGCTCACTATCGGATCTGATCCCCCGGTCGTCAACGGTGTGCCGGGAACCCGGCAAGGCTCTACGCGGCTAACGGGGGTTTGCGGCCTCGTATTCGTTTGGTAGGGGCAGTATACCAGGTTACTCCACAGTGGAGTAGGAGTCTTAGCCGGTAGTTGTCCCAGTTACGGAAACCGTGTCCTAGACGACGGGTCTTTTCGATGATCAGGTTGACTGCTTCGGTTGGTCCGTTGGTAGCACCGGTACGGTGATAGTTGAGGGTCTCTTCCTCCCAGGTGCGCAGCGTCCGGGACAGGCGATCGACCTCGGGCACGTCAACTGTCTCGGCCCAGCCGTGGAACGCTTCGAGCCGCTTCCGGGCGGCTACGAGGTTCTCGGCGGCGTAGACCTCGCGGAGAAGTGTTCTCTGGCTACCCAGGCGCAGGCGACCTCGTCGCAGGCGGTCACCATCGGGATGCGCCAGAGCGGCGTCGATGCGGCGGCGGGCGGAGCCGCTCAGGCGTTCCTCGCCGACGAGCAGGAGCCGGCGGATGTCGTAGAGCGGATCTCCCTTGCGACCTCGATGTCCCATCACGTCTTGTTGGGTGCGTTGGCGGACTTCGGTGACGACCTGGTTCGCAAGGCGGACCATGTGCAAAGCGGTCCACGGTCACGGTCGATTCTGGCAGCAGCCCCGGAACGGCCCTGAACAACTATCTAGCAGCCGGCCCGACTCGAGATCCACGAATCCGGTTGCCCACCGATCCGGGCGGGACCTCCACCGGTGCTCGACCCGTCCCCAGCGACCGCACCCCGGCCAAAGACCCCGGGTGTTCTTCGACGAGTGGTTCCCCGAACTCTCGTACCGCTTCCATCACCGTCGACCAGCCAACCCCCAGCGACCGGGCCGCCGCGGCGACCGACACACCGTCCTCGCCGACCCGCCGGGCCGCCTCACGGCGAGCCCGCTCCGAGAGCACCGCCCTCGGCCGGATCAGGGGACTGGTCTCCGACCAAGACTTCGTAGAACAGGCCGCCTCCGGGCAGCGCCACAGCCGCTTCGACCACACCAACACAGTTGGCCGGCCCCCAACCGGCAGATCCCGCACCCTGGTCCGGCGTCGTCCCCTCCACCGTGCCCGGGTTCCGCAACCCGAACAACCCACCACCGACGCCGTGGTCTCCGCCAGCACCAACAACTCACCGTCGTCCTCGGTCGCGGCCCGCAGACGGAACCCGACCCGAACCCAGAACCGCAACGTCCAAGGAGCTATCGTTACCAGCCATCTGTGGCCTTCTTCCCTAGCAGGCAGTCAACCCGCTAAAGTGTCGTGAGGCCACAGACCAAAACCAAGCATTTACACCACCCACCAACAACAGCTAGTCCCTACTCCAACGCGAAGAGCCACGAAACCGAAAATATTCAGATCCCCCTCCCTTCCAAGTAGCCGCCCGCGTCATCGTAACCCACACCACCGACACGGCAAGGGAATCCTGTCATGTATCCACCACCCGGCCGGCGGAACATTCGGGCGAGGAGACTACTCAGAGATTCCCCCGCCCGAATAGGTCGCTGCCCAACTGGACGCAACAGCCAATAGTGCCACCCTTCGGGTGGGTACCGCGTCCGGTGTCTCGAATGTGCGTTCGAGGACCGGTGCCAGTTAGACGCCCTCCGGCACAACCCGTGGGGCCTTTTTCCGGTTGCTTACTGGACCCGGTGGTGGTTCCAGAGACCTAGCTGTTCGCAGTCGATTTCTAAGAACCCCCTAATCAGGGGCTTCCCCGGCTGGCGGTCTGTGCCGTCATGGGCTGGCAGACCCGGTCGTGTGGGTACGGCAGGTGGGCCCTCGAGATTCGCCCAGTGGCGTATCTTGGTAGGTAGGCCCGCCGGGTCGGTGAGCCAGTTGATCGCCTTGGGCAAGCCTGCGATGTCAACCGCCCTGCGGCAGTGGGCCAAGGGGTAGCGTCGCTGCGATGCCTCAAGACGCCGTGCTACTTTCTCGGACTCTTCGTTGTACCTGTCAGCGACCCAGCGGGCAGCTTCGCATGGTGTCGTGTGGCGGAGAAGAGCGGTCAGGTCAAGCGATTGGGAACGGTGGCCGTACAACACGACACCGTCTTGGTCCTCCACTGGTGCCAGCGTCGCGACCTCGCCACGGTTCTGTCCGAAAGAGGCATGCCATATCTGCCACTCGTCGCCTACGGACTCGATTCTCAACCGTTCCGCGTAGTCCGGTTGCCAGACCCTCTGCCGGTGGTCTCCGAGCGATACGACCATTTCGTTGCACAGCGCCCTCCACAATGCGGGCGAGCGGCCGCTGACGTGGAGATCACGACCCGAGGTCTTGTAATGCTCGTAGAAGCTCTGCAGGAGTCGGCCTCCTGCTTGCCTCCATAGTGTGAGAGCCTCGGAGAACCCGTTCCGCCACCGTACGGGCTGGTTAACCCCAACGGCATCAGCGGTGGGGTCTGGCTCAAGAAGAAGCCGGAATGTGGCCAAGATTGGTAGCACGACCGGGGGACGGAGCCGATTGTCCGACGTCACATCGTCACCCAAGAACGGAAAGGCGAAGGACGGTCTCCGTGCCTTCTTGTGATCCACCATCTCCAGGCGGCCGTAGTTGCTGCCAGTCCCCGCAGCACCACCCACCGCTCTCCACCGCTGCTCAGCATCGTACGCGATCCAGTCATGCAAATAAAGCACGTCGCGAACGATCGGAACCAGCCGTTCGTACCGTTCCGGATGCGTTTGGAAGCGGTTCAGCATAGAACTCTTACGTCGGTAAGCATCGACCGGATGTGTGTGACGATCCGGGTAAGTCTCGATATCGAAACACGACAACCTCGCGATCACGTCGATCACGTCGATCACGCCGTCGTCGTTCTCGTGCCACGCAACCCGGTTTGCCCATCCGTGCCGTGCGAGTTCGTCCTTCAGGAAGTCGAACTTCTTGCCGAGATCGAGGAGTGACTTGGCGTGGACCTGGATGCTGGTATTCCTACCGCCAGCGATGTCGGTAACGAGGGATTCCTTGTCAAGACCCGTGATCACCTCGAGCTTTATGAACTCGTTGTCGGGGACTGCCTCATCGTCCTGGGCTCTAAGAACGATCTCGTAGGAGTGCCCACCGTCCACAATTCCGTATCCGGTCGGGAAGTACAACCCGTAGAGGTCCAGACCTCCAGGACCACCCTTGGCTACCTTCGTCACCTTGGAGGCGATCAAAGTAATGCCACGGTGCTTGAGGTGGAAGCTGCCGGGAGTGGCATCCCCCTCTTGGCGCAACGAACGTCCAACCATCCGATATACGGGACGGTTGATGTTCTGATCCCGTGGGTTGGGATCCAAGGGGATTCCCACCGGGAGGCTCCTAACTGGAACCAGCATGAAATGGGTTTGGACCCCTTCGGCGTTGGGATCCGGCATCCGCCGTGCCCACCGCACGGGGACTTGAACGACGCGATCAGACATCGCATCTCCTTTCTTGTCTTAGTGCCCGCTACTGCGCGGCCTGTCCTGTCCCCCCGGCGGCAACTGCTCACCGAAGGCAACGAGGTCATTATACAGGCATTCAGAACTAGCCCCTGCCTCAAGAGTGCGCAATGATCACTAACGCTACCCATCACAAATAAGGAGAGCGGTCTACCTAGAACCAACTACTAAGAACCTTCTCCGGGCCGTCGGGTACCTCACCTCGCCCGAACAGAAACTGCCGGGTGGCCAGGAACTGCTCAACGGCGCGGGGCCGAGGGAGTGGACACGGTGGGGAGGGCCCAGGACTTCAACCACCGGATCCTCCCTTCGAGAGATATCCGACAGGGTTCACGGGGTGGAGGCTCCCCAAACCGCTTGCGTATCCGAGGTTGCCACCTTCCCAGGTACAGAGACACTCCGCCAATGTCTCTACTCGGGCCGCCCCCTCCGAGTACTTTTCAGGAGGCTTTCCGCCCGACACGGATCGGGATGGCTGTGCTCGTCTTCCCCATTGTTGAACACAGCCTGTATCCGCAGCTTCGCGCCTAGATGATTAGTTCCAAGGGGTCACTGATCGATTCTCGTTAGTTGACGGTTGATTGGGCCGTTTTGCAGCCTCGGCAGCAGTGTCCAGATCCGAGTCGTGCCGAGGAGGACCTTCAGGATCGGAAGACGGAATGTATATGGAGTCAGGGCCCGTGTTGTGCAGCGTTGCTTACCAATACTAAAGGTATCACTGCCGGTCC
>JAPOQZ010000075.1 GCA_026710435.1 bacterium | reverse complement strand
CGGCCCGCACAGGGGATAGAAGGTAGCGTCCGTGACCCTCGGAGGTGGCGGTGGGGGTGGGATCCCAAGGGAAGAGGCGCGTTCGGGCGGTTTTCGCGTTCTCGGGGTTCGGTGGGGTGGAGGTGTAGCCCGCTCTTCTGTGACGAACTTCCGACTCGGGACACTAGGCATCGCCGTTCCTAGCGGACACCCGAGCGCGACCCCGGCAGGCGGCCTACGGAGCGGCGTACCCGTGTGGGATCGTTCGACCCGGCGGACGGACATCCCGGGTCGGCGGGGCCGTCGTTCCCCACTCGGTGACGCTCTCCCACGCTCTCGCCAACTCGAGGACGGCTCGGTCGGCGTGATGGCGGCCGACGATCTGCAGACCTACCGGGAGGCCTTCGTCGGTGAATCCTGCCGGCACGGAGATGGCGGGGTGGGTCGTCACTGTGATGTTGCTGCAGGACTGCATCCAGTCGATGTAGGTCTCGAGCCGGACTCCCTCTATCTCGGTGGGGTACTCGACCCCGACCGGGAACGGGACCACCTGGGTGACGGGGCATGCCAGGAATTCGAAACCCGAGCCGTCGGGTGACATGAACTCGCCGACCCTTCCGAACAGGCTGGTGTGACGCCGGCATGCCTCAGCGTAGTCGGCGACGGTCATCGAGAGACCCCTCTCGATGTTCCACACCACCGTGTCCTTCATCCGGTGGCGGTGGTCGGCGAGGAGCGGTCCGAACCGGAGGGCGAACTGCCAGGCCCGGCGGGCCTGGAAGATCGACGGGGCGTCGGACAGGTCGGGCCATGCCTCGACCACTTCGCAGCCCAGGTTCGAGAGGATGTCGGGAACGGGGGCCAGGGCCGCTCTGACGGCAGCCTCGACGGGCAGGCCGCCCGCATCGGGGGACCAGGCCACCCGCACTCCTGAGAGATCCCGTTGCAGCGGGCCGGCGAAGGTGTCCGGAGACTCGGCGATCGAGAGCGGGGCGCGGGGATCCGGGCCGGCCATCGCCCGCAGGTACAGGGCGACGTCCGGCACGGTGCGCGCCATCGGACCTTCGACCGAGAGCGGGAACCAAGCGTCGTGGGCGGTCGTGGTCGGAACCCGGCCGGGGGAGGGGCGGAACCCCACGATGTTGCAGAATGCGGCAGGATTCCGCAGCGAGCCGCCGAGGTCGGAACCGTCGCACAGTGGGAGCATACGGGTCGCCAGCGCCACCGCCGCGCCGCCGCTGCTCCCCCCGCAGGTCCGATCGAGGTCGTACGGGTTGAGCGTCGTTCCGAACACCTCGTTGAAGGTGTGCGAACCCGCCCCGAATTCGGGGGTGTTGGTCTTCCCGACGCTCACCGCACCGGCTAGCCGTTGCCTCTCGACCAACAGCGAGTCGGTGTCTGGTACGAAGTCGGCGAAGACCCGCGACCCGAAGGTGGTCCGGACACCGGCCGTCATCGCCAGGTCCTTGTGGGCGACCGGCAGTCCGTGGAGGAGCCCCAGCGACTCCCCGTCGGCATGCGCTTCGTCGGCCCGGGCTGCCTGCGCGAAGGCCGCTTCGGGAGTGAGGGTGACGAGCGCATTGACCGCGGGGTTCACCGCGTCGATGCGGGCGAGGTGCGCTTCGAGCAGTTCCCGGGCGCTGATCCGACCTGCCGACAGCAGCGAGGCCATCTCCACCGCCGGTAGCGAGCAAGGATCCATGGTCACCATTAGACCACAGACTCGTCCTGCGGAACCTGGGATCGAGGAGACGCCGGTGACCGGTTGGGATGGCGCCGGGAGCGGAGGTGTGCCCGGGGTGGGTATCCGGGCGCGTTCCTGTTATCTTCTATAGTCCGGTCGGGAGTGGTGTAATCGGCAGCACGACAGGTTCTGGCCCTGTTAGTAGGGGTTCGAGTCCTCTCTCCCGAGCTGCCTGGTAGTATTGCCGGCACGCAGTGGCCCCGTCGTCTAGGGGCCTAGGACGCCGCCCTCTCAAGGCGGAAACGCCAGTTCAAATCTGGTCGGGGCTGCGATAGGAACGGCCCGGTCGGCTGGTTGCTCATCCCTGTAGGGTGCGCGGTACCGGGCCGTTCTCTTACTTCAAAGAGCCCCCCGAGTCCCGTGACGCTACGACCCTCCGTAGACCGGTATGGCGGCGCCGGAAATGACCGCGGACTCCCCTGTGAGGATGTATTCGGCTACCGCGGCGATCTCGTCCGGTGTTGGCCACTTGACGTAGTCCGAGTAGGGGAGGGCGGCCCTGGTGTCCGGGGTGTCGATCAGGGACGGCAGGATCACGTTCACGGTGATGCCGGCATGCTCGACCTCGAGGGCAGCGGTCTTGGCCAGCGCTACCACGCCTGCCTTGGCGATGTTGAAGGCTGCCTGCCCCGCTGGCGTGTCTACCGCCGCCCGGCTGCCGACCAGCAGTATCCGGCCCCCACCCGCAGCTTCGAGGTGGGGGATGGCCGCCCGGACCGTGCAGAAAGCCGAACGCAGGTTCAGGTCGATCATGCGGTCGAACCGCATGTCGTCGGTGTCGGCGACGTCGCGCCCTCCGGCCCAGCCTCCTACCAGCGCCGCAACCGCGTCGATCCTCCCGAAGCGGGCGGCGACCGAGTCCATGAAGCCGTCGATCTGGTCACGTTCCATAGCGTTGATCCGCCGCAGCATCAGCCGGTCCCGGTCGTAGGGGAAGCGTTCCTCGAACTCCTCCGCCTCGGACGGCGTCAGGTACGTCGCGCCGAGACGGTAGCCCTTGGCCAGCAGCCGCCCGGCCAAGGCGCTGCCCAACCATCCGGTGGCGCCGGTGATGACTGCTGCTGGCTCGCTCATGGAGGCCAAGGATAGAGTCGCCGCCGGGGCTAGCGATCGTCACAGGACTTGTCGACGATCCACAGATCGGCCACGTTCGTCCCCGTCTTGCCGGTTCGCAGCAGGGCGCCCACACCCTCGAGGTACGGGTAGGAGTCGTAACTCTCCAGGTGCTTGCGGGCCATTTCCCGGTCAGCGACGGTGGCGCCGTCCACGCACCCGCCTGCCGCGTCGGTGGGACCGTCGATCCCGTCGGTCCCGGCGGCTAGGAAGCGGCAGGAGGTGCCTGCTACCTCTATCCCGGCCGCCACGGCGGCGTGCTGGTTGCGTCCTCCGCGCCCGGTTCCCCTCACCTTCACGGTCGTCTCGCCGACCAGGACACGTGCCGTTCCCCTTGGGGTGGCGGCGAGAGCCTCCCGTACGGCCGCCCCGGCATCGCCCTCCAGCGGTTCCCCCGCGAGGCTCACCCTGACGCCTGCACCGGCGAGATGGCGGGCGGCGGCCTGGCCGGCGGTGAAGCGATCACCGAGGATGAGTGCCGTGTCCTCCCGGACCGGGGTTGGTGCATGCCCGGCGGGGGACCGGGCCAAACGCCGGGCCAGCCGGGCGGCGCGGCCTCCGATGCGGTAGCGGTCCAGCAGTTCGCCGATGCCGGGCCCCGCACGGGATGTTGCCACGGTGGGACCCGATGCCACCACCGCCGGGTCGGAGCCCACGTCCGATATGACGAGCGTGACGACCCGCCCCCTGCAGCGGGCCGTCAGACGCCCCCCCTTTACCAGCGACAGGGCTTGCCGTACGCGGTTGATGACCCCGATGGGGGCACCCGAGCGGATCAGCTGATCGTTCAGATCGCGGACATCCTCCAGGGTCAAGCCTCCAAGAGGGGCTTCGAGCAGGGCGGAGCCCCCTCCCGACACCAGAGCGAGCAGCAGTTCGTCGGGCTCCACCGCCTCGGCTGTCGCGATGGCGGTGTGGGCGCCCCGGAGGCTCCCCTCGTCGGGGATCGGATGGCCTGCCAGAACCAGTTCCGCCCAGGGAGGCACCTCCGCCGTTTCGTCGGTTACCACCAGCCCCCTGCCGATCATCCCACCGAGGGCTTGGCTCGCGCCGCGGGCCATCGCCGGGGCGGCCTTGCCGAAAGCCAGGACCGAGACACGGTTGGCCGGGACCGATTGACCGTCCACCAGCACCGCTCGTCCGCGCCGGGCAAGTGCATCCCGGACGAGTCGGGTGGGTTCGACGGCGTCGACGCCGGCATCGAAGGCTTCGAGGAGGAGCCTTGTAGCAGCGGGATCGGCCGATCTCAGATCTCCCAGCCGGGCGGAGGCGGGTCCCATCAGGGGGTGATCCTCTTGAACTCCTCCGCCGCGACCATGCCCTCCGGCGCACCGGCCGCCCGTGCCCGAGCGTGGATCTCCACCCGGAAGGCCTCGGTGGCCTCGTCCGTCTGCCCTGCGCCGTCCATCGTCGTGGTGGTTTGGCTGGAGTGCTCCAGCAACGCCGCCACCTTGCGATCGACGAAACCGTCCACCTCCTCGCGGTGGTCTGCCCGGTCTGCCGCCCACAGCAGGAGAGTGCCGGGGCGGTGATGCGTCACGCCACCGGTCAGTTGCTCCGGGAAGAAGAGGTGGTCCCGGGCTGCCACCACCCCGTCGACCACTGCCCAACCGGTGGCCCGGTGGTCCGGGTGCAGCATGTAGCGGTGCCAGGGGTCGTGGGAGATCACCACGTCGGGTCGGGAACGCCGGATCCAGGCGCACACCTCGGCGCGCAGCGCCATCGTGTACTCCAGTTCACCGTCGATGTAACCAAGGTTGTGCATGTCGGCGGCTCCCAGCGCGTCGGCTGCCCGCCGCTGCTCGGCCGCTCGTGTCCGGGCCAGTTCCGCCGGTGACGCCTGAGGATCCCACGAGCCTTTCGACCCGTCGGTGAGGACCAGGATCGTGATGGTGCAGCCGCCGGCCGACCACTTGGCGAGGGTTGCGCCGGCACCGAACTCGATGTCGTCCGGATGCGCTCCGACGGCGAGGACCCGCCGAGGGGTAGGTAGGTTGGTGGTGGAAGGGTCCAGGCCCGTCCGGTAGTCGACCATGGCACCCGAGCCTAGGAGGGTGCTGAGCGATCCACCAGCGGCTTGTCAATCGCCGGCATGATTCCTGGGCCGGAGGGCGCCAGGCCCGAGCAACCGTCACCCTTCAGTCCTCCTCTCGTGTCCCGAGTCTTTGTTCCGGTTGCGTTTTGGAGTAGCGGTGTTACATGACAGGAGGGAGGTTCTGTCACAGGCCCGCCGCATACTGGTAGGTAACCGCAAAGCACCAATCGGTCCGCTTTCGGTACCGACCGGGCCGGGCTGGGATCATGCCGACCGTAGGACCCCCGGTAGGGGTATGGCGGGACGCGTTTCGGCGCCGAGGAGGCGGCGGCCGGGGGTGGGGTCCCGCCGGAGGCGACAGGTCCCGCATCTTCCGCGTTCTCAGGCCTTCCGGCGCCTGCCCGGTGAGACCGCCCACCCGGTTGGAGTGCCGGCGGCTCGTATCTGATACCGGCAAGGGTGGGGCGGGATGGATGCAGGGTGCCCGGATCGACCGCCTGTTGATAGCGTGTCTGGAGTGGTGGCGGTCATGTTCGGTCCCGACGGCTTCCGGTCCGCCGGCGTCACCCCCTTTCGGACCCGAGTAAGGTTCCTGTACCTGGCGGCCTTGGTCGATGTCTGGTCAAGGCGGTAGTGGGATGGTCTATCCGCAATGATCTGGCCATACCGCCCGACCACCCTCTTACGTGAGAGGGGTCCGCAATTGCGGGGCGACTCCACTACGAAGCCAATACGTGCGACGTTGAGAGGTCGGATGAGCAAGAAGTACGTTTACGGTTTCGATGAGGCCGATCCCAGCGATGTCGACCTGTTGGGAGGCAAGGGTGCCGGCCTGGTCCGGATGGTCGAGATGGGCCTGGCCGTGCCGCCCGGGTTCACCATAACCACCGATGCCTGCCGATTCTTCCTCGAAGAAGGCCGGCTCCCGCCGGTGCTCTGGTCGCAGGTGGAAGCCGCCCTGGCGAGGATCGAGGACCGGACCGGACGTCACTTCGGTGGGATAGGAGGGCCCCCGCTGCTCCTGTCGGCCCGCTCCGGCGCCAAGATATCCATGCCCGGCATGATGGATACCGTGCTCAACCTCGGCGCCAACCACGCCGTGGTCTCCGAGTTGACGATGTGGTCCACGGACGCCCGGTTCGCCTGGGACGCCTACCGGAGGCTGATCCAGACGTACGGGGACGTCGTGCTGGGGTTGGGGAGAGATGACTTCGAGGACGTGATGACCGATCTCCGGGACAGGAGGAACGTCGCCGAGGACTCCCGCCTGCCCACCTCCGACCTGGTCGAGGCGGTCCGGAGGTTCCGGGTGATTCTTTCGGCCCAGAGGCACGAGGTTCCCTCCGATCCCATGGAACAGCTACGGAGATCGGTTCTAGCCGTCTTCGAGTCCTGGAACGCGCCGCGTGCACGCAGTTACCGCCGCATCAACGGCATCGCCAACGATCTGGGCACGGCCTGCAACATCCAGATGATGGTCTTCGGCAATCTGGGCGCCGACTCGGGCACCGGAGTGTTCTTCACCCGAGACCCGGCTACCGGCCACAAGGAGATGTTCGGGGACTACCTGGCCAACGCCCAGGGCGAGGACGTGGTGGCGGGGACCCGCCGGACCTCACCTATTTCCTCTCTTGCCGGGGTCCACCGCGAGGCGCACCAGGAGTTGAGAGCGGTGGGCGACTCCCTGGAATCTGCCTACTCGGACATGTGTGACATCGAGTTCACCATCGAGAAGGGGAAGCTCTGGATCCTCCAGACCCGTGTCGGCAAGCGCTCGGCGGCCGCCGCGGTGAGGACCGCGGTGGAGATGGTTGAGGAAGGCTTGATCGACCGGGAGACCGCCCTGATGAGGGTGGAGCCCACCCAGTTGGAGCGATTGCTCGTTCCCGGCATCAACGAGCGTAAGTCACCTCCGCCGGCTTTCTTCGGGCTGGAGGCGTCTCCCGGTGCAGCCGTGGGAAGGGCCGTCTTCGACGTTCCCAAGGCAGTGGAATGGGCCTCTCAGGGCATTCCCGTGATCCTGGTGCGGTGGGAGACGACTCCCGACGACATCGACGGGATGTACGCCTCCGAAGGGATTCTCACCAGCCACGGCGGCAAGACCAGCCATGCCGCGGTGGTAGCCCGGGCCATGGGAACGCCGGCCGTCACCGGCGCCGCGGAGATGATGATCAACGCCGAGGAGAGGTTCTTCACCGCGCCCGAAGGTGTCCGGGTGAGGGAGGGGGAGGCCATCGCCATAGATGGCACCACGGGTCGCGTGTTCATCGGGGAAGTGGAGTTGGTGGCGCCGTCCCCACCTGCTGAGCTGGAAACGCTGCTGGAATGGGCCGACGAGAGCCGACACCTGGGGATTTGGGCCAATGCCGATACCGGAAAGGACGCGGCCCGCGCAGCCGAACTCGGTGCCGAGGGGATAGGGCTCGCCAGAACCGAGCACATGTTCATGGGTGACCGGTTGCCGGTGGTGCGACGCATCATCATGGACGAAGGCGGCCGGACTGCCCTGAGCGAGCTTCAGGAGTTGCAGGCTGATGACTTCGCGGCTCTGCTCGAAGCCATGGACGGAAAACCCGTGGTCGTCCGGTTGCTCGATCCTCCCCTCCACGAGTTCCTGCCCGATCGTTGGGGCCTCCGTGACCAGTACGACGAACTGAAGCGCAAGGGCGACTCCACGGCCGAGGTGGAGCGCATGATGGAGGTGGTCGGTAGTTGGGAGGAGGCCAATCCCATGCTGGGCCTCCGTGGGGTTCGCCTCGGTTTGATCCGTCCTTCCCTCTACCGGGTGCAGATCCGGGCGGCCCTGCAGGCGATCCGGCGCCGCTTGGAGGCCGGAGGGAATCCGATTCTGGAGATCATGGTTCCCCTGGTGGTCGACCCCGCAGAGATGGAGAGGGTGGCAGTGATGCTCGCCGAGGAGCAGGAGGCCTTCGGCATCGATCGCAAGATCAAGCTGGGGAACATGGTGGAGCTACCCCGCGCCGCACTGCTGGCGGGCCAGTTGGCTCGGATCTCGGAGTTCTTCTCGTTCGGCACGAACGATCTGACGCAGACCACCTTCGGTCTCAGTCGCGACGATGCCGAAGCGCGCTTTCTCAACACCTACCTGGCCGATGGGATCCTGTCCCGGAATCCCTTCCAGTCGCTGGATGAAGGCGGGGTCGGGCAGTTGGTGAAGTGGGCCACCGACCAGGGCAGAGCGGCCCGGTCCGATCTCTCGGTCGGGCTGTGCGGTGAGCACGGTGGAGACCCGGACAGCATCGATTTCTGCCACCGGGTGGGCCTCGACTACGTCTCCATGAGTCCGCCCCGGATACCGGGCGCCCGTCTGGCCGCTGCCCAGGCGGCAATCCGAAACGGCACCTGTGCTGGTGCCGAGGTGGGGTGACGGGGAGTTCGATCAATCCACCGGGTTGTGCCCACTGGTCCCGCTCACGCGTCGTTTCTCGGACTCCTGCGGGCCTCTGCTCAGCCGTTGATTACTGGAGAGACCTAGGGTTCCGGGCCCCGTTCACAGCCAAGCCCACCGGTGGCCCGGTAAAGTATGGAAACCATAGAGGTCTCGGAGGTCAGGTTTGGAGCGACCTTTGTTCTTGCGGTCCACCGATGCTGACTCCCTTAACCAGGCTGCCCGGCCTTGCGAACGGCGGTCGGTGCTTCGATCGGGAGTCGCCTGCTCGCAGGTCCGCACGGGTGTCGGATGCAGATAACCATCGACAGCCTCCGTGCCGTGGCCATCGGATGCACGATTCTCGGAGGGGGCGGGGGTGGCGATCCGAGAATCGGCCAGATGATGGCCGAAGAAGCAATCAAAGTGCTGGGCCCGGTCGATGTCCATCCACTCGAAGAGTTGGATCCCGATGACCTGATCCTGCCGTGCGGGATGATCGGAGCACCGACCGTAATGGTCGAGAAGATCCCGAACGGCGGCGAGGGGCGGGCCATTCGAGATGTCTACGAGGACATCTACGGGCGCGAATTCAAAGCGGTCATGCCGTTCGAGATGGGAGGGATCAACGGAGTACTGCCCATCGCCTGGGCAGCCCATGCCGGACTCCCGCTCGTTGATGGCGACTTCATGGGGCGGGCCTTCCCCGAATTGCAGATGCTCACCCCGCATCTGCTCGGGATGCCGGGTAGCCCTGCGGTCATCGCCGACGAGCGCCTGCAGACCATCGTGTTCCGGACTCTTGACAACCTTTGGCTCGAGAAACTGGTGCGAAACGCGGTTGCCACATACGGGGGGTCGGCTTGCGGCGGGGTGTATCCGATGACGGCAGCGGAGGCCCGCCGTCCCCTTATCCCGGGGACTGTGTCGCTGGCTGAGCGACTGGGGCGGGCTATCCGCTCCGGTGCAGATGATCCGCTCGAGGCCCTGTCAGATCTGATCCCGGCCTTCCCGCTGGCAGCAGGCAAGGTGGTCGATGTCGATAGGCGCACCGCTGGCGGGTTCGTGCGGGGATCGGCGGTCATAGAGGGTATAGACCAGCACCGGAACCAGGTCTTCCGTCTCGAATTCCAGAACGAAAACCTGGTCGTGTTGAGGGACGGGGAAGCGCTGGCCACAGTTCCCGACATAATCACACTGCTCGACTACCACACTGCCCACGGCATCGTCACGGAGGGAATCAAGTACGGCCAGCGGGTGAGGATCGTCGCCTTTCCCAGTCCCAGGCAGTGGACCTCGCCCGCAGGAATAGCCACTGTCGGGCCGCGGGCATTCGGGTACGACGTCGATTACTTGGGAGTGGAAGATCGGTATGGGTGACGCCGCCTGGAGGGTCGGGATCGATGTCGGTGGGACCAACACGGACGCGGTCGTCTTGGACGCGGAAGACCGCCTTCTAGCCCGGGTAAAGACCACGACCAGCGAGGATGTCACCGCTGGGATCCTCACTGCTCTTGAACTCGCGCTCGCGGACCTCGGCGGGCCCGTTTCCAACATCACCCACGTGATGCTCGGAACCACCCATGCCACCAACGCGATTCTCGAACGGCGGGATCTGTACAAGGTGGCAATGGTCCGGATCGGGGGTCCGGCGACCCGTTCGATTCCGCCGCTTGCCGGTTGGCCGGAGAGGCTGCGCGCGGCGGTATCTTGTGGTGAGGAGATCATCGACGGCGGAGTCGAGATGACCGGGGAGCCCTTGGTGCCTCTTGACGAGGAAGCGGCCCGGTCGTTTCTCGGTTCGCTGGCAGGCCGCGCCGAGGCCGTGTCGATCGCCGGTGTTTTTTCCCCTGTCCTGGCGGATCAGGAGCTTCGCATCGAGGAAATCGCCCGCGAGGAGATGGGTGAGGTACCTGTCTCGCTAAGCCACCAGATAGGATCGCTCGGGCTTCTGGAACGCGAGAACGCCTGTATTCTCAACGCCGCCCTGGTCCGCGTGGCACGTAGGGTGATCGATGGCTTGACCTCGGCGATATCCGCCTATGGAATCTCTGCGGACATCTACGTCGCCCAGAACGACGGCACCCTGATGGGTCTCGACTATGTGCGCCGCTACCCGGTTCTGACAATCGGCAGCGGTCCCACCAACAGCATGCGAGGCGCCATATACCTAGCCGGCATGAGCGACGCCTTGGTGGTGGATGTCGGCGGAACCTCTACCGACATCGGCATCATCAGCAATGGGTTCCCTCGCGAGTCCTCGACGGCGGTGGAGGTCGGCGGGGTACGTACGAACTTCCGCATGCCCGACCTGGTGTCCGTGGCCATAGGAGGCGGGACGATCATCACCGACGATGCGTCGGGGGTGCGGATCGGACCCGAGAGCGTCGGGTTCCACATCCGCGACGAGGCTTTGATCTTCGGCGGCCCGACTCCCACGCTCACTGATGCTGCGGTTGCGACGGATCGAGCCGGTTTCCTGGGTAGCCCGAGCCAGGTGGGTTCCCACACCGACCTTCTCGTACGAGCGATGGGGGGGTGTGATATCTTCGTCGGGGAGGCGGTCGATCGAGCGAAAGTCTCGAGAAAGGAGCTTCCGCTGATTGCTGTGGGGGGTGGCAGCATCCTGATACCCGCGTCCATCCCCGGTGTGTCCGAGGTCATCCGTCCGGATCAGTATGACGTGGCTAACGCTATCGGGGCAGCCATTGCGTCGGTCTCCGGGGAGATCGACCGGGTCTACAAGCTAGGTCCGGGAGGACGGGAGGAAGCCGTGTCGGACGCCGTGGCCACGGCCAAGAGAGAGGCGGTCACAGCCGGGGCAGACCCGGGTTCGGTGGACGTCGTCGAGATCGAAGAGGTTCCACTTGCCTACCTCACCGAGCCCGTGATCCGGATCCGGGTCAAGGCGGCCGGACCGCTCCGCCCACCCGAGTCTCCTCACGATGCGGCGGCGCGATGAGCCGAGGGAAGCCGAGCGGAACTGCCGGGTTACCCGCGAGGAAGAACCAGATGCCTATGAAGCGAGGGGATGGTTATGACAGGTAATTCACGAGTCGGCGCGATAATCCCGACATCGATAGCGGGCCCGGAGGACATAGCTCCCGCGGCCCGTTTCATAGAGGACGCCGGGTTTGCTGAGATCTGGGTCGCCGAGGACTACTTCTTCTACGGCGGCATGTCTACGGCGGGTCTGGTGCTCGAAGCCACAGAGTCCATCCAGGTGGGCCTCGGTATCGTGGCGAGCGTGGCCCGCCATCCGGCGGTTACTGCGATGGAGTTCGCTACCCTCGACAGGGCATATCCTGGCCGTTTCCTCCCCGGAATCGGCCACGGGGTCCCGGCTTGGACCAAGCAGATGGGGCTCTACCCGAAGAGCCCGCTCGGCGTATTCCGGGAGGTCGCTACCAGCGTTCGCCGGCTGGTCGAAGGCGAGACCCTGGACGAGTCCGGAAACTACACCTTCAACTCGGTCACCCTCACTCACCCTTCGCCCGGGATGAAGATACTCGGCGGGGTGGTAGGCCCGAAGTCGTTGCAGATGTCCGGCGAGTTGATGGATGGGACTGTCCTGTCGGTGCTGGCCGGTCCGAGGTACGTCGAGTACTCCATCGAGCACACGTCAAGAGGGATGGCCAAAGCAGGGCGGTCCGGTGATCATCTGCTACCGACCTTTGCCCTCTTCGCGGTGGACGAGGACGGTGACGCGGCGCGGGCTGCTGCGAAGGGAGTCTTGGCCTTCTACCTCTTTGCGGTAGGACCTACTCCGCTGACGGGGGTGTACGACGCCAACCCCGCGCTGATCGACATGATCCAGCGGGGCGGACCGGAGGCAGTCGCCGAGGAGATGCCAGACGAGTGGTTCGATCAGTTCGCGGTCGTCGGGACGCCCGCCGAGTGCACCACCAAGATCGAGGCTCTGCTGGCTGCGGGGGCCTCGTCGGTGGTCCTGTTCCCGGTATCAGCCGACCAGAGCCGTGCCCAGCTCGAGATAGCTTCCCGCGAGATCCTTCCCAACATCGGCAATTGAACATGTGCCACGCTAGAGGAGCCATGAATGAAGGTCAGACGAGTAACAACCACTGAGCAGGCACTGGAAGCGCTGGCGGAACACGGAAGCGCTGCCCAACCCCTAGCCGGCGGAACAGACGTGATGGTGCAACTCTCCCGCAACGAGATCTCTCCGGACGTGCTGGTACCCATAAACGACCTGGCGGAACTCTCCACCGTCGAGACCAACGGCGGGGTACGGGTCGGCGCGCTGGTGACCCATGAGACGCTCGCCAAAGGTGCACTGGGGTCCGGGTACCGGAGCATTGCGGAGGCTGCGCACACGGTCGGAGGCTGGCAGACCCAGGCTGTCGGAACACTCGGCGGCAACATATGCAATGCATCCCCCGCCGCAGATACCCTTCCGCCGCTCCTGGTTCACGATGCCGAATTGGAACTGCGGTCCAGCGGAGGAAGCCGGACACTGGGTCTGGAGGAGTTCCTGGTCGGCCGCAGGCAGACCCGCCGTGCTCCCGACGAGTTGCTGGTGTCGGTCGGACTTACTCCGGGCGCACCTCGGTCCGGCGACGTGTACCTCAAGGTGGGCCGGAGAAGTGCGGTGGAGGTAGCCATAGTCGGTCTGGCCATGCGCCTGGTGTTCGACCGGAACGAGATTGTCTCGAAGGCGCGGATCGCCCTGGCCTCGGTGGCGGCAGTACCGCTACGCGTTCGGGCGGCGGAGACATTGCTGGAGGGTAAGGCGCTGGGCGGGCATTTGCTCGACGAGGTTTCCGCCGCAGTGCTCGGAGCGATCTCACCGATCGACGATCTTAGGGCTTCGGCTTCATACCGCCGGCTCCTCGTACCGGGGCTGGTGCGTCGGGCAGCAGGTGTCTGTGCTCGCCGGGCCGGGGTCTCCAGTCCAGGGGAGGAGGTGTATCAATGAGTTCCGGACTCTCGTTCGCTGTCAACGGTCGTGGGGTGACCGCGCAGATCGATGGAGCCGCCACCCTGCTCGACGTTATCCGAAACGACCTCGGGCTTACCGGTACGAAGGAGGGCTGTACGGAGGGCGAGTGCGGGGCATGCACCGTCCTTATCGACGGCAAGCCTGTTCATTCATGTATCTATCCGGCTGTTTCCGTCGATGGCCACTCGGTTGTGACGATCGAGGGTATCTCCGATGGCGAGACCGGTCGGGCGGTACAGGAAGCGTTCTGGGACGCGGGAGGCATCCAATGCGGCTTCTGTACCCCCGGGTTCATCGTGACGGTTACGGCTCTGCTGGAGAACAACCCGGCGCCCTCCGAGGACGAGGTGCGTATCGCCCTAGCGGGGAACATCTGCCGTTGCACCGGCTATAGCCAGATGCTCGACGCCGTAGAGGTGGTCGTGAGTGGGAAGGAGCGAGCGTGACGATTGTAGGTGAGCGATTCCGCCGGACCGACGGCGAGCCCAAGGCACGAGGCGAAGCAATCTTCGGAGTGGATTACCTGCCTCAGGGGACGATCCACGCCGTGCTACTACGGTCCCCGGTGCCGTCAGGTCGAATAGTCGGACTGGACGTATCGGCGGCGAAGGCGATGCCCGGGGTGAGGGCAGTCATCAGCGCAGCCGATGTGCCTGACACTCGTGCGGGCTGGGTGCTGCGAGAGCAGCCACTGTTCGCCAGAGACCGTGTGAGGTACGAGGGAGAGCCGGTGGCGGGAATCGCCGCCGACACCCTAGAACAGGCGAGGGAGGCACGGGACGCCATCCGCCTCGAGATAGAGGAAACCCCGGCCGTGGTCGACCTCGACTACGCGCTGAGCGAGGACTCGCCAGTCCTGCATCCCGAGTGGGAGAGCTACGTCCCGACCCTGGGCGAGTATCCGCGGGGGCGGAATATCGCCGCCGAGTGCATCTCCGATCCCGAGGGTGTCGACGAGGCCTTCGAGGCGGCCGAGCGGATCATCGAGGACGAGTACCGGGTGCAGAGGCAGTACCAGGCCTATATCGAGCCGAAGGGAGCCGTTGCCATCTACCAGGGCGGCCGGTACGAGGTACACACAGCCCACCAGTTTCCGTTCAACGTACGCGACCGGATAGCGCAGTACCTGGACATCCGTCCTTCGCAGGTCCGAGTGATCGGGCACACAATTGGTGGAGGTTTCGGTGCCAAGCTCGATGCGAGCATCGAGCCTCACGCCTGTGCCCTGTCGAGGGCGGCCGGCGGCCTGCCCGTGAAGATCGTCAACACCCGCACCGAGGACATGATCACATGCCCCTCCCGCGAGGACGCCATTACGCGCATCAGGACCGGGCTCGACAAGGACGGCAACATGATTGCCCGCGAGCTAGTGGTAATTGCCGGCAACGGCGCCTATAGCGGCGAGATGCCCTGGCTGGCTTCGATCGCCCTCCACTGCGCGAGAGGCGTGTATAGGGCTGGTCCGACCCGGGTCAAGTCCTTTCTCGTATACACCAACACCGCGCCGACCGGAGCCTTCCGGGGCGTCAACGGGGTCTATCTCTACCACGCCGTCGAGCGGCACATGGACCATATCGCAAGCGTGTTGGGACGCGACCGGCGCGAATATCGCCTCCAGCACCTGTTCGAGCCTGGTGAAGTGCTCCTTAACGACCAGGTACTCGACGATGCCGGCATCCTCGGGGAAGCCTTCGATGTAGTGGAGGAAGCCGCTCCCTGGGAGGAGCGGTTGGCCGCCACGGCCGGACCCATGAAAGGAGTCGCCATCGGCGCCGCCTGGTGGGTCACCAACCCGATGCCCGGCACGGCAACTTTAAAGCTGAACGAGGACGGCACGATAGGCGTCATCACCGCGGCCACCGACAACGGATCCGGCGCGGTGAACCTCGGCATCACCCAGATAGTGGCCGAGAAACTCGGCGTTCAGCCCGAGGATGTTTACGTGACGATGCCGGACACGGACGCTGCCGGGTTCGATGCCGGTTCGCAGGGGAGCCGCACGACCCGGATCGTGGGCAAGGCGGCCTCCATAGCTGCCGACGAGGTGATCGGCAAGATCAAGCAGACTGCTTCGGAGCTCCTGGAGGCGGCGCCCAGCGACATCGTGATAGCTGACGGCAAGGTCTTCGTGGCGGGTTCACCGGACTCGGGTCTCGCTCTCGGGGATGTCGCGATGGCGGCCACCTGGACGGTCGGACCCATCCAGGGCACCGGTTCATTCCTCACGCCCTTCCCGGACTTCAACCCCGGATGCGCTACCGGACTGATGTTCCCGTCCTTCCCGACGCCCACCTACCATGTTCATCTTGCGGAGGTGGAGGTCGATCCGGTGACCGGAGCCGTGAAGGTCACGCGGTATGTCGTGGCACAAGAGGTTGGGAAGGTCATCAGCCCCAACGGTGTGTACGGTCAGGTCTCGGGCGGTGTGACCCAGGGGATCGGTTACGCTCTCTACGAGAGCCTCCGGATCGGCGAGGACGGCCGTTACCTGGAACGCAACCTCGAGAACTACCGGCTTCCTTTGGCGGTCGACATACCCCGGGTTGAATTCTCTCCCCTCGAGCACCCGGATCCCGACGGGCCTTTCGGTGCCAAGGGGGTGGGGGAGAACTCCATTCTGCTGGGGGGAGCGGTGATCGCGAACGCGGTGGTGGACGCCATCGGAGTGCCGATCGATCGATTGCCCATAACGCCAGAGGTCGTGTTGAAGGCGATTGCCGCCAAGCACAGCGCTGCCGTGGCATGATCCGGAGCACCTCGTTCTCAAACACAGGGAGGGATGACCGATGAAGTTCGGATGGTTGTGCAGCCACGAGTCGTACCAGCCCGAGCGTCTGCTACGCCAGGCCGTCTTGGCGGAGGAGGCGGGGTTCGATGCCGTTTACGGCTCGGATCATTTCCATCCGTGGGTCGATGACGAATCTGCTTCCGGGTTCGTCTGGACTTGGCTGGGTGCGGTCGCCGAGGCAACCGAGTCGGTCGAACTCGCCACGAGCGTCACGTGCCCGCTCTTCCATTACCACCCTGCCCTGGTCGCTCAGATGGCCGCTACCACGGACCGAATGAGCGAAGGCCGCTTCGCGCTCGGCGTCGGTACCGGTGAGAACATCAATGAAGGACCCATGGGGTACGAGTTCCCGGGCTACAAGGAGCGTATCGGTCGGATGACCGAGGCCTTGGAGATCATGCACCGTCTACTCGAGGGTGAGAAGGTCGACTATCAAGGGACGTACTACACCGCCGACAAGGCGAGGCTGTACAGCCTACCGGTGTCGACGGTTCCGATCTGGATGGCGGCCGGCGGACCCAAGTCGGCGGCCTTCGCCGGAGCTCACGCCGACGGGCTCATCACCAGCGTCAAGAACCCGTCTGACACCCTGGAACGGATCATCGGCCCCTTCAGAGAAGCGTCTCGTGGAAGGGCCGAGGCCCCACTGACCATCATGGCAACGCGCTGGTGCGTTCTGGCCGGAGACGAAGACGAAGCATGGGAGGCGCTCGCCTCGATGAGGGGCCTGAGAGCCCCGGGCCGCCTCCAAGCCGTCGACCCGATGACGCTTCGCGTACGAGCCGACGATCTGGATCGGCAGGAAGTGCTGGGGAAGTACACCCTCGTCGATGGAGTAGAAGCTCTGATAGAAACCTACAAACCGTTAGTCGAGGGGATCGGCGCGGACTACGTATCGATCCAGGTTGCGAGTACCCAGCCGGAGAAGACCATCGAAATGCTCGGCAAGGAAGTGTTACCCGAGTTGAGGCGCCTTTCCGTCTGAACCGGCTCGCGTTTCGTCGACCGGAACGCCAGACGGTGGGCACAAAGTTTGAGGTCCTGTTGTGCCGGCTTAACCCCGATTTTCCATGCGGGTGGTTTGTGCCGGACGAACGGCATGTGGGCTATGAGCTTCTGACCAGGTATTACGGCCCATTCGATTGTCCCGTCTCGGCCCGGCGCGGCCCTCACCCGAGGGGTGACCCCTAACCCGGCCGCCGATGAATGTGGTTGATCTGGCCTTCTGACGTGGGTGTGTCTGGAAACATGAAGAATCACGGTTAATGGGTGCGCGGATAGGTGCTCACCTGGGGAAACACCGATAGTCCCGGCTGCAGAACACCCTTGATGACCAGGGGTGGTCCGACCCCGAGTTCGAATACAGCCATCGACAGGTGCAGTCGAGGTACGCCTATCCGCGCACCCTCTTAACCCCTCAGGCGGCCGGCACCGTCGATCACCGAATCGATGATGAACTGGTAGCCGGTGCACCGGCAGAGATTGCCGGACAGACGTTCGCGGACCTCGGCTTCCGACGGGTCCGGGTTCTCTCCGAGTAGTTCGGTTGCGGCGATCAGGATTCCGGACGTGCAGAATCCGCACTGCAGCCCGTGGTTGTCCCGGAAGGCCTCCTGCAGCGGGCTCAACTGTCCGCTGGCCGTAGCCAAGCCCTCGACTGTCGTGATGTTGCTCCCATCGGCCTGAACGGCGAGCATCAGACAGGAGCGAGCCGACGTTCCGTCGATCAGGATCGTGCATGCACCGCAGACACCGTGCTCGCAGCCGAGATGGGTACCGGTCAGCCCGCACTCATGGCGGATGAAGTCCGCCAAGGTCACCCGCGACTCGCATACACCATCGTACAGGTGACCGTTGATGGTCATGCTCACCGTGTGCTTGTCGCTCATGCCACACCCCCCTTCGCCCTTTCGACTGCCTGAGCCAGGGCACGCTTTACGAATACTCGAGTCATGTCCCTGCGGTACGACTCGGAAGCGTGGATATCGCCCATGGGATCCACTCCTGCCGCAACAGCATCGGCCGCAGCTTCGATAGCTGCACCCGACGGCTCGGCACCGAGCAGGCCGGACTCAGCGGCCTTCATTCTCGCCGGCGCCCCTTCGACGCCGCCGAGCGCTATCCGGGCCATGTCGCAGCGCCCGTTTCCGTCGAGGTGCACCAGCGCCATCGCTATCACGATGGCGAAGTCACCATGACGCCGGGCAAGCTCCACGATCGAGGCGCCGGTTCCGGCATCCGGCCGGGGAATCCTGACCGAAGTGAGGATCTCGGTCGGTTCCAGCGCAGTGGTCATCGGACCGACGAAAAGGTCGCCGGCTGCGATCGTTCTCGTTCCAGCGGATCCCTCAACCACCACCTCCCCGTCTAGTGCGAGCAAGGCAACCGGAAGCTCGGCCGCCGGATCGGCATGGGCAAGGCTGCCGCCGATCGTGCCCCGATTCCGGATCGTTACGTGGCCGACATGGCGGAGTGCTTCGGCCAGTACGGGCAATCTGTCGCGGACGAGCGCGCTGGTCTCGACGGTCCGCTGCCTGGTCATCGAACCGATCACCAAATGCCCGTTGTCCTCACCCACATGGTCGAGGTCAGTGGCCGGGTTCAGGTCGATCAGAACTCCAGGCTGGACGAAGCGGTAGCTCATCAACGGAACCAGGCTCTGGCCGCCCGCGAGTAGTTTGGCTTCGTAGCCGTGCTCGCTGAGAAGGCCGACTGCCTCCTCGCTATCTCCGGCTCGTTGATACTTGACCGGTGGTGGTTTCATTGCGACACCTCCCCGTTTTCGGCTTCCCGTATGAGGTCTAGGAGACGCATGGGGGTCATCGGGAACCGCTTGACTGTCACACCGATGTCGGAGAGCGCATCGTCGATGGCCGAACCGACCAAGGAGACACCGGCAATGGTTCCCGACTCGCCGACTCCCTTGATTCCACCAGGAACGTGCGGTGAGGGGGTCTCTTGGTGGATGACCTCGAACCGCGGGATCTCCATGGCGGTGGGGATCAGGTAGTCCATGAAGCTCGTAGTCTGCAACTGTCCCTCATCGTCATAGACAAGTTCCTCGAACAGCGCCCCGCCGAAGGCCTGCGTGAATCCGCCGGCCAACTGCCCATCGACGAGCATCGGGTTGATCACCATGCCACAGTCGTCAGTTTGCACGAAATCAAGGAGCTTCACCACACCTGTCTCGCGATCGACCTCGACCAGCAGAGCTGCGCAACCGAATGAGGTTGCCATGTTCTCCGGGTCGTACACGTCAGTCTCTTCGAGGGTCGGTGTCTCGTTGACGGGGAGGCGCTCGTTGAGCCGCCGGTAAGCGGCATCGCCTATGTCCTGCATCGAGACGTTCTGATCGGGCGAGCCCTTCACCGAAATGATCCCGCTGTCGATGACCAGATCTTCGGGGGAGGCCTCCATCAGTTCGGCAGCGATGCGGAGGATCTTCTCCTTGAGTCTGGCCGTCGCCCTGATGATCGCACCGCCTCCCAGGGGGGCAGCCCGGCTGCCACCGGTTCCGTAGCCTGTGTAGGGACATGAATCGGTGTCCCCGGTAACGACCTTGACATCGTCGATGGGTACCCCGAGACCGTCCGCCGCTATCTGGCAGTAGATGGTGTGGGTTCCCTGGCCCATGTTGATCTGGCCGCTGTAGACCGTGACCTTGCCCATGGGGTCGATCCGGACCACCGCTTCATCGAACCCGGAGTGCTGCAGCCCGACCAGATTGAGAATCCTGCTCGGTCCGTAGGCACTCGGTTCGACATGGAACGAGTACCCGATCCCCACAGAGCGACCCTCAGCCCGGGCATCTGCTTGCATCTGACGCCACCCGAGTTCCTCGACTCGGGCCAGGGTCGAGTCCAGAGCATCCTCATACCGCCCGCTGTCGTACCAGAACGCAACACCGCTGAAGAAGGGGAATTCATCCGGGGCGGGGAAGTTCTTCCTCCGGACCTCGTGCGGGTCCATGCCCAGCTTCCTCGCGCCTATCTCGACCAAGCGCTCGTGGACAATGTTCCCGTTCTGGACACCCCAAGCTCGGAATGACCCGAACGGTGAGCGGTTGGTCATCACGGGCTTGACCGTCACACTGATGTTCGGGATCCTGTAGGGACCCATGCATGTGAGAATCGACGCCCAGGTAGGCCCGGAACCGACCGTCCCGAGCGCGCCTCCCATGACGCCGTAGGTGGTACCACGGAGTCCGGTGATCGTGCCGTCACTATTGAAGGCCATCTCGTACTCGAGCCGCATCTCGCGGGAATGTGCATTCGCGAAGAAGCTGTCACGACGGTCCTCGATGATTTTCACGGGGCGTCCCGTGCGCCTGGACAGCACCGCGGCCATTACTTCCTCGCCGTAGAAGTCGAACTTGTTGCCGAACCCTCCGCCGAGATCAGGGGTTCGGACCCTGATCTGGTTGACGGGCATCTCGAAGACCTCGGACAGCAGATCGCGCGCCAGGTTCGGCGATTGGGTGGAGATCCACATGCTGAGCGTGCCGGCGAACGCGTCCCAAGACGCGATGCAGCCCCTTGTCTCCAGTGGACAACCCATCGCCCGAGCATGCTCGAATCTCTCCGAGACCACCACGTCGGCTTCGGCGAAGGCAGCTTCGGCGTCGCCGGCTCCCAGGGTCAAGCTTCCGCTGATGTTGTCGGGCCAGTCGTCATAGAGCTTCGGCCCGTCTTCAGCCAGGGCAGTATCAAGGTCCGCGACGACGGGCAGGGGTTCGTACTCCACGTTGATGAGGGCGAGGGCGTCCTCGGCTACATACCGGTTTACCGCCGCAACAGCGACGACGGCTTGTCCGACCCATCGGACGCGGTCGACTGCCAAGGCGTGCGTCCGACCCATCCGTTGCTGTGGAATCGGATGCCAGATCACCGGTTGCTTGTTCGCGACGGCCGCAATGTCCTCGCCGGTTATCACATCGAACACACCAGGCAGTGCAAGCGCTTGGCTTGCATCGATGCTGGTGATTCGAGCATGCGCGTAAGGACTGCGAAGAACAGCTGCTTCCAGCATCCGCGGTACGGATATGTCGTCGATGTATTGTCCGTGCCCGGCGAGCAGACGAGGATCTTCCCGACGTAGGATTGACGACCCGACGAACTTGCTCGGAGCACTTTCGGTGACGGTCATACTTCGTCTCCCATAATGGTCTCCCCGTTCGTAATCCCGAGCCTAGTGGGAGTCAAAAAACCGCGTCCGGCCGATTGGGAAGTATTTTCTTGGTAGCGGACGCGTACGCCGAGCGCCACGGAGTTCGGGCTGGATAGGGTCTAGGCTTGGGTCGAGGAAATCACATACAACCCCCTTGATAATAGGTCACCCAATCCCTTATACACTGGGTACCCAGCTATATATAGATAGGACGCCCAAATACACGACCTTGGTTTGACGCAGGAATTCGAAGAGCATGGAACCAGCGATTTCCGACGTTGCGGGGATGTCGGTGCTAGAAAAGGGGGTAGTTAGCGAGGAGGTCAGCTAGGTGTACCCATCCGCATTCGACTACTCGGCTCCCGAGACACTCGACGAGGCGCTCGCATCCCTCGGAGAGTTAGGGGACGAGGGTCGGGTTCTGGCAGGAGGCCAGAGCCTCATCCCGATGATGAAGCTCCGACTCGCCGCGCCCGGCCATCTCGTCGACATCAACGGCGTGTCGGAGTTGTCATACATACGTGAACAGAACGGTCATCTGGCGGTCGGCGCCCTTGCCCGGCACGCCGACCTGGCCGCTTCGGACCTGGTGAGCAGCAGCAACCATACGATGGCGTCGGCCGCTCCCTGGATCTCGGATCCGCTGGTTCGCAACCGGGGCACGCTGTGTGGCTCGGTCGCCCACTGCGATCCCGAGGGGGACTGGAACTCGGTCATGCTGGCAGTGGGTGCTTCGGTGGTTGCCCGCTCGGCATCGGGCGAGAGGACTATCCCGATCGCCGACTTCGTCGTCGACTTCTTCACCAATTCACTGGAGCCGGGGGAGATGGTCACCGAGGTCAGGGTGCCCGCGTACGCGGGTCCGGCCGGTGGCGCCTACCTCAAGCTGGAGCGCAAGATCGGGGACTACGCCACCGTCGGCGTCGCGACCCATCTGGTCCTCGATGCCGCGGGCAACGTGGCCGAGGCGGGCCTGGGGCTCACCGCGGTCCACGGGCACAACCTTAAGGTGACCGAGGCCGAGGACATGATGGCGGGCCAAGCCCCGGGGTCGGAGTTGTTCGCCGAGGCGGCCGAGATAGCCGCTCGCGCCTGCGATCCCGACAGCAACGTCAGGGGTCCGGCCGGATACAAGCGGGCGGTGGTCGCCGAATACACGCGGCGGGGTTTCGCCCAGGCACTGGCACAGGCACGAGGGGAGGGCTGATGGAGATCACCACCACCGTAAACGGGACCAGCGAGACGCGGGATGTCGAACCCCGCCGCCTGCTGGTCGACTTCATACGTACCGACCTCGGCCTGACCGGGACCCACATCGGGTGCGACACCACCTCGTGCGGGGCCTGCACGGTGCTCTACGAGGGCACGCCCATGAAGTCCTGCACCATGTTCGCAGTGCAGGCCGACGGCAAAGCGTTGACCACCGTGGAGGGTCTGGCGGAAGGGGGTCTCCACCCCATCCAGGAGGCCTTCAAGCAGCACCACGGCCTCCAGTGCGGGTTCTGCACCCCGGGCATGATGCTGGTGGGTGCGGCGCTCTTGGAGAGCAACCCGAACCCGACGGACGACGAGGTCCGCTGGGCGATCTCGGGGAACATCTGCCGCTGCACGGGTTACATGAACATAGTGACCGCCATCCAGGCCGCCGGCGGAGAGGGGAGCTGACATGACTGCTGTTAACGAGCTAAGAACCAGCCCTGAGATGGGCGGGGTCGGCCACTCGGTCCTTCGCAAGGAGGACGACCGGTTCATCCGGGGGGCCGGCAACTACCTGGACGACCTCACCCTTCCCGGCATGCTGCACATGGCGATCCTGCGGTCCCCGGTGGCGCATGCCCGCATCAACTCGATCGACTCGTCGGCGGCTATGGAAATCGACGGCGTGCTGGCGGTGGTCACCGGCGAGCTCATGGACCAGCACGGGCTGGCCTGGATGCCGACGCTGTCGGGTGACACGCAGGCGGTCCTGGCCACCGACAAGGTCCGGTTCCAGGGCCAGGAGGTGGCGGCTGTCATCGCGACCGATCCCTACATCGCCCGGGACGCGTTGCCACACATAGACGTCGACTACGAGATGCTGGAAGCGGTCACCACGCCCCAGCAGTCCCTGGCGACCGACACGCTGATCCGCGACGACAAGGAGGATCAGGCCGACAACGTGGCCTACACGTGGGCGGCGGGGGACCAGGATTCCACCGACGCCGCCTTCGCGGCGGCGGCCAGGGTGGTCAGCCTGGACACCCACTACCCGCGTTCCCATCCCGCCCCGCTGGAGACCTGCGGGGTGGTGGCGGATGTCAACTCGATCACGGGGCAGTGCACCATCTATATGACCAGCCAGGCGCCCCACGCCATAAGGACGGTGTTCGCGCTGGTGGCCGGGCTCCCGGAGGAGAAGATCCGGATCGTCACCTGCGACATCGGCGGGGGTTTCGGCAACAAGGTTCCGGTCTATCCGGGGTACGTGGTGGCCACCGCAGCCTCGCTTCTGATCGGCAAACCGGTCAAGTGGATCGAGAGCCGGACCGAGAACCTGATCTCCACCGGGTTCGCCCGGGACTTCCATATGCACGCCGAGTTGGCGCTCGACGGGAACAACCGGATCACCGCCATGCGGGCCGACATTCTCTCCGATCAGGGCGCTTTCTTCTCGGATGCGCAGCCGACCAAGTTCCGGGCCGGGCTGTTCCACATCTGCACGGGCAGCTACGACTTCCCGGCGGCCCACGTCACGGCCAAGGGCGCATACACCAACAAGGCGCCGGGCGGAGTGGCGTACCGGTGCTCGTTCCGGGTGACGGAGGCCTCCTACCTGATCGAGCGGTTGGTGGACAACGCCGCCCACGAGGTGGGTGTGGATCCGGCCGAGTTCCGTGCCCAGAACTTCATCAAGGCCGACCAGTTCCCCTACCTGTCGCCCACCGGGTTCGTGTACGACTCGGGCGACTACCACGGGGCGATGGACGTGGCGAAGGAGATAATCGACTACGACGGCTGGCGGGCCCGCCAGGCTGAGCAGAACGCCGATCCCGACGCCACCAAGCTGATCGGCATCGGGGTGGCTTCCTTCACGGAGGTCGTGGGAGCCGGCAACTCGCGGGAGTTTGACATCCTGGGCCTCAAGATGTTCGACTCGGCCGAGTTGCGGGTCCATCCCACCGGCAAGGCGATCCTCAAGCTCGGCGTCCAGACCCAGGGTCAGGGCCACGAGACCACGTTCGCCCAGATCGTGGCCGAGGAACTCGGTATCCCCTACTCGGATATCAAGGTCCAGTACGGCGACACCGACAACACTCCCTACGGTCTCGGCACCTACGCGTCCCGGTCCACCCCGGTGGGCGGGGCCGCCACGGCGATGGTCTCCCGCAAGCTGCGGGCCAAAGGAGCGAAGCTGGCCGCCCATCTGCTCGAAGCAGCCGAGGAAGACCTCGAGTGGGAGCCCGGCAAGTTCACGGTGCGGGGCACCGACCAGAGCGTCACCATCCAGGACGTGGCGTTCGCCGCCTACACCAACCACCCGGAGGGCATGGAGGCGGGACTCGAAGGGGTCACCTATTACGACCCGCCCAACATGACGTATCCCTTCGGTACCTACATCGTGGTGGTGGAGGTCGACACCGGCGACGGCACGTGGAAGGTCCTCGACATGGCCGCAGTGGACGACTGCGGGGTCCGCATCAACCCGATGATCGTGGACGGCCAGATAACCGGCGGCCTGACCGAAGGGTTCGCCAAGGCCAACATGCAGTGGATCACCTTCGACGAGGACGGCAACTGCATAGGCTCGAACTTCATGGACTACCTGGTGCCGACGGCGTGGGAGACACCCCGCTACAAGCTGGGCGAGACCGTCACCCCCTCCCCCCATCACCCGATCGGGGCCAAGGGAGTTGGCGAGTCTGCCACGGTAGGATCCCCGGCAGCGTTCACGAACGCGGTCATAGACGCCCTGTGGTCACGGGGCGTGTCCAACATCGACATGCCGGTGCTCCCGCACCGGGTGTGGGGCGCGCTCAATGGAGTGGAGGTGAGTCCCTGAGTTGGCGGCCTGCCCGCGAGGCGGGTTTACGCGACGCGATTTCACAGGCGGACCAGTACTGAGGCTGTGAGCGTTCTCCGGCAGGCGGCCCGGCTCCAGGAGGAGGGGCGGGCGTTCGCGCTGGCCACCGTCACCTGGTCACGCGGGCCGTCGTCCGGCAAAGGAGGATCGAAGGCGATCATCCACCCCGACGGGCGGGTCGAGGGATGGTTGGGAGGTGCATGCGCCACGCCTACCGTGGTCCGTCACGCTCTGGAGGCCCTCGGGGACGGCGAGGCTCGGGTGCTGATGCTGGGCGACGGTGACCGCCGACCGGGGGTCACCGACGTTGCTATGGCCTGTGACAGCGACGGTGCGATGGAGGTGTTCGTGGAACCGGTCCTACCCTCACCCCATCTGATGGTGGTGGGAACCTCGCCCATGGCGGAGATGTTGCGGGGGATCGCCGCGGTGCTGGGCTGGCGTGCCGAGTTGGTCTCCGGTGTGGAGCAGATTGCCGGCCTGGGTGAGCGGTCCTACATCGTGGTGGCGACCCAGGGTCACTTCGACGAACCTGCTCTGGAGGCCGCTCTCGCCACGCCGGCGACCTACGTAGGTCTGGTGGCCTCTCAGAAGCGGGCCTCGTCGGTTGTCGCGTGGTTGCGGGAGCGCGGAACGTGCGATGAGGCCCTTACCAGGGTGCATGCCCCGGCCGGGATCGATCTCGGGCCTACCACCCACGAGGAGATCGCGGTCTCGGTGATGGCGGAGTTGGTTGCATTCAAGGCGGCCGGCGCAGGGGCCCAGGTGGTGGCGGTGGAGATGCCGGCCCAAGCGGTCGATCCGGTGTGCGGCATGTCCGTGGAGATTCTGACGGCCGGCTTCGTGAGCCGCCATGCAGGAGCCGAGGTCTACTTCTGTGCGGCCGGCTGCCAGGGGGTCTTCGAGGCCGATCCGTATGCGTATCCGGTAACCGATTAGGAGAGTACTGAGCAATCCACCAGCGGCCTGCCAACCGCCGGCATTATTCCCGGGCTGGCGGGCGGCAGGCCCAAGCAATCGTCATTGTTCAGCACTCTCCTAGTGTCCTGTATCGGGAATTCGCGGGAGATAGCCTCCTCCGCCTGACACGCACCGGTTCCGGGGAGCCGAGACCGCGAAAACCGTCTAGGCGGTCTCCTCCGG
>JAPOQZ010000156.1 GCA_026710435.1 bacterium | reverse complement strand
GAAGCTGGATCGGTATCCGTGGGGCACGGCGGGGATGTTGTGTTCTCGCATTAGTTTGGACAGGGTCGCGTCGGATAGTTCCCGTCCGGTGGCTGATGGGAATACCAGCCCGCTGCGGTCCCGGAACCGGGCGGCTTCTGCCAACAGTTCGACAGCGCGGGCAGGGAGGGGTACGCGGTGGGGGCGGGCGGTTTTCATCCGGGTGGCGGGGATCGTCCAGGTGGCTTTGTCGAGGTTGATCTCGTCCCATCGGGCACCCCGAACCTCGCCGGAGCGGCAGGCTGTGAGGACTAGGAACTCGAACGCTAGGACGGTGGTCGGATACGCGGCGGAGGCTCGCACGGTGGCGATACTGGCTGCTACGTCGCTGTGGGGCAGCGCCCGGTGGTGTCGGCGTCGTCCCATGTTGGTGGGAAGCGCGGCGGTGATGGCGTCCCCGGCTGGGTTGTCCGTCCGGTATCCCTGCGCGATGGCCCAGCGCATGACCGCTCCGATGCGCTGTCTTACCCGCCGTGCTGTCTCGGGGCGGGTGTGCCAGATGGGAAGCAGGCATGCCATCACATCGGCGGTGGTGATCCGATCCACTGGTCGGCGTCCCAGACGCGGGTACGCGTAGGTGCTAAGCGACGATCTCCACTGCTTTTCTGATTTGCCGCCGGGTTTCCACCCGGCGGTGTGTATGGCTATGACTTTTTCGGTGGCTTGGGAGAAGGTGGGTACGCGGCTGCCGCGGGGGTCGAGTCCGGCTTCGATCGTCCGCCGGTTCGTGACGGCTTTTTTTCTGGCTTCGGCCAGGGTGACGATGGGGTAGGCGCCTAGACCGATGTTGGTGACCCGTCCGTGGAAGCGGACCCGTTGGCTCCACGTTTTGGATAGCCGCCCGTTCGCGGTTGGTTTCACCAGGAGGCTGAGACCGTAGCCGCCGCGTCCGTCGCCGTAGCGTCCGGGTTGGGTGACGGTACGCACGAACGCGGCTGATAGGATCCGTGGACGTTTCACCTGCCCTTTCCTCCCCGTTTTGGTTATCACGTGTGGTTATCACTTTATCGGTGGGATTAGACGGTACTGTCTGGGACGGCAAGAATCAAGAACTATGCTTTGAGCTGGGTGTTCAGACTGGCAGTGGGATGTTGAGAAACGATGTGAGACCAACAAACGGCGGTCACTGACACCGCCACGTGGACGTCTTTCCTGGCGGCGCTCACCCGGATGGCGGACGACTCCGGCGAGTTCTTGCTCGCGTTGGCCAACAGGTTGCCCAGCGCCTGCAGTATGCGCACCGGGTCCGCCATAACCCAGGGAAGGTCCACCGGGACGTCGATGTCGACGTGGTGTCTCCCTCCGCCACTGCGGAAGGCGTTCTTGGCGTTCTTTAGGATACCGGCTACTTCGGTTGGTTCGGGGGATACCGCAAGCATGCCTGTCTCGATGCGGGCCACGTCAAGCAGATCGCTTATCAGCGCGTGCATACGGTCGCTCTGGGCGTTGATGATCTGGTGGAACTGCCTCAACTCGGCAGGGTTCAGCGGGGCGGGGGGATCCAGCAGGGCCGCGACCGAGCCTTTGACCGAGGTGAGCGGGGTGCGCAGCTGGTGGCTGACCATGGCCAGGAACTCGGACCTCAGCCGCTCCTGCTCGTCCAGTGGCGTCAGGTCCTGGAGAGTGACGACGAAGGACTCTAACTCGCCGTCCTCGGCGCGGATGGGCGTGGCGTTGAGCAACACTCTGACGCTCCGCCCGTCGGGCACCCGCATGACGATCTCCTCGGCTCGAACTGTCTCGCCCGCGCTCATGGCTTGGGCCATCGGAGTCTCCTCGAGGCAGAACTCCCTGCCGTCGGCGCGGTGAATGGTCATGACCTCCAGTAGGTGCTCCGGCGGCTGGTCCGGATATCGCAGACCGTCCACAATCCTCATCGCCTCCCGGTTGTAGGAGACCAACGCGTTGAAGGAGAACGTTGCTGTCCTGGCGTCCAAGATCACGACGCCCACCGGCGTGGTGTCTATCAGCGTTTCCAGGTCGGCCTCGGAGACTGATATGGCTAAGAGCGTCGAGAGGTTTGAGTGCGAAAGGCCGTCTTCGAGCAGAGGATCAAGGAACTTGACCGGGGCCTCGTCCGACTGTCGGAGGGGTTTATCGAGCGCAGGGACCTTCCACACCATTGCTGCAGTTCGGTCAACACGATACCCGCGCCGGGGGTCTGACATGGAGATTCCGACTGTCAAGATCGGCGCCGACACATTTGTGATCCCGTCGCTGATGCGCCGGCTCGTGGCGCATCTGCTCGACTTCGTGGCTGCGGCGGCGGTGGCCGCGTTTGTCTTCTGGATCCTGCCGATCCCGTCACCGATCCAGTACCTTGGCGGGGACTACGGGTTCTGGGGGACGGTGATCCCGCTGCTCCTCTACTACCTGATCATCGCCTTGTACCGGCCGGTGATGCACGCGGCAGCGGGTACGACGATGGGGAAGGCGGCGATGCAGATGCGCCTGGTCGGTTACGGGGGCGTGTGCGCTCCGGACCGGGAGGGCCGCAAACCGTCGTTCGGGTTGGCTCTGCTGAGGTGGCTGATCTTCTACATCATGCCGCTCGGACCGTTCATCTCGCTGGTTGTCGCTCTGGGATCACGGCATCATCGTGGTTTCCACGACATGGTGTCGGGCACGGTGGTGGTGTCCACCCTGATGCTGCCGAAGGGCGAGCCTGTGGAGAAACCGTCGTCCGAGTACGACGCTTCGGTCCTGGTCTGATCGTGCCCCCGCGATATTGCTCAGACGCTGGGTATCGCGTGGGTGGTGCTGGGCGGGCTGACAATCCTGTTCACCATCGTGTTTGCCACGTTCCACGTGTTCGTGGAACAGAGCGGCGTTATGGCAGTGCTGGCAATCGTTTCTATCGTCGGCCTGCTGATCACCCCCTTTGCCGCCGGTTTCGCCTGGGGCCTAGCAGCGAGGGTGATCATCGCCGGACTCGGTGGGATCCTTCTGCTGCTGTCACGAGTGGAGAGCCGATGAACCTCCTCCGCCGGATCCAGAGCCTTGTGCTGCTGGTGGCCTTGATCCCGTTCTCCATCGGCCTCGTTGTCGGGCTGGCCCGAAGCGAAACGATCTGAACCACCCTGTGGTGATAGCCCTGGGCATCGTCGTGTTCGACCTGCTCTGGTTCATTCTCGGCCGGCCCTGGGTCAAGGAGAGGTGAAGAAGTGAAGAAGCGGCGAGACCGCCGCAAGGGCGGCCACAGCCAGCCCTCACCTGACGGGCGCCGGAGGATCCGGCCCGTGCCATTACGCAGACCAGAGGTCGAGTAACACTGCTAGGTGCAGGAACCCGGCCCCGGTGGGAGCATAGGTGTAGGGGTCGGACCGGGGAGCCTGTCAGTTTTCAGGCTGGTGGGTTTCCCCGACCCGCCTCCGGACCGGACGTGCAACTTCGGGAGCATCCGGCTCTCGGTGTGTTCATGCCTCCGATACTCGAGCGGCGCGCTCAGGTGATCCACCACACAGGCGGCGAGTGTCTCCTTGTGCGAGTCTCATGCCGATAACGAACCCTCTTTTCTTCTGGCTTGTTGGAGGCAATTACGGGAGCGGCAGACGCTCGTGATGCGCATCCATGCGTTGAGAACCATCACCCTCGCGGAGGGTTTGGGTCACGCTCCTAGGCCTTGTCAACTCGCATTCCGGATTCCGCCGAACGGACCGGCGACGTGGTTGCCGGACTGGGAGGGGTGAGGGGGAGGTCAGGCAGCGCCGGTGCGGAGGGCTTCGACGGGTTCCATCCGGGAGGCGCGCAGCGCCGGGTACAGACCGGCCAGTAGTCCGATGATCGCGCCCAGCACCGGCGCGGCGAGGGGGATCCTCGGGTCCAGCACCGGTGTCCAGGTCCGGGCGGCCGACACCCCCACGACGACCAGCACCCCGACGCTGGCGCCGATCATGCCACCGAACAGGCCAACGCCGATGGACTCGAGCAGGAACTGGTAGGCGATGTGGCGGCGACCGGCGCCTAACGCGCGCCGTAGCCCGATCTCTCCCACCCTCTCCAGAACGGACACCAGCGTTACGTTGGCGATGCCGATCGCACCGATCAGCAGGGACACTCCACCGAGGACGAGGAACAAGGCGTTGACGTCCTCCTCGACACCGGCCCGTACCTCGTCCGGTTCGGGCGGTGCCTGTACCCGGACTGTGGTCGGGTCGTTCGGCGCTACCGCGATCGGGGCTTGGGAGGCGATTAGCGAAGCAGCTCCTATCTGGGTGTCGATCTGGATCGTTGTGGGCGATTCGAGGTCGTAGAGCTCCCTCGCCGTTCCCTCCGGAACGATCAGAGCGTTGAGCAACTCTGGCTGGCGGAGAACGTCGTCCAGGATGCCGAGTACCACGAAGCTGTCGTCTTCCACG
>JAPOQZ010000147.1 GCA_026710435.1 bacterium | reverse complement strand
TGGGTTCCCGCCGTAGGCGACCCGCCCGGCGGTTTTCGCGTTCTCGAGACCCCGGGGCTGGTGGTCCGGTAGTGGTTGCGGCTGCCGACACTCCGAAAATGTTGGAACGGGAACGGAGTCCGAGCCGGGGTGCGTCGGCCGCGGAGTTCTCGGCCTTGCTCCGGCGGCGCGGTCACTCTCCCGGAGGGAGCCGGATACATCCCAGGCCTTGAGGGGCGGCACGCTTCCATCCAGGCCTACCCCGACCGATCGACGTTTTCGCTGGTAGGTCAGGGGAGTGCCCGACTGGGGACGCCACCGAATCGCCCGGTCGCGGGGTACAGACATTCGACGTCTGGAGCACGTCATCAGGACCGGCCGCTGATGTTGGTGTGAGGAGTTGCTCGGTGCTCACCGCGGGCGGAGGGGCGCCGGCCGCTGATGGCGATCGCGTGTTTCAGACTATAATTCTGGTCATGTCAAAGGTTCTCCCCCTGTCAGAAGTGAAAGCCAAGCTATCGGAGGTGGTCGAGGAAATCCGGGCGACACATGAGAGAGTCACGGTGACACGCAACGGTCTTCCGGTAGTTGTGTTGCTCAGCACGGACGACCTCGAGGCCATCGAAGAAACCGTTGCCATACTGTCCGATCCCGCGGCTGTGCATGCAGTTGAACTCGGTCGGGCGGCCATTGCCGCAGGAGATGTCGTCACCCAGCAAGAGGTCCAAGCGGTCCGTGACCAACTCCGTCGAAGGATGGCGTGACCGACTCTTCTTGGGTTCTTGTAGTTGCTCGACCCGCACGGCGATCGATTGACCGCCTACCCGAGAAGATTGCCGTCGCGGTCGTCGACTACATCCTGGGACCTTTTCTCGAAAGGCCGCAGCGAGTTGGCAAACGGTTGAGGGGCGACCTGTCGGGACTTCACTCGGCACGGATAGGTGCATATCGCATCGTCTACGAGATAGATGTCGACCAGCACACGGTCAACGTGGTCCACATCGACCATCGAGCAGACATCTACCGACCGCGATAACAGCCGCGTACCGGAGTAACACAAGCCTGTCCGCCACCCCCGGTACCAGCCGTCTCGGGCAAGGTCGAGGTTGTATTCGAGAAGTGAGGTTGTGTTCGAGAAGTCCTCTGCCGTCAGGGGAGCCCCGCTCGACCCGCCGAGATGGGAGAGTGTCGATGGGGGAACGCCTCCGGCCACACGATTCGTGCTGCAGAGGGTGGGGATGACCTGAAGGATTGCAACCAAATAGGCAGAATCCGGTCACTTGCAGTCCGGTCACTTCGGTCTCGGGGAGGCGCCTCGCTTCCCTTACGCCGACGAACGGCAGATGCTGGTTCGCATCGCGGTGAATCGCCGCTCGGTGGTCATCGGGCGACGTCCGTTGACCGCGCAACATTCAACCGGCCTAGACAGCAGGCCGCCGGCTGGTTTCCCGGTCGATGGCGACAACCCGGCGCTCCTTGTACGCCGGTCAGTGCCACTATTGGAGGACCGATGGTAACGACCGGAGGATAGAGGTTTCAAAGGGTGGCGTTGGAACTGGAGAGCCTTAGCAAGGCGATCGGCGCGCTCGGTGACCTCTTGGCCGTGGGCGAGGACCGCCGGCGTATGGAGCAGTTGACCGAGGTGGAGCAGCAGGGTCTTCGAGCAGGCGTGATCCAGTACTTCGAGTTCACCTACGAACTGAGCTGGAACGCCATCAAGCGATGGCTGCAGGAGGATCGTGATCCGTCCGTCACGGTTGGTGCGACCCGGCGCCATGTCTTCCGCATCGCAGCACGGGAAGGGCTGATCGACAATCCAGAAGGAATGGATGGAGTACACGTACGCCAGGAACCTGACATCTCACACCTACAAGCAGGAGATCGCCGACCGAGTCTACGGCGAGGTTCCCGGATTCCTGCGAGCGTCCCGAAAGCTACTCGCAACTCTCGACGACTCGAATGATTGACCTCAAGCCACAGCACTTGGACGAGGTGCGGCAGATCCTGGCCGAGCATGTACCGGGCTGCGAGGTGCGCGCTTTCGGCTCGAGAGCGAAGTGGAGCGCTCGCGAGTTCTCCGACCTCGACCTCGCCGTCGTCGGTGACGAACCGCTGGATTGGCGAGTCCTCGGCAAGCTTCAGAACGCCTTCGAGGAGTCCGACCTGCCCATCACGGTCGATGTGCTGGACTGGCACGCTGCATCCGAGAGCTTCCGAAGGGTGATCGACTCGGACTACACGGTCGTGCTGGCGAGGCTCGGGAGAGAGGAAACGGATCGGACCGGAGGGCAGGATCCGGTCGGATCATCGTCTCGATCAACCGGACAGCCAAAACTTCGACCCGCCGATCGTTTGTTGCCAAGCGATCGGTAAGGTCAAGGAGTCAGGGAAGGGGGGCCTTCACCCCAAACTCGCATCGTTGTTCAAGCCCGTCCCGGAGCGGACCGTCGGCTCATGGAGGGTCCGCATGATGGGCCGGCCAACCCGAGTGCGAGGAACGACCGGATGGTGCCCCGTCGATGACCTCCCCCGACCGCCACCTCCGAGGCCCCGAGCGCGTTCTCTCCTCCGCTGCGGGGATGTTCGGCCGATTGATCCCTGCTCCGGTTCGATCGGTGGTGAGAACACGGACCGTTGGCACATTTGCGGATATCCACCGGTATGTGACAGATCCAACCCTCTGGACGGAGTCATGGTCTCAACACACCAAAACCCGAAACAACGAATCAGGACACTAGGAGGGTACCGAGCAGTCCACCAGCGGCCTGCCAACCGCCGGCATTATTCCTGGGATGGCGGGCGGCAGGCCCGAGCAATCGTCATTGTTCAGCACCCTCCTAGTGTCCCGAGTGGGAAGTTCGTCACATAAGAGCGGGCTACACCTCCACGCCACCGAACCCCGAGAACGCGAAAACCGCCGGAAGGTGCCTCTTTCCTTGGGTCTCCCACCCCCGCCGCCACCTCCGAGGGTCACGGA
>JAPOQZ010000180.1 GCA_026710435.1 bacterium | reverse complement strand
CCCTTCGTAGAGTTCACCGACAACGTCAAGAACAACCCGGAGTCAGGCATGGCGGAGACCTACGAGGCCTGGAAGCGCTACCGGGTGTTCTTGCCCAACGCCGTGAAGCTGAACAGCACCGCCGGGCCGGTGGAGGACTACGTGCTCTGGGTGGCGGTGGCACCCGTCCACCGGAAGCGAACCCGCTGCTTCACCTACGTGGGCCGCAACTATCCGGGCGCGGACGAGGACTTCCGGGCTTTCGCACAGATGGTCACCGACCAGGATCGTCCCATCGTGGAGTCGCAGCGCCCCGAGGAGCTCCCCGCCGACCTAGCCGCCGAGATGCACGTGAGGGGGGCCGACCTCGGGACGCTGGAATACCGCAAGTGGCTCCTGGACATAGCCAACGGCAAGGTCGAGTTGGCAAGCTGCTGAGACTGGTCTTCCGAGCGCTTTCCCACGTTGACCTGCAGTCTTGGCCGACACATCCCGGGGGCGAGTGTGGCCCGGGTTCGAGATGTGTTGTCCAACCGGCGGCCCACCTTGCCTGTAACAAGGTGGCGGGAAGGCCTCTGACGAGCCGACGGAAGTCCAACGCACACTTCCGGCAACAAGGTCCGCGGACCCTCTCGGAAACGCGGTTGCGCAACTCACGGATCACGATGTACCCGTTGACACGGCGCGAAACCCCTGTGTATGGTTCAGAAAAGCGCTCGGAGATCGATGTGCGTCACAGAGTTACGATTGGCATAGGCGAGACTTCGCCGGTCTGTCCACGTACCTTCCTGCCAAGACCTTCACCGTTCCACGAGTTCCGCAGATCTCCGCGATCCCCGTCAGGGGTGTCAGGGCGCTCCGAGATGGCAGGTGTCACGCAATAGGAACCTCAGCGTCCGATCGCCGGTTGGGCCACCCGCAAGCGAGGAGCTTGGACGCAAGTGTGAGGATTAGCTGCAAGGCACTACAAACGTCAGACCGGGAGTCTGACTCTGGGAGGAGAGAACCATGGAGAGATCAAGGCGAACTAGGTTGGTGATCGGTTTGGCGGTGACGCTAAGCCTTCTGTTCAGTGCGTGCGGCTCTGAAACCGAACCGGCAGACGACGCTCCAGCTACGACGAGCGCTGCGCCCGAGACAACGACTGCCGCCCCCGAAACGACGAGCGCTGCAGAGCCGGCCGTCACCACCGAGGCGGCTATGGAGGAGGAAGTCCACACGTTGCGGATTGCGGTCTCGGGTGACCTTCCCTCGATCGATCCGATCTTCGGGCAGAACACGCTCACGAACATGACGTTGAAGAACATCTATGCGCAGTTCCTGTTCTACGAGCCTCCCGCCGGAGAGGTGGGCGAGTTCGCTAAGGCCAACATCTCGACTCGGATCGGGAGGGCAGTCGAGCGGATGGAGTACTCGGACGGCGGTCGAGTTGTGACCATGCACATCCGGCAAGGCGTCACCTTCCCGACAACCGGCAACCCGATGACGGCAGACGACTTCCTGTGGTTCTACGAGCGGGCATTCTGTGCCAAGGCCAGCACGATGTTCAACTCGAACTCGTACGGCGTGCTGTCGACCGACCAGGTTGAGAAGATCGATGACTACACGATCCGCGTCACGCTCGAGCAGCCGTCGCCCATCATCGAGAACCAGCTCCGTGCGCAGGTCGCAGTGCTACTCGACTCGGAGGCGATCAAGCCGCACATTACCGAGGACGATCCCTGCGGCAACGAATGGATCGCTCAGAACTACGCGGGCAACGGTGTTTACCGGCTCGTTGAATGGGATCGCGGGCAGCGGATCGTATTCGAGGCCAACCCGGCATGGGCTTGGGACGAGCCCTACTTCGACCGGGTCGAACTCCTGGTGATTCCAGACGCGAGCAACCGGATCCTGCTACTTGAAACCGGCGAGGTCGACATGGCTATGGACCTCGACGAACGCCAGCTGGCACGTCTTGATGAATCAGGCAGCGCCAACGTCCTCAAGATTCCGGGTCGGCGGACCCTGCGGCTCCTGTTGAACAACACGGTTCCGCCGTTCGACACCCGGGAGGTGCGGCAGGCGCTCAACTACGCGGTTCCACACGAGACGATTATCAACGACATCCTGCAGGGCACCGGCGTGCATCTGGCGAGCCCGGTGTCGCCGAACTCGACCTACTACCAGGACTTCAACTTCGGCGATCTGCAGAAATACACCTACGATCTCGACACAGCGAAGGCATTACTTGCTGAGGCGGGCTTTGCCGACGGATTCGAGTTCACCCTGATGATCCCGCAAGGAAACACGCTGGTCGATGAGATCGCCACGTTCCTCCGGTCCGAGTACCAGAAGATCGGTGTCACCATGGACATCGAGCGGGCGACCGGTGCCGTGCTGGCAGAAGCCATGGGTCAGGGGACCGGGGATGCCTATCTGCGTGGCTGGTTCACCGACTTCGTGGATGAGCCGTTCTTCCACTTCAATCTCTGGTGGAGGACCAAGTCGGTCATCAACTGGACTCAGTACACCGATTCCCGGATGGACGAGCTCGTCGCCATGCTCAAAGCCGAGACGGACAAGGATGCCCAGAGGTCGCTGGCTCGAGAGGCGATTGAGATCATCATCAATGATGCTCCGGAGGTGTGGATCGCCGGTGGCGCAACCCAGGTCGCTCTGGCCCACGGTCTCCTAGGCTACGTGCACGAGCCGGACGAGTTGCCGATATGGGGAAGCCTCTATAGGGACGAATAGGAGCCCCGCGACGGAGTCGCTGCTCTTAAGAACAAGGAAGGGTGTTGGGAAACGTGATAACGGAGGGCCGGTCGTCCGCTGAGGTGGCATTCTGTCACCGACGGTCGGGCCGACGGGAGGTTTCCCAACACCTTCCCAGGCGGGGACGTATCCCGAGCAGGTAACCGACGACAGGGAGGTCAGCGCTTGGTCGGGTCGACAGCGTCCGAGTTCGGCGACGACGGTTCGGCCGGCCCGCCGCAGGGTGCAGACGAACCGGGGTCCACTACCCGTGTTGACGTGTTCATGTATGTTGCCAGGAAGCTGGGATCCCTCGTTCTGGTGTCGCTGCTCGTCGCTACGCTCACCTTCGTGGTGAGCCGGGCCACCGCAGACCCTTCGTTCTTGATGGTGGGCCAGGACGCGACGGACGAGATCATCGCCGCCCGGCGCGCCGAGATGGGGCTCGACCAACCGATGTATCGCCAGTGGGCCTCGTACATGGTGGATCTGGTGAGAGGCGACCTTGGCATTTCGAGACGGACCTTTGCGCCAGTCGGTGGAGAGATCCTGGACCGGCTTCCAGCGACGGTCGAGATGGCAGGAGCGGCGTTGTTGCTGTCTCTACTGGTGGCGATTCCGGGGGGTATCCGGGCCGGGTTGCGACCCGATGGCTGGATCGATCGTCTTGTTGGATCCATCGCGCAGCTCGGCGCAGCCATACCGAACTTCTGGTTGGGATTGATGCTCATCTACTTCGGCTTCTACTGGCTCGGCTGGTTCCCCGCGCCCACCGGGCGGGGCCTGTTTGCGCTGGACTCCGAACCGGTCACCGGCATCGTCACCATCGATGCCCTACTCGCTCGTGACTGGACGGCCGCACGGGAGTCGGTCCGGTATCTCCTGTTACCGGCCGTCACGCTGGCGTCGGGGGTGATGCCCCCGATCCTCAACGTGACGCGCAACGCCACGGTGAGCGTCGTGAACTCGCCCTATTACGAGGCTGCCCTCTCTTTCGGGGTCTCGAGGCGAGCCGTGAAGTGGAGGCTGCTTCTCCCGAACATCGCGGCTCCAGTCATCAACATCCTGGCCATCACGATCGGCTTCCTGATGGGAGGCGCCGTCCTCGTCGAGGTCGTGTTCTCCTGGCCCGGTATCGGGTCGTATGCGGTGGCCGCCATGGACAGTTCCGATTACAACCCTGTGCTCGGTGTGGTGCTCCTCGCCTCGGTCACCTACGTGCTCGTCTACCAGATCGCCGATCTCGTGACCTTTGCCATGGACCCGCGCCTACGGATCTCGCGATGATGAGGACCGCGGCATCGGCCGTTCGTGTGCCGGCCAAGGGTTGTTGCTGGTGCCACTCATGAGGCGCCGTCGATGACGGTTGACCTGCTGGAGACCCGTCCACTTAACGCCAGGCTCGCCAGGGCCGCGGTCTGGATCAGGAGGCTGCCGCGGCTACCTACCATCATGCTGGCCATCACCTTCCTGGTGATCCTGATCGGCCCGGCCATCGTCCCGCACGATCCGCTCCAGCCCAATCCCGCCAACGTCCTCGAGGCCCCGTCGGGCAGCCACTGGTTCGGGACGAACGGCTTCGGGATGGATGTTTTCTCTCGCGTGGTCGCGGCGACCCGCACCGACGTCGGCGTCGCGGTCGCCGGGGTCACTATCGGGGCGGTGGGTGGCTCCATCCTGGGCGCCACCGTCGCGTACACCGGCGGGTGGGTCGACGCGATCGTCCAGAAGGCCATAGAAGTGCTCCAGTCGTTCCCGCTCTTCCTATTTGCCTTGGCCTTGTTCGCCGCACTCGGCGACAACACTTTCAATCTCGTTGTGGTCATCTCATCAATAAGCCTCCCCTGGTACGTCCGCGTGGTGCGTAGCGTCATTTCCCCTCTCCGGGAAGCGGAGTGGGTCAAGGCCTTGCAGAACGCCGGGGCGAGCGGTCCCCGCATCGTTGTCCAGGAACTCCTTCCCAACGCCACCAGCCAGGTGCTCGGCCTCTTCGCCCTCAGCACGGCTCTGGCGATCCAGGTCATCGCCGCCCTCGCGTTCATCGGACTGGGTGTCCAGCCGCCCTTCCCCGAGTGGGGATCCATGATCAACACCGGTGCACCCTTCCTTCTCCAGGGTGCATGGTGGGTGTCCACCTTCCCCGGTGTCGCCGTCGTGCTGGTCGTGATCAGCCTCCACAGCCTCTCTCGCTTCTTCGACGCCGAGACACGCGGGATCGGTTAGAGGGAGGGCCACCATGCGAGTACCAAGTCACCCGGAGGGAGCCTGAGGATGGGTGAGGTCGTCCTCCTGTCCGGAGCCGGGATCCGGATCGATCGGAAGGGCCTTCCTCCCCTGTACCCGGTCCAGAACGTGGATCTGTCCGTCCGGGCGGGGGATCGGACGGCACTGGTAGGTGAGTCCGGCTGCGGTAAGAGCCTCACCGCGAGGCTGCTCACCGGACTGCTCCCTCGCAACGCGGTGCTGGATCGAGGATCGGCCACTCTGCTCGGCGAGTTCGACCTCGCCGACGAATTCCCGGACGAGGTGCGCGGCAGCCGCGTCGCCATGATTTTCCAGGACCCTGTTTCCGTTCTGGATCCTATGGCCGGGATCGGAGTACAGATCGGACGAGCTCTGGCCGCAGCCGGCGTCGCCAGGGCGGAGCGCAGGGGAGTAGCGGTCGATCTGCTCGGCTCGCTGCACATCCCGGCGCCGGAAGAGGTCGCCCGGAAGTACCCCCACCAATTGAGTGGTGGGATGTGCCAGCGGGTCGCTATCGCCATGGCGCTGGCGCCGAATCCGGATCTGCTCATCGCCGACGAGCCGACCACTTCGCTCGACGTCACAACAGAGATCCAGGTTCTCGACCTCCTCGAGGAGTATCTCGATGGCTCCGGTGCCAGCCTGATCCTCATCTCTCACGACCTGAACGTGGTGAAACGCCTCGCGGGCAGTGTCACCGTCATGTACGCCGGTCAGTCAGTCGAGTATGGACCGATCTCCGACATCCTGAACGATCCCGCCCACCCGTACTCGCGCGACCTCGTGCGTAGCAGTGTGCTCAACCGAGGTAAACGAGCGTATTCGATCGCCGGCACGCTGCCTTCCATCGAAGAGGTCTCGCCAACCTGCCCGTACCAGGCGCGGTGTGGTGAGGCTCGATCTGCATGCTCGGACACCGTTCTCGGACAGGCGCCCTCGGCAGGTGGTTTCGTTCGGTGCCTGTTCCCGCTGAAGACCGTGCGCGGGGACAGTGAGGGGGAGCCGGTTTGACCCATCGAACCTCCCCGACCGGGCCCCAAGGAGACGCTACCGGCACAGGCGGAAGCTCTGCAGCACAGCCTCTCGTCCTGAAGGTCAGGGGGCTCTCGAAGACCTACACCACGAAGCGACTCATCGGGTCGGGTAAGGGGTACCAAGCCCTATCGAATGTCTCTCTCGACCTCAGAGCCGGGGAGATACTCGGTGTGGTGGGCGAGAGCGGATGCGGTAAGTCCACACTGGGCAAGGTGATCGCAGGTGTCGAGACAACCGGCATCGGAAGCGCCGAAGTGGGCGGGCAACCGCTGGATCTCGCGCTGGGCACGCGAACGCGCGACCAGCGACGCCAGGTGCAGTTCGTGTATCAAAGCCCGCGAGGCTCCTTCAACCCGGCGCGGCGCGTCTCCGCCGCGCTGCGTTACAACGCCCGGCTTGCCAAGGAGGTGACGGGAGAGCCGGTTGACGGCGCCCTGGGAAGGGCGGTTACGTCGGTCGGTCTCGGTAGGCAGCATCTGGACCGCTACCCGCACGAATTGAGCGGTGGTCAGCTTCAAAGACTCTCCATCGGAAGGGCGCTCATCACGCGACCGGACATCGTCTTCCTCGACGAGCCCACCTCATCGCTCGACGTGTCGGTCCGGGGTGAGATCCTCAACCTGCTCACCGGTCTCCGCGAGTCGATGGGGCTGTCGATGATCCTCGTGAGCCATGACCTCGATGTCATCTCGTATGTCGCCGACCGTATCCTGGTGATCTACGTCGGTCAGATCGTCGAGGAAGGGAGTGCCTCCGATATCGTCGCCCGGCCCGCCCATCCCTACACGCGGGCGCTTCTCACGGCGAGCAGCTTGCCGGATCCCGCTGAGCCACTGGAACTCGCGGTCGATGTCCGGGATGCATCCTTCCTCCCGACTGGTTGCCGTCTCGCTCCCCGCTGCCCGCTCGCCGAAGCGCGGTGCTCGGAACCGCAGCGTCTCGTTGCCTCCGACGGGAGATCGGTGCGATGCTGGAAGGTCGAGTCGGCGCTCCCGTAGGACGCTCCAAGGGGAACGCCTCAGAACAACCGACCGCCGGACACTCTGAGTTCCGCTCCCGACACGTAGCTCGCATCCGGGGACAGGAGCCAGGTGACGGTGGCAGCTACTTCGTCGAGGTGCGGGAACCTTCCTAGAGGGGTGCGGCCGAGCAGACTTGCCCGGACATCGTCGGTGGCCCCCGCGGTGAGCGGTGTCGAGACGAAGGACGGGAGGATGGCGTTGACTCGCAATCCCAGCGGTCCCAGTTCGTTGGCTGCGACGCGGGTGGCGGCTACCAAGCCTGCTTTTGATGATGCGTATGCTGACTGGCCGGCGTTGGCGCCGTATGCGGAAAGGCTGCAGACGTTGACGATAGCGCCGGTACCGCCGGCCCGACGCCGGCTCTTGCCTGCGATCCAATGCCTTGCGAACAAGCTCATCGCGGCTATCGCAGCTACCAGGTTCACCTCGATCGTCCTGCGTAGGTTGTCGAACGACATCTCGACAAGCCGATCGTCGGCCGAAACCCCGGCGCAATTGACGAGGGCGGTCGGCGTGCTTGCCAGCCGGGTCACCTCATCGAATGCCGACTCGAGATCGCGTGTCGACGTGATGTCCACGCCCAGCAACAACCCGGAGAACGTACGGTCGGTTCGAGAAGCGATCACGTCGGGACGGTCAAGACCGGCAACCGTCCAACCGGTTGCCTGCAACGCTTGGCAGATCGCTCCGCCCATGCCGCCGAGTGCGCCCGTGACTACGACGACTCCTGGGTTCCCCGGCTCCGGCGGTCGGCCGTCGCCGCTCGGGACGATCACTTCTAAGCCAGCCCGCCCGCGTATTCGATCAGACGTAGCGCGTTGCCGGAGAGGACCTTGCGGAGTGAGTCCTCGGGCCATCCCAGACTGACATACTTCCTCCAAGCATCGAGAGGCTGGAAGGGGAACGCGCTGGCGTAGACCACCTTGTCGGAAATCAGGGTCCCAGCTGCATCCCGGAACACATGCGCACCGGGATGGAACGCGTAGATGGAGGCTTCGAGATAGATGTTGTCGTTCCGGTAGGCCGTAGCCACCAACTCCTCCGAGCGAGGCCAGCATCCATGCGCGATGACCAGGCGTAGATCCGGGAAGGTGCGGGCAATCCGTTCGAAGGGCCCCGGGTTCCCGTAGAACTGCCCTACGAAGGGTCCGACGGTGAGGATGGCGACCAGCTTGTTAGCGGCAGCGAACTCGTAGATCGGGAACATGATCGTGTCGTCGTCCCATCCGAGCGGCTGGGCAGCCACGGGATCCCCCGGAGGATCGAGCGCGATGCCGATGTTTCTGCTGTCCGCGGCCGCGGCGGCAAGTTCGACTTCCCGCTTCGTGGAGTGGGGGTCTATCCCGTAGGCGGTGAACAGAAGACCCCCGGTCTCCGCAGCCGTTTCTCGTACGTAGTGATTGCTGAGGTTTGCCCAGCTGCTGTTGCGTCCCGTGAACACGCCGATCTCGATGTTCTGCTGGCGAGCCTCGTTCGAGAAGTACTCCAGAGGCACGGGTGCCGGCTCCGGAATCCCGAACCGGCGCCACAAGAGTGCGTAACCCGATCCGGTATACAGGTTCATGTATTCGGTAGTGTTGGGTCGAATACGGAAGTCGATGACCTTCATTCTGTGCTCCTAACGTCGCCGACCTGCTTCGACAGGTCCGTCCTCCACCGATCGGGTCATCCTACGTTCGCGCCGCCGTCAACCATGAGAGATGCGCCCGTCATGTAGCTCGACCTGTCATCGAGCAGGAACAAAACCACAGAAGCGACGTCCCGCGGCTCGCCTACCCTGTTGAGCGGTACTACTTCGGCCATTCTCTCGGTCCATTGTTCCGCCGAAAGCCCATCCGCCACGAACCCGGTTCTCGACATCGGTGTGAGGATGGGACCAGGAAGAACGCAGTTGACGCGAATGCCGCTACCGGCCAGTTCTACTGCGGCCGACCTCGCCAAGCTCTCGACGCCCCCCTTGGCTGCGCTGTACGCCGACATGCCCGCCATGCCCTTGCGCGATAGCACGGAACCCACGAGGACTATCGAGCCCCCGGAACCGTCCGACATAGCGGCGGCACAGGACTCGAGCAACCAGTAAGAACCCAGGAGGTTGACGTTGACAATCGTCCTGACCCGGTCCCACTGTGAGCTACCGATGGTCTGCCGAGCGGAGGCGCCGCCGACGCCGGCGCAAGCGGCGAGACCCTCGATCCGCGCCACCCGACTCTTGACTTGGGTGATCGCCTCATGAACAGCACGCGGGTCCGCGGTGTCGCACCTCACAAACAGGACCTGCTCGCCGGCAGCCAGGTCCTCCGGCGGCTGTTGGATGTCGAGGATCGCGACAGAACGGCCACCCTCCAGCAGACCCTGGACCACCGCCATTCCGATGCCTGACGAACCCCCGCTGACGACCGTGGCGCCAAGTGTCGACCTCATTGGCTGCCGCGGGTCTCGCCGCTCGGACCAGAGTCAGGTGGGAGCCGGGTCCCTGCGGCCTGCGCGCCGGCACAATGAAATGGCACAGTCGGTGCGTCCGGTCGGAACCGCATCGATCGTGTGCATGTGGGGCCTACCATTCCGGATCAGATCCCCAGTAGGCGCCTTGCATTCCCGCCCAGACACCGCTGCCTCAGCTCGTCGTCCTTGAACGGGAGAGCCGCAAACTGCTCAACGCTCAGTCCGAGCGGACGGATCGGGTAGCTGCTGGCGAACAGCAACCGGTAACCCAGGTAGTAGTTGGCCGCCTTGACGTACTCCTCGGCCCCCGGGCTGTTGGGAATGTACCCGTAGAAGTCGGGTGCCAGGTACACGTTCGAGTTCTGGAAGGCGACCCCGCACCCCTCCGTGGCCCATGGCCAGAAGGCGTGGGGGACCACGATCCGCACTTGGGGAAACGCCAGGGCCACTCGCTGGATATGGACCGGCATGCAATAGGACATGTCGGGTCCTACATATATGCTGCTGGTCAGCGCCAGGATAAGACCGTGCTCTGCAACCCGCTCGTACACCGGGAAGAGGGACTCGTCGTCGTCATACAGGGCAGGGACACACCATCCGTTGTCCATAGCGACACCTTTGAACCCGAGTTCCACACACTGGTCGACCTGGCTCACGGCGTCCCCCGATGAACCATCCACCGAACCGAATCCGACGAATCGCCCCGGGTACGTCTCGACCAACTCGGCGACGTCGGAGTTGAGTACCGAGCCCCACGGCGCGGGTGAGTTGCGGCCCATGGCGACGGCTACGTCGATCCCGGCTTCGTCCATTTCTTCAACGAAGCGTTCGATGGATCGGTCCTCGAAGGATCCGAAAGGCGGCACGTCAAGCCACACGCCGGGGGCGGTCACCGGATCAGGATTCGGATCGCGAGCCCCGTAGATGTTCAGGTTGCAGAAGCTTTTGAACGGAGGCCTGACACGGAAGTCGATGATCATACGGTACGATCCTTCTCAATGTAGATGTACGGATAGCGTATCATGCTGTGCTACAGCCCGTCCGGGATCTGGGAGTTGTCTCACCTATCAGCCCCAAGCCAGGATTGATGTAATCAATAATCCCCCTTCAGTTTGTGGTGAGTCGGCATTGATGTGAGCTATAATCCGGGTTGGCCAGAGTTGTCTATCGAGCGGAGGAGTCGGCGTGGCGACCATCGAACTCGACCATGCGACCTGCATCGTTTCCGGAATGTGTGCATCAGTCGCACCCGATCTGTTCCGGGTCTCCGACGACAGCAGCGAGATCGTCGTGCTGCAGCCCGATGTACCTGCCGAGTTGGTTGACGATGCGATCAACGCCGAGCTTTGCTGCCCGGTGGAGGCGATAACGGTCCACGACTGATCGAGAGGCGCCGGGCGGTCCGGTGCCTGCGGCGAAGGAGTAACCGGCAACCGAGGGGAGGCAGCCGTGAAGCAGGGCAACACCCAACTCGATGTGGCCGGGGAGGCGCGGCTATACGAGCAACTCCGGCGGTTCTGGCAGCCGGTGGCTTATTCCGAGGACTTGGTTGACAAGCCCCATCAAGTCACTTTGTTCGACACCAGGCTGGCGATCGCCCGTCTCGACGGTAAGCCCTACGTCTTCGATGACATCTGCCGCCATCGGGGTTCGGCGCTGTCTCTGGGCCGTATCGATGGCTGCTATCTGCGGTGTGCGTACCACGGCTGGGCCTACGACAAGGAGGGGACGGTCGTTGACATTCCCGCCCGCCCGGAGCTCAACGGGAAGCTCAAGGCTCAACTCCCGGTCTATCCCGCGATCGAGTCGGGAGGCTTGGTGTGGACCTGTCTCGCCGAGGAGCCCCCGGTGTTCCCTCCGGCCGTGCTGCCGGAGCTTGACGATCCCGAATTCCGGATCCTGCGCTGGGAGCCCTACGAGTGGAACTGCTCGGTGGGCAGGCGGCTGGAGAACTACTTCGATTTCTCCCATTTCGCCCATGTCCACCACGGCATCCTCGGTGACAGGGACAACGCGGTGATCGCCGATTACGAAGCGGCGCGCCACGGCGGAGAGATCCACATCAACGCAGGCCCCTTCCTCGAATACACCGACAACCCGAAGAACTCGATGGTCTCCGGGGAGGGAGAGACCTACGAAGCCTGGAAGCGGTACCGGGTATTCATGCCCAACGCAATGTGGCTGGACAGCTCGGCGGGTCCCAACGAGACCTTCATCCTGTTCGTTGCGGTGGCGCCCGTGAGCCGCAAGCGGACCCGTTGCTTCACTTTCGTGGCCAGGGACTACGCCTTCGAGCGGGACGAGGAGTTCGAAGAGATGCAGCAGGTGATTCTCGCCCAGGACAGGCCGGTGGTCGAGTCCCAGCGCCCCGAGGAGTTACCTGTGGAACTGACCGCCGAGATGCATGTGAAGGCGGCCGATCTCGGCACGGTCATCTTCCGGCGCTGGCTGATGGAGTTCGCGGACGGCAAGCTCGAACTGGCCCCGACCGGGTGACCGGCCAAGTCTCCCATTCACCAACGGTCGTCATTGTCGGTGCCTCGCTCGGAGGTTTACGCACGGCGTCCGCTCTCCGTAGATCCGGTTTCGACGGTCGCATCACTCTGGTAGGTGACGAGCCGCACCTTCCATACGACCGCCCACCCCTGTCCAAGGAGGTGCTGACCCGCGAGAAACGCCCGGACGACACCTTCTTCCGTACCGCCGTGTTCTTCGAAGAGCAGCGGATCGATCTCAAGCTGGGAGCTGCGGCGGTCGGTCTGGATGCAGAGGCCCGGTCGATCAGCCTCGCTACCGGCGAGGAGGTGGACTACGACTTTGCGGTGATCGCCACCGGGGCCCGGCCACGCACGCTACCCGGAACGGGGGACATTGACGGTGTACATGTCATGCGCACCCTGGCCGACGCCACGGCCATCCGGGCATCGTTCGATCGGGGCCGCCGCCTGGTGGTGGTCGGGGCCGGGTTCATAGGCAGCGAGGTGGCGGCCAGCGCCCGGAAACGGGGGATGGAGGTGACCATCATCGAAGCAGCCGATCAACCGCTCGTGATGGCGGTGGGCGCCCAAGTCGGGGAGCGGTGCGCCGGACTGCACGGTTTGTACGGGGCTGAGTTGCGTTGCGGGATAGGGGTGACAGGGGTCGATGAGGAGAGCGGCAGCTTGGTGGTGCGACTCTCGAACGGATCGACGGCGTCCTGCGACACGGTGGTAGTGGGCATCGGCGTGATCCCGAACGTCGAGTGGTTGGAGGGCTCCGGTATCGAGATGGACCGGGCCGTGATCTGCGACCGGTACATGCGCACGTCGCATCCGGGTGTGTACGCGGTTGGTGACCTGGCGTCCTGGGAGAACCCCCGCTTCGGCCGCCGGATGAGGGTGGAGCACTGGACCAACACCGTCGAGCAGTCCGCAACGGTGGCCCGCAACATCGTCAACACCATCGCCGGCGCCACCCCGATCGCATACGCGGGCATCCCGTACTTCTGGTCCGACCAGTACGGGCACCGCCTGCAGCTGGTCGGCCTGGCCTCCGACGACGAGGTGGCGTTCGTCCACGACCCGCCCGGGGAGCCCGGGATGCTGGCCCTTTACCGTCGGGGGGACCGGCTCGGGGGTGCCTTTGCCATAGACTCGATGGGTCCCTTGATGAAGATGCGGCGGATGCTATTCCAGGAAGCGGGCTTCGACGAGGCCCTGGAATTCGCAACTTCCCTGTGAGTCCGCCAACCATGTGGGAAGGAACGGCGTCCCGCACTGGTTTAACGGAACGCCTTAGGCTATGATTCCGGTCCACAACGGCGCGGGGTGGAGCAGGCTGGTCAGCTCGTCGGGCTCATAACCCGAAGGTCGTAGGTTCAAATCCTACCCCCGCTACGGAAGGAACACCCTTGCACTGCAAGGGTGTTCCCGTTTCTACGAGGTATGCGGTTTGTGCCCAGGTCCGGCTCTCCACCATGGCTGATACAGACTCACTCTCGGCGGGGAGACCGGAGAAGCTTATCCGGAGGGAGGAGTTCCTTCAGCGCCAGAGCGCAGCCCGCAAGAAGGCATCGGAGGCGTCGCTCGACGGGTTGGTTGTCTACTCCAGGGGCGGCAGCGCAGTAGACATGCATGCTGAGGTCTTCTACCTCGCCAATCACTACTCCCCCCATCCCTACTTCGCCGACCACCAGGGACTGGGATCGGCTCGTTCCCATGCGGTACTGGTGCTTCCTGTCGATGGACCAGCCACGCTCATCGTGGACGGACCGTGGTGGAGACCGGATCTTGTAGTTGCCGATGATGTGCGCCCGGCGCAGGACATCGGAGCGGAGGTGGCGAGGGCATTGCGTGATAGCGGCCTCGTCGGTACCAGGATCGGTCTGGTCGGGACCAGTTTCATGTCCGCGGCGGCCTACAGAGGTTTGCAGCAACACATGAGCCGCAAGACCAGTCTGGTCGTTGCGGACACGCTTATCGAGGAACTGCGACGGGTCAAGAGTCCCGCCGAGTTGGAGGTGCTTCGCCGCGGCGCTCTCATAGGTAGCCGGGCGGTGGACGCGATGATGGCTGCAGTTGGTGAAGGAAACCGGGAAGTCGACGCTGTGCGCGCGGCTGCCGACGTGATAGTGGGTTCGGGTGCCGTCATGTACGACATGCCCACTACATCGGGCCGGCTCGCACATCACTTCCTCTGGTCACGACTCCCGACCTACGACCCGTATCGACCGATGGAGCGGGGCGATTGGTTCCATGCCGACTGCTACGGAGCGTACGGAGGATACCTGTGGGACTTCGGGCGGACGACGGTCGTGGGCGGCGACCCCAATGAGGATCAGGTGGTCGTCTTGGAGGCAAGCGTCAGTCTGGTCGAATATCTCACTGCGATCGTCAGACCCGGCGTGACAGCCGGCGAGGTGCACCAATCGGGAATGCAGTGGCTCTGCGAAGCGGTGGCCGACACTCCGCTCGCACTGGACGAAGAGGAATCTCCGGTACTCGGACACGGTCTCGGGCTGACATGGGAAAGCCCTTGGCTGCGGCCGAACGACGGCGTCGAGCTGGAGCCGGGCATGTATCTGGCACTCGAGGGGTTTCTCGGTGTCGAGGGGGTTGGTGGTGTCTTTCACGAAGACAATGGCTTGGTTACCCCAACGGGGTTCGAAACCTGGAGCACTGCACGGATGCGTTGGTGGTAGACGTTGAAATGGCTTGCGATTCTTCGCGGGATGTCACCGGATGAGATATCTGCATGTGCGCGAAGAGCGAGTCATCTGCCGTCGACGCCTCAAGCAGTGCCCCAATATCTGCCCAAAGGTGAGCCCAGAGCGTTCCTCACCCTCCGATCGAACGATGCCATCGGCAAGGCTGTCGAGAAGGAGGCGACTCCCGGCCGGACCGCTTGTAGTACAGTCGCCCGGTGGCCGACGGCCGACCCGAATCCGGTAACAAGGTAGTGCACGCTGTGTTCGACGCGATGCGGCGGCGCCGGATGCATCGCGTCTTCACTCCCGATCCTCCGGACCCGGACATCCTCGACAAGCTGGTGTACGCCGCGGGTAGAGCGCAGGTGGCCAGGCCGGGCATCCGTCATCTCATCGTTGTAACCGATCCCCGGCTGGTCAGAACCGTTCGGCAGGCATGTCCGGGCTTTGTCAACAACGCCCCCGCCGTCATCGTGATCTGCAGCGACGTCGCGAAGGCCAGGGAAGTCATGGGACCCCGAGGGGTTGAAGTCGTGACCAGGCTTGACGCCGGTGCAGCGGCCGCGTTTGTCACGATCGCCGCGCCGGTATTGGGGATTGGTGTGTGCAAGGTCACCAGTTGGACCGAGGAGGTGGTCCAGGCGATCTTCGGCCTTCCGGAGCACGTCAGGCCGGAGGTCCTGATGGCGGTCGGGACTCCCGTGGTGAACCATCCCAAACCGGTCAAGGGTTTCCACCCCACCGTCCACCACAACCGCTACGGTCAGGATTGGAGTGACAGCCGATGAGCCACGCCGAACACGACGATCCGCTCTTCGAATTCATCCTCTACCTGGTCACTTCCGCCCGTCTCAGCCTCGACGAAAAAGCGATCTACGGTTCTTTCCGGCTCGTCGAAGGTGCCAGCAGGCTCGTTGATACAGCGGAAGGGATCTCCGGGCTGGACGCGGACGACTTCCTGAAAACGACGCGAGATTCCATCGACCGCAACAAGGCTCGGATGATGCTCGACAAGGACGGCTACCGAGAGTGGCTCACCGACTTGGCGGCCGGGATGGCCTCCGAAGCCGTGCGGAGGAGTCTGGACGACCGGGACTCCTGACCGGTCCTTCCTTGTCCCCATGCATTAGAACGTACGGTTTAGCGAAACCATCGGTTCGGACGTGAGCCGGATCCATTCGATCGTTCACGGTGAGTGCCGGGATCCTGCCCCAGGACCTCCCCGTCAGTCCATCGGGGCCAACTCGGGCTTGCCGTTTTCTTCGGCCCATCTCCTGATCGCCCGGTCGCGTGTGGCCAGGATGCTTCCCTCCTTGATGGCGGTCGCCGTGATGAACTGGTCCATCGGGTCCTTGTGGAATCCCTCGTCGAGCAGGCGGACAGCTCGAACGGCCAGCTCGGGGGTGATCGGTGCTGTCGCGACACCCTTGGATCTCAGCAACCAGACGAGATCGTCGGTGGCCGGAAGTGCCCGCAAGTCATTCCTGGGGTGGCGACGGATCAACTCGATTTCCCAGAACGTAGCCGCCGACACGAGCAAACCCCGGTCGGCTTCTGCAGATGTCACGACCCGGAGCAGGGAACTGGGCTTCCCGACCCCGCCGAGAGTTCCCCGCAAGTAAGCGATGAGGATGTGAGTATCGAGCACCACCGAGCGCTTCATCGATCAGTCCCCAGCGTTCAGCACCCTCCTAGCCGGTGTTAGCGTCCCAGGCATCGACGATTTCATCCCACTCCTCGTTTGAGTAATACGGCGCGGTGGGATCGGGATAGACGATGTCCCCGTCGGAGTAGAGGCCATAGATGGTGTTGGAGCCGCCCTGGTTGATCGGAGAGACGACTGCCAAGGGCTTACCACGCCGGGTAATGATGATTTCGGCCCCGCTCTCGGCCATCGCCGGAAGCAGGGCGAGGCACTTCTGGCGAAACTCGCTGATCGGGATCCTCTTCACATCCGGAAGTGCATCTGGTGTCAAACTCATCCCATGAATTGTACAACTAGGTTCAGTATTGTGCAATGAGGGTACTAGTACGCGGTTCTTCGTCTAACAAGATCTCACGAATTGGTCCGCAACGGGCGCCGACGAGGCGGCGGCCGGGGGCGGGTCCCGCAGGAGGCGAACCGTGTGGCGATTCTGGCGGTCTTGACCCGGGTCGCCGGTGCGGTCAAGGGGTTACGGAGCCTTCAACGAATCACCGAATCAGCACCCTCCCAGGTGTCTGGATCGAAGACGTACAGGGGACTGTCCGGGCTGATGAATCCGGATTCCCGGCTTCCTAGCCTTGGCTCTTCGTGTTCCGGACATACCCGCGGCAGCATGCCAGATCGACCGTATGATCGCGACTCGGCCGGAGGCATCACCCGACGCGTGAAGGTCCCGCTGGGTCGGGACGGGACTGTCGAGACGGCTGTGATCCCCTGGTCATAAGCTCTCATCCCACGCCCTTACGCCCAGTGGAAGCCCCCGCCATGAAGACTCGGGGCTAGCGAGGGTTGGCTTGTCGCTGTTTGTGCCAACTTGTCGGCGCTCAAGGTCTATCCCATGTATCCGCACATTCCGACTCTCGGGGAGTTGATCACCGGGAGGTATTCCATGTCGTCACAGTCGTGTCGGCCAAGGCAAACGATACAGAGGTGGCCACGGTCCAGAGACGGAAAGCTCTCCATGCTGCATTCGGTGCAGATCACATCCGCCGATGCTGACTTGCATGAGTGGCATACGAGTCGAGGTGGGTCATTGATCGCCAGCAGCCGGATGCTCTTGCCTAACTTCACCGCCTGCTCAGACACCACCCGGAGCGCCAACTCCGTGGTGGTGCCGAAATCGTACTCGTACTTGAACCTCTTCCCAGTCTGAAGAACCCGGTGGCCGGCGAATTGCATGTTCTCGGGTGGGCGGCCTCCGAACGGCTCGAGCGGGTCGATCTCGAGCGACCGGTACGTCACTCCCGAGATATCGAAGGAGCTCAGGTGTCCGCAGCACTCGAGCCAGATGTCCCGAAGGAAGCGGTCCAGGTCGAGCAGGTCGAGATCCATCGGCATCTCGAGATGTAACCAGTAGCGAGGGTCGTAGCGGTCCTCGACAGCGACGTGATAGCTACCGTGCTCGGTTCGTATGTGGGCTTTGCCACCGATCACCCCCTGGAGGCCTACCTTCTTACGACATGCCTTCAGGTGTTGGCCCATTCCGGCCCGGCTGTAAGTCTTCTCGCACAACATACAAGTCCCGTTGGAGGTTGGTTTGGCCACCGGCGCCTACTTTCCGGATCGAATGATTGCGGTTCTGATCTCGCGACCCTCAGGAACGGAAGGCTACCGGCTCTTCGCGCTTGCAGCCTCTATGCGTGACCGGTGCCGGACACGAGCTTAGGGAGGAGTTCGGCGACCCTCTCAAGGTCACCCAGCGAGTCTGCGGCCAGGAGGTGATCGATGTAGGGGAAGGCCAGACGCATGCCGCGGGTGAGGGGACGGTAGGCGGGGTCGGCCTTGAGCGGACTCATCCACACTATGGAATAGGCGAGCCGGGACAGGCGGGCGACCTGGCTTTCCATGAGTTCGGGATCGCCCGTTTCCAGACCGTCAGAAGCGACTAGGAGGGTACTGAGCAATCCACCAGCGGCATGCCAACCGCCGGCATAATCCCTGGTCGGCGGACGGCAGGCCCCAGCAGTCGTCCTTGTTCAGCACCCTCCTAGGAGGGTGGTGTTTTTCGCGGGGGTTGGTAGAGTTACAGGAGTGTAGTTCGGGGGTGTGGCTGTGAGTTTGGGTGTGTCGCCGGTTCAGGCAGATTTGTTGAGGGGTACGGGGTTTGTGGCTGATCGGGTGGGGGAT
>JAPOQZ010000097.1 GCA_026710435.1 bacterium | reverse complement strand
TCCCGCAGCTCGGTCTGCTCATCGGACGTCAACCCGGGCCGCAGGCCCTGATCCGTCTCAGCTCTACGCACCCACTTGCGCAACGTCTCGGACGAACACCCGAACTTCTCCGCTATCGAACAGATCGCCGCCCACTCAGAACGATGCTCCCCCCGATGCTCCAACACCAACCGGACAGCCCGCTCCCGAACCTCCGGCGAATACATGATCGGTCTTCCCATGACTCCACTATCTCCCAACTAATCGAGTCTCCGGGGAAACCGGGGCGGTTCACTCCACCGGTTGGGTGTGTATTTGCTGCTCGGTATCAAACCCGAGATAACACCCCAACCGGTGGATTTACGAAGCTATCCGCGCACGCTCTAAGGAGTCCGATAGGCTTGGCAGGTGGGAAGAAGTGGAGGACGCGAACGATTGGACTCGGTGGGTCTTGATGCAGTGCTCGTCCGATAGCCGTATTTCGTGGGCATCGAGCGAAGCCAGTCGGCGTACGATGCGTTCGAACCGAGGTCGGGATACGAGTTTCGAGCGAAGGATCCGATCCGAGTTGCACAGGCGCGGATTACGCTATCGGGTGAATCGCCGGCCTGTACCCGATGTTCGACGCACCGCGGACGTCGTGTTCGTAAGGGCCCGGATCGCTGTCATGCTGGACGGGTGCTTCTGGCATCGGTGTCCCGATCACTTTGTGATGCCAAAGACCAACGTGGAGTGGTGGGCAGCCAAATTCGCGCGCAACCAGCAGCGTGACAGGGAGACAACGAACCTCCTAGTTGAGGCCGGCTGGAAGGTGCTCCGCTTCTGGGAACACCAGCCGACGGACGAGATCGCTGACATGATCGAGGGAACGGTCGGGAGATACTACGGTCGCCCAAGGACTGCCGCCGGTACATGACAGGCATTTCGACGGCCAGGGCGTCCTCTTGGGTCGGTCTCCCTCAGGGATTCCGAGGTGACCGCCGCGGTGCTGTCGCAGCGGTAGTTCCTCGGTGTCGAATGAACAGTGGGTTCACCGAGGGTGCTTTACAACGTTCTACGGCAGGTCTACCTGTGGAGACCGTATGACAAACGAAGTCCTGACTCTGAATGGGCGCAGCGGCCGTCCTCATAGCGTGCAGCTGGTGTCCGCGGCATTGATCCGATGCGGCCCGCCACGCCCGACTTTCGGAGTAAATGCTTCTCGACCGACTGTCAGATTGCCTACCTGCGCAGTTCTATACTCAATGCCGCGAAGAATATGACTGTTCTGTGAGTTTATCCTGTAGCGGAGGGCGTCAGCGCCCTAGATATGACTTTCGAGCATCCGCGATCGTTGCTCTCTCGGCTTGGGAGAAGTAGTGGGGCAACTCGTCGTCGGAATGCTGGTTGAGTTCGTACCCCAACCCGGCACCTACGGGGTGTTGGAAGAACTCAACGGTGCCCAAGCGAAGGTGCGGTGGGATCTGGGTGTTGGCCTCGGCCCATACGTGAACTGGAGGAGCGGCAGCCTCCGCCGGGTGGAGTTGCCCTTGATGGTGATGCGGGAGGGGACAGAGGAGCCAGGTTTCCTGATTGAGGCCACGGGCTCTGACCCGCCGATGTGGCGCGTTCAGTTCTTCAGCGGTGTGAGAACAGTTCCCGAAGCGGCGCTCCGTCCGAATTCGAACCTTGACCCAGTCTCAAGATTCAAGAATGGCGATATAGGATCGTACAAGAGGTTCCGATTGGCGCTGGTGTCACGCCATCATCGGCTCGCACACCTGCACGACGACCTCGTCTCACTGGGGCACAGCCGGGTCGACATCAAACCGCACCAAGTCGGCGTCGCGCATCGTGCAATTACCACTTACCCGCATCGTTTCTTGCTGTGTGACGAAGTCGGCCTCGGTAAGACTATCGAGGCCGGGATGATCCTCAAGGAACTGCGCACACGGAGAATAGTGAAGCGGTGTCTCATCATTGTCCCACCGAGTCTCCGTCGTCAGTGGCAGTTCGAATTGAAGAGCAAGTTCAACGAGGTGTTCGCTATCCTCGACACAGGCACTGTTAGGCACCTCGGAAGGTCTGAGGGGTATACCGCCAATCCGTTCCTCCGATATGACAGCATCATCGTTTCCGAGGCGTGGGTCACCAGTGGCAAACGACCCGAAGAGGTCCGGCAGGTCGATTGGGATATGGTCATCGTCGACGAGGCCCACCACGTCCGGTCCACGCGCCACGGCAACCGGGTGACAACGACGAGACTCTACCGGCTCGTGCGCGACCTCGCTGACCCGTTCCATGCCGCTAAACGCTCGGTTCTCTTCCTTACGGCAACACCCATGCAGCTTCAGTCCCACGAACTCTTCTCGCTGATCGAGCTTCTGGATCCAGTGCTTTTTGCGAGTGAGTCCCACTTCGAGCGGCACCGCCAGCAGGCGCGGGGACTGAGTAGATTGGTCGAGCAGCTATCCACGGGGTACCCGATCCCCGGTGAGGATCCGACGATTACGTTGGAGCGGGTTAGCGCCTGGCTCGATATGCCCAAACCCGACGTTCGTAAGCGGCTCGAGCACTCGGCCGGGAAACGGGAGGCGCTGTGTCGGGAACTAGCGGACCGCCACCTGCTGTCGGAGATACTCATTCGGAACCGCAAGAACGTGGTCGGCGGCTTTATGCCCCGACGTGCCTTCCGTTGGAGGGTATCACTAACCGAGGGGGAACATCAGGCTCTCGCGCAAGTTGAGGACTATGTCCAGCATGGCTTCGCGCTCGCCGAGTCGATGAGAGAGAACGCTATCGGGTTTGTCATGGTCCTCTTCCAGAAGTTGATGGCGAGCAGTGTTCGAGCGCTGGGTCGTTCGCTCGCTGGCCGGCGTGACCGCCTCTTGGCGAGGGCCGCTCCGATGCGGGAAGCCGCTAGTTATCTCGAACAACGTTTCGAAGAGCACGAGGCAGCATTCGTAGTCACCGAGGCGCACCTGCATGAGGAAGAGGCTGGCAGACTGGATGATTTAGTACACACACTGGAGTCACTGCCGGTCGATTCCAAGGGCGAAGAGTTCGTACGTCGTATGATGATTCTCTTCGACGAGGATCCCGACGCCAAGGTTCTCGTGTTCACTGAGTTCCGGGAGACACAGGCCTATCTGAAGGAGCTTCTTGAGCGAGCTGGCTCGTTGGACCACCGTGTCGGCGTCAATCTCTTCCACGGCCAGATGAAGTCGATGGCTAAGGACGACGCTGTGGAGGCGTTCCGTGTGGGAATAGGTTGCCAAGTACTCATCTCCACTCAGGCGGGGGGCGAAGGCCGAAACTTCCAGTTCTGCCGCTACCTAGTCAACTATGACCTGCCTTGGAATCCGATGCGAGTAGAGCAGCGTATAGGTCGCCTCGACCGTATCGGTCAGGAGAATGTGGTCCATGTGTTCAATCTCTACGCAGAGGACACGATCGAGGAGCGTGTCCTCGATGTCTTGGAGACACGCATCAACGCTTTCGAGGACACGGTGGGGGGTCTTGACCCCATCCTCGGGGAGACCGAAGGCGACCTGCGGGAGATCCTCCGCTGTGCTCCGTCCGAACGCGACGCCGCGATCCAGGAGTTCGGCCGTCGACTTGAGGACCAGGTCAAAGAAGCCCGCAGAGCTGAGGAACAACTCCGCGACTTCGTCATGGACGTCAAGAGTTACAGCCGGGAGATAGCCGAGAAGATTGCCGGTCGTGGCCATGGCCTGAGTCCAGCAGCGCAGACGGCTTTCATGACAGCCCTACTCGCCGACGTTCGGACCTACATCAAGAAACACCAGGACGAGTACGAGCTTACATTCCATGACCCGTTCCGCGGTGACCACGAACACGAGTTCTTTCGCCTAAGTCCGAAACGATGGGCCGTGTTCCGCCCAGACGCACTTCGCGACGCCGAACACGTCGAGTTCTTCGCTTTCGGACATCCGATTATCGAAGCGATCATCAGCGATGTCCTCGATAACAGCTACAAGGGTGTCGCCGGGTCGTGGCGTCTCTGCTCTGGCGATGACCTACCCGCGTGTGCTGGCTGGCTCTTCGTCCACCTCATCAACACACCGGGAATAAGGCCCCGGTCCGATATGGTGCCGGTGTTCGTGGTCGACGACGGGACCGTGCGCACCGACATCGGTGCTGCACTCCTTCAGCGCGGTGCATTGTTTAGCCGGTGGGACGAGACCGACATCCCAATGCGAGAGATCCCGGTCAACGCCATCGACAGGGCGACAGACGTAGCAGAGACATACGTAGGTCGCCTTGCTGGGAAACGCCAGCAGGACATCATTGACAGCGCCGACAAGCGCGTGGACCGCGAGCAAGAACGGATTGAAGCATGGTTCGACCATCGCCAACGTGCCGCCGCGGACAAGCTCAGCAGCACCGCTGCCACCCTCGAACGGCTCCGTGCGAGCACCGACGAAGGGGAGCGGCGGATTCTCCCTGTCTGGGAAAAGAACTTCGAAGATGCTCAGGATATCGTGCAGAGCCTCACCCTCGAACGGACTCTACGGCTGGAAGACATCGAGAAGCATCGACGCCCGATCATCGATCACCAACTCGTCGCGGTGGCCCGTATTGAAGTCCGCCCGAGCCCGGTGGGTGGACCCCCCTGATGAGTAGTGCGAACTGGCACACGTTCTTCCAGCAGCTTCTCGTACAGGTCTCACCGGTTACTGTCCGATGCTTAGTGAGGAAGGTGCCGGAATGAGAGCCAGCCGTATTGAGCTGCAGCGAAGTATACGGGGCGATCTCGTAGCCACACTCGACCGTGAGTTGTTGGGCCCATTCGACGGTCCCGAGGAGACTCTGCACCAGCGTCCGACCGTAAGGTATCTCGTTGGGCGACTCGCCCCGGCAGGTACAGAGGTCGGTCCGGAAGAGGATGAGGGTGGGGCCGACGGTGTAGCCGGCGGGGACGATTCTGAGACAGGATTCGCGTCGCCAATCTCGATGGCCATGAACCCATCGAGTATCGGGCTTTCCTTCACGGTCGGGCCCTTGGTCCAACACGTCGAGATCTCCGCTGAGTGGGGCACCTACCTCGAGGAGAGGGCCCACAAGTGGGTCCGCGCTCAGCACACGGTCACTCGCACTGTCAAGGTCACCGACTCCGGCGCTAGCGCGTGTGACCTCGGCAACGGGGTACATCTTCAGTGGCTCCGTCGGGCACTTCCCGACGGCGGACGGTGCGCCGTGTCTGTGTTCTTGGTCAACCGAGCCCGATCGAAGACCCCGGGCCGTCCGGACGACGCCGACTGGCTGTTTCAGCCTAGGTTGAGGGCGCGTCATCCTGACGGCTCGGCAGTGTTCGAACCGCGGTCACTTGACGACGTCGTCGACTTCGAGGCGCTCGACCACGATCGGCGGTCCGACGAACTGCTGTTTCGGGATCGGCCAGAGTACGCGGTCGGACATGGATGCGCAGCCGGCTGGGACGCCGAACGCGGAACCGGCGCCACCGAGGTCAGGACCGTGATACTGCCAGTGCACGAACTCCCGAGGATCGATCCCCGGGAAGGTGATGAACCAGGATTGGATATGCGGTGCCTCGGTGGGGCCGGACCCGACGGTACAAGCGGTGATCAGCTGATTGAGTTGTTGTCTCCGCTCGCAGAAGCGTACGGCGCCTGGATCTACGGGCTCAAGAGTCGCGTTGCAGGACTCGACCAGCGCCTCCAAGGCCAAGCCGACGAGCACATCGACGGGTGTCGCGTCGTGTACGAACGGATAGTCGAAGGTATCCAACTCCTGGGTGGCTCCGGGACCAAGTCGGAACTTGCCCGTAGGGCGTTCTGCTTCGCGAACCGAGCGATGGCCCTGCAGCGTGCCCACTCCGTAGTGGCGCTCCAGCGGCGGCGAGGCGAATGTCCAGAGTCGCCCGATGCAGTGCCCGCCAGATGGCGTCCGTTCCAGCTCGCCTTCATCCTGATGAACCTCCCTCCGCTTGCCGATCGGACTCATCGCAACCGGTTGACCTGTGACCTCTTGTGGTTTCCTACGGGTGGAGGCAAGACGGAGGCCTATCTCGGCCTGACCGCGTTCGTTCTCGCCCTCCGCCGGTTGCGGACTCCGCTTGGAGGCCGACGAGCCGGCGGAGGCGTCGCCGTCCTCATGCGGTACACACTGCGGTTGCTCACCGTGCAGCAGTTCCAGCGCGCCACGGCTCTCGCATGTGCGTGTGAACTGATACGGGTGAGAGAGGGCGTGTGGGGTGAAGAACCATTCTCAATTGGTCTGTGGGTAGGCATGAGCGCCACGCCCAACCGCTACTCGGATCCCCAAGGCTTTTGGAGTGATGGTGCGAAAGAGGCCTTGCAGAAATGGCGCGACGGCAAGCGCATAAAACGAGGGACTCCGGCCCAACTGCTCAGTTGCCCATGGTGCGGCGCACCACTAGGACCCGACGACTACGAAGCTGATGATCATGAGGAACGAGTGAAGATATTCTGCTCCGACGACAACTGCGACTTCGCTCCAGCGAATCCGTGGAGGTTGGAAGGTATCCCGGCACACACCGTCGACGAGCAAATCTACCGACATACCCCCTCGCTACTCATCGCGACAGTCGACAAGTTCGCTCAGATGGTTTGGAACGGACGTATCCAGTCGCTATTCGGCCAAGTTCAGCGCCGATGCGACCGACATGGGTACATCTCGACCGGCGAGAAACACGCCGGTTCCCACCGCATCGACAGGACAAAGGGTTGGCCACCGGCGCGAGTTGTTGAAGTCGCTCCGTTCGAGCCACCCGATCTCATCATCCAAGACGAACTGCACCTCATCTCCGGTCCACTGGGTACGCTGGTCGGTCTGTACGAGACAGCTGTGGACGGCTTGGCCTCAGTGGAGGTCGATGGGCAGCGTCACCGCCCGAAGATCATCGCCTCGACCGCCACCATCCGGGGAGCCGACCGACAGGTAGGTTCCCTGTTCCACCGCTCGCTGACAGTTTTCCCTCCGACAGGGCTGGACGCCGCCGATTCCTGGTTCGGTGTGGAGAGTGAACCTGAAGAAGCGCCGGGCCGCTTGTACGTGGGTGTGTTCGCACCCGGGAAGTCCGTCAAGACTGCGCTCGTACGGGTCTATGCAACATTGCTGTCCGGAGCCAAACGACTCCATGAGAGAGACCCGGAAGGCGGCGACGCTTACATGACACTTGTCGGGTACTTCAACAGTCTCCGAGAGCTCGGTGGCGCGGTTCGGCTAGCTGAGGACGACGTTCCCGGCCGGATCGACGTACTCCGATCCCGGACGGCGAGCGAATTCGGCAGACGTCCGCTGTTCGAGCGGCATGAATTGACCAGCAACAAGAGGGCCGACGAGATTCCAAAGATCCTGAGTCATCTCGAACGACAGTTCCCATCGGGGCGACCTCAGACGGGCAAGTATCCCGTCGACGTGCTCTTTGCCAGCAACATGATCTCCGTCGGAGTTGACGTTGACCGCCTCGGACTCATGGTCGTCAACGGCCAACCCAAGATGACTGCCGAGTACATACAGGCGACGAGTCGCGTCGGTCGTCAGACGCCGGGTTTGGTCACAGTGGTCTACAATTGGACCCGCCCGCGAGACATCAGTCACTTCGAGCGGTTCCGCAGTTACCACACAGGGTTGTACCGTCACGTGGAACCCACCTCGGTCACGCCGTTTTCGTCACGGGCGCGAGACAAGGGACTCGCGGGTGTTCTCGCCTCACTAGTCCGGCAGGGCGACCCGACCATGGCGCATGACCAATCGGCGCGCGATTTCGACCCCGCGGACGAATGGGTCCGCCAAGCCATCGACCTATTGGTCGAAAGAGCAGGTGCAATGGTCGGTCCCACCGGAGCCGAGGAGACCAGGTTGGAGCTCCTCGGCTCCGTCGACAAGTGGGTCGAGATGATCGCGGACAACCTGCGGTGGTCACGCCACCGCAACGGCCGCTGGTTGGTCGACAAGCAGGAAGACCGTGACCGCCGGGGAGCGTTCGTCGCTCCGGGCTCACTACGTGAGATAGAAACCGAGGTGAGTATCCATCTGCTCGATATGAATGGAGTCACCTCATGACTTCCTATCCGGCTAGGCCCCCCAAGGTCGGCAAGTTACGTCCGACCCAGATCGTTACCCAACAGGGCCCTGGCGCCGTCGTCGACCTTCCAGAGCTCTCGGTACTGATCGCCGGAATCGACGAATGGCCGGTTAAGGGAACCGACCGTATTGCGGAGCCCAGACTGGAAGCCTTCCTGAAGGCAGCCGGTCTCTTCCGGCCGCCACAACCCGGCTCTGGCGGCTCCGGCGGGGTGCCCGCCTACGTGTTCCCCGAGTGGCTCGTATGTCCGAACGCCAAGTGCCGAATGTTGGCCCGCAAAGAGAGCTTCCGCTGGGTAGAGCCACCTGCCGGCGAGTTCCGCTGCCCCCGCGATCATCGCCATGGTCGTCAGACCCAGGTCCCAGCTTTCCCCGCCCGCTTCATGATCGCCTGCCCGAAGGGTCACCTGGACGACTTCCCATGGAGAAGTTGGGCACATGCTGGACCTAGGTCTTGCGATCGTCCTCTCCGCTTGGACGACATAGGGTGGTCAGGCAGCGTCAACGATCTGGTCGTCCGATGCGAGGGTTGTGATGCCCGTCGCCCGATGGGGGGCGTATTCGAAAGGGACGCTATCAAGGACTGCAGTCGAAGAAGACCGTGGCTCGGACCGTCAGATCATGAGGCCAACTGCCAGGAGAAGCCTTGGGTCATCCTGCGTGGTGCATCCAATGCATATTTCCCGGTGGTGGCCTCCGCTCTCTCGATCCCGCCCTATTCGGATCCGATTCAGTTGGCTATTGCGCCGTTCCTGGACACACTCAAGGAGCTTGACACAGCAGACGCGATCAAACAAGTAGCGGGTTTCAACCTCCTAGGAGACCTGCTCACGACATACACACCGGACGAGTTGCTGGCCGCGGCTCGGGGAGAGGTGACCGAGACCGAACGTCTGCGACCCGACGAGTATCGGGCGTTCCTCAACCCTCCCGATCCAGCCCAACCTCCCCACGAGTTCGAAGTGCGACCTGTCGGCGTACCGTCCGGGACGGAGGCCAGTCTGCTCGCGAAGGTTGGAGCGGCCACGCGCCTACGCGAGGTGCGTGCCCTACGCGGCTTCACGCGGATTGAGTCAGGCGTTGACATCGGTGACCTTGCGGACGTCGCTCGACTCAACGTCGACATAGCTCCCATCGGACCGACAGACCTGAGATGGCGACCCGCGATCGAACTAAGGGGAGAGGGCCTTTTCCTGTCTCTAGACGAACGAGCACTCTACGACTGGGAGAACAGGACCCCCGTTGCCGCCCGAGCCAAGGAGCTATCCGACAAGTTCAATGAATACCAAGCCGATCGCTCGGACGGTAAGAGGAAGAGTCATCCTTCGCCCGGTATGCGCTACGTCTTGCTGCACTCCCTCGCGCATGCACTCATCCGGCGGCTTTGTCTCCACGCGGGTTACTCCTCGTCGGCACTTCGCGAAAGGATCTATAGCGCATCCAAGGCTCAGCCAATGGCAGGACTGCTCATCTACACAGCAAGTTCCGACTCCGAAGGCTCCCTAGGAGGTCTCGTAGACCAGGCAACACCCGACCGCTTTGGAGTGGTGCTCCTAGACGCACTGGGCGACGCGGAATTGTGTGCGCAGGATCCGCTTTGCGGTGCTGGAGAGATCAGCGGAGCCGCTGGCTTGAACGGCGCCGCTTGCCACGCCTGCCTGCTCCTAGCTGAGACATCCTGCGAGACCAGTAACCGATTCCTCGATAGGGCTGTTCTGGTTGAGACTCTCGGTAGGTTCGGACGGTGGTTCTTCCGTGGAGCCTGATCAAGCCGCAGTGGCATTTCTGCTTGCTGAGCCCATCGAACGAACAAGGGAATTGATCGGCTTGCTTGATGCCGGAGCTGTGGACCCGAGATCAAGCAGAGCGCGCGTGGCGCAACAGGTCACCCTCGGCAGGGCATCGCTCGACAGAACAATGAGCCTGTTGAGGGCATGGCGCGGCGACAACGACAACGCTTCCCAGTTGTACCGGATGCTGCGGTCGCTTCTCGACGTGAAACACTTGGTCAAGCAGCAAAACACCCAAGCGGATCTCGTATGGACAGGACACAAACCGCCGGGGTCGTCGCTACGAAGCACCCCTCCAGTCATCGCTGAGATGCTTGACGCTGCCGAACGCCATGTGATTGTTCTCTCATACGCGGTCTGGCTCGGCCAAGCGCGCGTTCGCTCCATGCTCGATCGGGTTGTGGCAGCGCGGCAGCGCGGAGTTCAAGCGACCTTCGTGATAGATCGCAACTACAGCCCTGACAGCACCGCATCAGGCCACAATCTGGAGCAACTCCGAACAGAATGGCCGAACGATGCACCACGACCGGACATCTACAGTTGGGGTGATGACGACGACCGGATAGCGAAGCTTCACGCGAAGGTGATCATTGTCGACCGGCGCGATCTACTCGTGACGTCGGCCAACCTCACCGGCCACGGCATGAGCGGCAACCTCGAACTAGGCGCGAGAATCATGGGCCGACCCGCCGAACAAGCCCACGATCATGTCCTAGATCTCATTACCGACGGAACGTTCGTCAAGGAACCGTGGTGAACCAGCACCGGGTGGCTCACAGCCCTACAGTACAGAGGAGATGAAGGACTCCCCACGGACCTACGGCGTCGAACTCGTGCGAGGCCCCTTCGTGTCGATCCCGACACACCCGGACACGGTTGACTCACCAGCGGACCTTGTCAAGTTTGTGTCATCGAGAGAGAAGCAGCGCCCGCTGGCGGTCGACCTCTTCTGCGGTGCAGGAGGTCTAAGTGTCGGTCTCACCGATGCAGGCTACGACGTTGTCCTAGGCGTCGACAGCGACCCAGTCGCCCTTGAGACCTATGCAGGGCTCCACCCCGGCCTAGCCCTCTGCAGGGACCTAGGCACACCGAAAGCCGTGGACGAAGTAGCTGATCTGATCTCCGAACTAAACGTCCAGGTTGTCGCCGGCGGGCCACCCTGTCAACCGTTCTCCAAGGCCGGAGCCTCTAAGATCCGAAGCCTCGTCCAGACCGGCATCCGGCCCGAACACGACGAACGACGCGACCTTTGGGAGGCATTCCTCGAGGTCGTGCAGCGGGTACAGCCCCCCGCCGTGCTCTTCGAGAACGTCCCGGATATGGCGATCGCGGAGGACACGACCATCGTCCGCAGGCTCGTCGCCGAACTCGAAGCAGACGGCTATGCCGTACACACCGTGCTCCTCCACGCCTACGAACATGGCGTGCCACAGTTCCGCCAACGATTCTTCCTAGTCGCTCTCGCCGCAGGAATCGGGTTCAGCTGGCCTGCCCCGAGACCCACACAGGTCACCGTGGGTGACGCCATAAGAGATCTACCACCCGTCGAAGGAGGATGGCGCCCACCCAACGGAGCCGTCGGATTCCTCCCATACGAGGCCACACCAGAGGCAAACACATTCGTCCGACGAGCACGCCAAGGGCTGCGCGGAGCGAACGGATCGCGGATCTATGACCACATCACACGACCCGTGCGCAACGACGATCGGATGATCTTCGAGTCAATGAACGCCTCGACGCTGTACTCGGAGATCGACGAATCCCTAAAGCGCTACCGGGACGACATCTTCGACGACAAGTACAAACGCCTCAGCTGGGATAAACCAAGCCGGAGCATAACCGCGCACATCGCTCGCGATGGCTACTGGTACATCCACCCGGACCAGACTCGTACTCTCACCGTTCGCGAAGCCGCACGACTGCAGACGTTCCCGGATCACGTCAGGTTTGCTGGGCCACCCACCGCTGCGTTCCGTCAAATCGGTAACGCCGTACCGCCACTTCTGGCCGAGCGCGTGGCCGGACGAATTCGACAGGCCCTGCACGACAGCGAGCCCAACCGTCCATCCACAGCAACCCTCAGCCGACTCATCGCCAGTTGGTTCGACGAAAAAACCAACCTCGCAATGCCGTGGCTCGAGGCACCGACCGCATGGTCGGCGCTGCAGGGTTATCTACTCTTGGATCGGGCACAAGACGACGCACTGGGGAGGGCATGGCCAGTTATCGAGAAGCTCGATCGGCCTAGCCTGACGATCGAATCGACTGAAGAGCTGGTTGGGGTAGCTGAAAGAATCGGGCGGAGAAAGCGGGTCGATCGAATCCTCGAAGCAGCGAACTGGTACACCCAGAACCCCGACACGCTGACCACATACAAGGGGCTGCGGAGCGCACCTAACGTCGGTGCCGTAACGGCCGGGATGGCAACACTAGCCGACATTACAACGGGACCACCACCTGTCGTCGTGAACCGCGCCAGCCTACGAGTCGCATCCCGTGTCTTCGGCCTCTCGCTGCAACAACGCCGCCCAGGCACCGACGGCCGTCTAGCGATCACACGGTTGCTTGGAGGCCCTTCAGGCACGCAATCCGACGACGCGAGGACGGTCATGGCGGGAGTGCTGGAACTCGCGGCGAGTCTATGCGGGACCGAAGACCCACTTTGCCAGCGGTGTCCGCTGGCCACACTGTGCGATACGGCCATCGACTCCGATGTGGCCATAGCCTTGGGATAGGCGGGAGTAGAGCGGGAACGCATGGCGCGGAGGGGTTCTAAGCCTCTCCCTGCAAAGGGGCTCTACGCGGCTAACGGGGGTTTGTGGCCTCGTATTCGTTTGGTAGGGGCAGTATACCAGGTGATTCCACAGTGGAGTAGCAGTCTTAGCCGGTAGTTGTCCCAGTTACGGAAGCCGTGTCCTAGACCCAGGTGCGCAGCGTCCGCGACAGGCGATCGACTTCGGGCACGTCAACTGTCTCGACCCAGCCGTGGAGCGCTTCGAGCCGCTTCGAGGTTCTCGGCGGCGTAGAAGTGTTCTTTGGCTACCCAGGCGCAGGCGACCTCGTCGCAGGCGGTCACCGGCGGGATGAGCCAGAGCGGCGTCGATGCGGCGGCGGGCGGAGCCGCCGATCCGTTCTTCGCCGACGAGTAGGAGACGGCGGATGTCGTAGAGCGGATCGCCCTTGCGTCACCGATGACCCATCACGTCTTGTTGGGTGCGTTGGCGGACTTCGGTGACGACCTGGTTCGCTAGCCGTGTCATGTGCAAAGCGCATCTACGGTCACTGTCGCTTCTGGCAGTAGCTCCCTCGCCGGGGTCAGATACCCTCGCCACGGTTCGAGGGCCACGACTCCCACCCCGGCCCGCACTTCGGCGTTCTCCGAAGCTAGGAAACCCCTGGCAGCAGCCCCGGAACGGCCCTGAACGACTTCCAGCAGCCAGCCCCACTCGAGATCCACGAATCCGGTCGCCCACCGATCAGGACGCGACCGCCACCGATGCTCATCCATCCCCAGAGACCGCACCCCGGCCAAAGACCCCAGCTGCTCTTCAACGAGTGGCTCCCCGAACTCCCGCACCGCGTCCATCACCGTCGACCAGCCCACACCGAGGCCACGAGCCACAGATGCGACCGACACACCATCCTCGCCGACCCACCGGGCCGCCTCACGGCGAGCCCGCTCCGACAGCACCGCCCTCGACCGAAAATGGGGACTGGTCTCCGACCAAGACCCGACATCGCAGGCTGCTTCGGGACAGCGCCACACCCCCATGCACCACACCAACACCGTCGGCCGGCCCCCAACCGGCAGATCCCGCACCCTGGTCCGGCGGCGTCCCTTAGACCGTGCCCGGGTTCCGCAACCCGAACAACCCACCACCGACGCGGTGGTCTCTACCAGCATCAACAACTCGCCGTCGTCCTCGGTCGCGGCCCGTAGACGGAACCCGACCCGAACCCAGAACCGTGACGTCCAAGGAGCTATCGTTACCAGCCATCTGTGGCCTCCTTCCTTAGCAGGCGTTCTATCCCGCTAAGTGTCGTGAGGCCACAGACCAAAAACAAGCATTACCAGCACCCCCCAACAACAGCTAGTCCCTACTCCAACGCGAAGAGCCACTAAACATGTCTTGAATTAGTGCCCGTCACCCAGAGTCCGATTCCATCCCCATCCGATCTGGTGTAAGCGATGCGGTTTCCGTCGGGGGACCACACCGGCCCCGAACCGTAGGCAAGCCACCGGTGACCGGCCCCATCCGCCACCCATATCTCGGGAACGTGATCGATCCCTCTGGAGTAGGCGATCCGCTGCCCGTCCGGCGACCAAGCCGGATAGCCACCTTCGCCGGCCAGCTTCCGCCGGTCCCCCCGGTGGGTGTCCACCACCCAGTTGTCAAAACGTACTCGTCACGTCTCAGGTCCAGGTAGGGGCTCGAGGATCTGCGAGGTGTTGGCCGGACTCAGAAGGCCATCGCGGTGGCTAACCTCGTGGGCCGATCGTGGAATCCGGTCTGTGGTCTTGGTGAAGTCATTCAGATATCTACATTGGTTCCGATGGTTTAGGGGTTGTATCGGTCACAGGAACGTGATACCGACTACTCTCATGAGAACCGAACAGAAACCGGGTAGCAGGACCTGAAACATGACTGTCCGAGTCGAGGTTGAACCGTCGTTGTACATGTGGGCGCTCGAGCGTTCGCGTCTCGATCCGGATGAACTCGCCCCGAGGTTCCCGAAGCTGCGGGATTGGATCGCCGGCGATTGGATCCCCACGCTGAAGCAGATCGAACAGTTCGCACAGGCGACGGGCACCGCGGTCGGGTACTTCTTCCTGCCCGAACCCCCGGATGAGAAGATCCCGATCCCGGACCTGCGCACGATAGGGGACAAGGGTGTCATCCGTCCCAGCGGCAACCTCCTCGACACGATCTACCAGTGCCAGCAGCGTCAGGACTGGTACCGGGAGTATGCGCGGAGCGCAGGATTGCAGGAGCTTGACTGGATCGGTTCTCTGAGCACGGCCACACCGCCCGCGGAGGCGGCTCCGAAGATCACCGGGGCCTTGTCATTCTCTGTCGAGCGCCGAGGTGCCAACTGGACCGAAGCGTTCACCAACCTGCGCGACCACGCCGAGCAGATCGGCGTGCTGGTCATGGTCAGCGGCGTGGTGGGAAGCAACAACTACCGCAAACTCGACTACCGAGAGTTCAGAGGATTTGCCCTCGCAGACACGTTGGCGCCGCTGGTCTTCGTGAACGGCTCAGACACCCGTGCGGCCCAGATCTTCACCCTCGCTCACGAACTGGCACACATCTGGCTTGGAGAGAGCGCACTATCGGATGCCGATCTGGGCATCCGGACTACGGACCGAGTGGAAGCCTGGTGCAACCGGGTAGCAGCGGAGATGCTCGTCCCGATGCACCGGATCCTTTCTGATTTCGACCCCAATGCGGAGCTAGTAGCAGAACTGCAACGTCTCGCCCGCAAGTTCAAGTCGAGCACCCTTGTCGTACTCCGACGGATCCACGAGGCCGGTTACCTCTCATGGGATGAGTACCGGCGGTCATACGTTGACGAGTACGAGCGTGCCACGGGGAGTAGTGGGAGTAGTGGTGGCAAATTCTACAACACCCTGCCCATACGAGTCAGCAGGTCATTCGCCCGAGTTGTTGTCACGAGCACCCTCGAGGGATCTACGTCATATACGGATGCGTTCCAGATACTCGGATTCAAGAAGACTTCGACGTTTTGCGAATTGGCTGATCGACTCGGAGTGGCGTGACAACCTACCTGCTCGACACCGATGTCTTCATACGAGCGAAGAACCAGCACTACGGCTTCGATCTCTGTCCCGGTTTCTGGAAACTGGATCGACCGCGAACACGCTGCCGGGAAGGTGTCAGCATCGAAAGGGTCTACAACGAGTTACTTCCCGGACAGGACGAACTCCGCAACTGGGCGAAGCCAGTGCAAGGAAATGCTCCTGAAGCCCGACCAATGGACAACTTCCAGCCTCCGGCGGCTCAGCACCTGGGCCAACGGGGCTGGCTATCGCCAGAGTGCTGTCACCGCCTTCATGCAGAAGGCCGACTTCTACTTGGTTGCCCAAGCACACGCAATGGGTCACACGGTCGTCACCTACGAGAAGCCAGCCCCGCAATCCGTGAAGTCGATCAAGATCCCGGACGCCTGCAAGGCGCTCGCTGTCGACTGGATGGCTCCCCACGAAATGCTGCGCGCCGAAGGTGCGGTCTTCGGTCTCCACCAGACCTAGCTCGGTCCTGCCAACGGGTCGGTGTGTGCACCTGATCTGTTCCGGCTTGCCATTCACTAGCCGGGGTACGTAGGCCAACTCGGGGGAAATCGGATCTTGAGACTCTCCGCGAGGAGGGTGGCGTGAAACCCCTTCACGGGCCGTCAACCGATGACATAATGCCTGGTCAGAGGAAGACGGGCCGTTGCTGCCCCCCCGTTTTCAACCACCCTCCTTGGAGCCCTGTCTGCCAGATAGCCACTGCTGCCGGGCCTGGCCATACTGCTAGTGCTCTGCGCTTCGCTCAACTTACGAACCATGGATCGCGGTGGTCCTGCTGTTCCCCGCGATTGCGATCACCACCTTCAGCCGCATACGCGTCACCGCCGACCACTCCGGACTGACCGTTCGATAAGGGTTCCTCGGGTGGCCCCGCACGTCGGTACCTCTACGTCGCATCGCCACAGCCCGAGCCATCGACATCCGTCCCACCGAATGGGGCGGCTGGGGATACCGGGGCAGCCTGACCCTCATGAAACGTGCCGCGGTGGTCCTGCGCGCCGGAAAGGTGTTCGCCGTGACCATCGACGATCCCGACAACCCGGCTCGACTGCTCAACGCCGAAGCCTCGCGGTTGGCAGCATCCGGGTGCGTGCCGGAGAACGCAGAGTGATCCGGATACCGGCAGGGGCCATCGGTCGGTTGTTGGTTAGAGGAGTTAGCGGGGCTGGTGCCAGTGTCGGGTGAACAGGTTGCATCCCGTCAACATTTGATAATCTTGACTGCGAAATAGCTCTATGCTCGTTTTCGAAGCCAAGATTAGCTAAACTTGATCGGGATATGGGTTTCCCGCAGCGCCTGACCGACATTCCAGGGCGTCTCACCGTTGAGGAATTCTGGGAGATGTTCGGCCGGATCGAAAACGAGATGCTCGACTTCAAGCGGGCAGTGTCCAAGGATATACGGGAGACGATACCCGCCATGGCCATGACGGTGGGTGGTTACATCGTTCATGGCGTCAACCGCAGGTTGGAGATCGTCGGGTGCCCGAGATCGCAGAAAACTGTGGACCGGATCACGAAGATCTCATACGAATGTGCTGTGGACGTACAGGTTCGCTCCGTTGTGGTAGCCGGTACGGAAATCACCATCACCGCGGTCCCCGAGGTTTGCGGACGGATCGTGACCACCCCCGATGGCAGGCTGCTGCGGCGGGTGGGAGGGGATTCCATGCCGCTTCGAGGCGGCTCGCTCGCCCGGTTCGTGCAGGAGCGCGTGGGGGGTCCGGCCGATGAGGAAACGGTTGCCTCGATCCAGGCCTCCGACCTGAGCCTGCGGCTCGTCAACCGTGTACTCAACGCAAACGGCCGCCCGGCGGTACCACCCGATGGTCTGGTTCGATCCCTAGCCGACCTCGGCGTAGCGCGTCGGTCCCCAGCCGCCGACGGGGTGATGACCGCCGCGGTGGTCCTCTTTGCCAAGGAACCGACCAGGTTCATTCCGGGCGCCTCGGTCCAGTTGGTCCGCCGGCTGGGAGTAGGTCCGGGTCCCGGGGTCTCGGAGTCACGAGAGGAGTGTTCGGGTCCTCTGCCAGAAGTACTCGACTGCTGCCTGGAGTTCATCGGGCGCCACACGGCTAGGTACCAGGCGGTTGTCGGCACCCGCCGTGAAGACATGGCCGAATACCCCGAATCAGTACTCCGAGAAGTCGTACTCAACGGGCTAGCTCATCGGGACTACCGCTTGGCCGGCGCGACCGTTGACGTAACCGTGTGGGATGACCGCATCGAGGTACGCAGTCCAGGTCCCCTCCCCGGGCATATAACCGTAGAGAACATCCGTGAGGAGCACTACAGCCGGAACCGTCGGATCATGCAGGTACTCAAGACCCTCAGGCTGGTGGAGGAATACGGCGAGGGAGTAGACCGAATGTTCCGGGAGATGGAAGCCCGGTTGATGGAGCCCCCCATATTCGTGGCCACCTCCAGTTCGGTGACCGTCACGCTGAGGAACCGTTCCCTGGTCGATGTGACGGATCAGGCATGGCTGGCACAGCTCTCCGCCTATCCACTGTCCAGCGCCGAGCGACTCGCCCTGGTGATCGCCCATCGGGAAGGCGCGGTCACGCCTCGTCGCCTGCGCGAGGCTCTACCGGACACGAACACATCCGCCCTGCTAGCCGGTGCAGTCGCCAAGGGCCTCCTGCTGCGGGTCGGCGAACGCGGGGGTACTCGCTACCAACTCTCCGGCGAGATAGTGCGCCGTGCCGGAAGCGGGGCCGCAGAGCTACACAACCGCAAGCGTCAGATGCTGCTCGACGAGATCCGTCGCCGCGGCAGCATCTCGACCTCCGAAGGCGTCCGACTGCTGGGCGGGAACAGCGTCGCCGTGAGGAACCTGCTCAACCAACTCGTGCAGGCAGGCCTGGCCCGTGCGGACGGTCGGACACGAGCACGCCGCTACTACAACCCCTAACAGGGAACTCGACAAGAGGCGCCGACGGAAACCCATCGTCACCACATCACTCAAAATGAACGGCATACCCGACCTGGTACGACCACCCCTTGGTCCTCGTAGCTACACCCAGAATGTACGCGGAACCGACGTACACCACAAGACCAACGACGGCGATACACTCGTCTACGCGGCCGCTCTGATCCACAAGCGGAGAGTCACGGAGGAATAAAGTGTGCCACGCCCCACCGTCTGGTGATCGGAAAGAGACTGCTGACCCTCCAGATCCCAGGCGGAGCGACTTGGTACGCGAACAACAGCTCCGGTCGGACGAACTAGGGCCTGTTCACGCTATCCGGATAGGTATCCGCTAGCATTGGTTACTATTGGGTTTCGTTATTGATAGGCGAGCGGATGGCTTGAAATGTTGACTATATCGGACCTTATAGTTCATTAACCAACAAGTACCAGATGCTTGGGGGCTTGTGTGAACACGCCCTAGCTTCCAAACTCGCGTACGAGTGCGGATGGCAGTTGTGCGAGCACACCATCCGAACACTGGCGCTCAACGCACGCGAGCGGTTGCGCTGCTCTCCGTCACGTTGGTAGCAGCTGGAATCGCGGCCTCAACGTTCTTGGTTCGAGACATAGCAAGCGAACTGGGATGTCTCGGAAGTGTGGGGGGCGCTGTATTCGCGGCGAGCGCACTGGCTGTGGCAGTGTCGACAGCGGTTGTTGCTTGGCCCGTCAAGACGAAGATGGCTCTTGGTCCCGACAATATCCTCAAGAACCTCATCGAACCACAACACCCGAAAAGAACACCTGCATGGGTGCACAAGAGTCTCGCGGGCAACCTAGACACCGCCTATGCGGAGTTCAGCACGACGCTCCAGGTTCGTAACATGTTCTACAAGTGGTCGGTCGGGTTAGCTCCTGTCGTGCTCGCCGGCACTGGTATGGCGGTGCTTGATGCCATCATCTGACGAGACCCCAGCGTCGCCCCCCGAGCCACCTACGCCCCCGCCCTCCAATGTGGAAATCATACTCGAGGAGCCCCCACCTCCGTCCCCGTCGTTTATGGAAGTTCTTAGGAGGGAACCCCCCGACGCTTCGGAACGCCAATAGCGACAGACCGGGGCGGTGCGGTCGAACACCGCGGACACCATGCGCGGTGAACACCAGCCGTTCTCCCAGCGACGCGGGGAGGTACGGCGAGCGGGTTTTCACGTCGGGAGCCCGAAAACGAAACGCGAAGGCAGCCCACGACCTGTCCGACATCTCCAAAGTTAAGGAGACGTGCGCCGAAGTGCGGCTCAAGCTGGATCAGGCTACCGCTCTGGCCAAAGCAGCCGAGCGGTCAGGTCCGATACCGTCGAGGTCGACTCCGAGTTGCTGGAGTCCGCCGATTGGATGCTACCGGCCCCGTTCGGCCCGGCACGCGCTATAACTGGGCCTCTAGATGGCCGCCCCCGAGGTGTCGAGCTGTCTCGTCGCGCGGGGGTCCTGGCGCATCTGCGCGGGGCCGTACTACTCAGCTCGGACCCAGATCCTCAAGCACTTTCTCTCGGAATCGAGATAGGATTTCATACTAAGAGTTATTCAACACCGAACGACACTCACCTGCGCAACCGGCAGACCCAACCCCGGATCATCCTGAGGGCGACGACCTTAACGGTGATGTGCAGCTACCACAGACTGGTCTACTTCTTGCCCCGATCGCCCCACCGCAGGCCGCTAGCCCGACCAGATGAGTGTCTTTGTTCGCTCCGAGAGTGGTTCAGTAGATTAGTGACGGCTTCTGCTTCCCCACGATTCTCTGTATGACGTCTGCGGGGAGGTGCGCCTGTTTCGCGAGATACGACTCTGAGATTCCGGCTTGGGACATGGCGTGGTAGATATTGCGGGGTACTGGAAGGGGCCGGTCGTCTGAGCCGGGCTCGACCTTCCGCCAGCCGTACGCGCTCTGCTGCTTCATTGCTCGCGTATATAGCGCTTTGTTGATGACGTCGAGGTCCTTGGCCCGTCGGACGAGAGCTGCCATCGACATTCCCCACTCGCGCTTCAGTTCGAGGTAGCGACCCCAGTCGAGACGGCGAGGCAACCGGTCTAGCAAGGGCTGAGCCGGTGCAAGAAACGCGCTAGCGAACCTGTGCGCCTGCGCTTCGACGGTGCGTGTGCCGGGAGTGTGGTGGATGCCTCGGTGCATGACGAGGTGTCCTAGTTCGTGGGCCAAGTTGAAGTTGTCACGATCCCAGACCGATCCTTCGCCTCCGTCCAAGACGATGACGGGCAGTTGGCCGACAACTGCGGAATAGGCATCTATGTCCCGGTCGGTCTCCGAATCCCGCACGACGGTGACTCCTCCTGCTTCGAGCTGGCCGAGAAGATGGGAACCGATAGGTGTGCTCCTTGGAAGACCGAGTTCCGATCTCGTCAACTCAGCAGCCAGCTCAACCTCCTCCGCTACATCTTCGATGCTCTGCTCTGGTCTGACACGGCGCGTGAACATGAACGGCGCTGGAAACTCGACCCGGTCGCGAAGGATGCTCGCTACCCGCGCCGTCGCCATGACGAACCGTTCTGCCTTCCGCTGCTCGCGAACGGAGGTACGCCGTAGGTGACGGAACTGTGGTTTCATCTCGAGGTCTGGCTCACGGCGTTCGGCAAAAGTATCGGGAGTTACTTCGAAGAACTGGGCGACCTTCACAATGTTGGGAGCTGAGAGCGCCGTTTGACCCCGTTCGGCTTGGCTCAACGCTGAGGCGGTGATGCCAGCCGCGTTAGCTACAGATGCTTGGGTCATGCCGCGGAGTTCGCGCAAGGCCACCAGCCGCGGCCCCGAGAACACGGGTGCCACGCGACGAGCCGCCGTCTCCACGCCTTCGATCTCCATCTCGGGTGGCACGGTCAACTGGCGTTCATGACGACGCTGCTTGTGACTCATCATCGGACACATAGGTGACCGGGGTGCCAGTCCCCAGCTTGGGGACACGCGATTTGAGACGGCTGAGAGGTTCATGAACGGCTGCCACCGAGCAGGTCGCCTCCTCTCGGGATATCATGTGCTAAAGTTAAGCAACGCCGGAAATAAGTAGCCAGAACTTAAGGCGGTGACCGTCAGGCCATAGCATTCTGACCAACCAAAGCGTTGCCCACCTCGCAGGGTGGACTCCGCATCTCCAGGTACCGAACACTCATCAACGAGCAGTGTAACGCCACCGTGGGCAGTACGAGCGGATCTCCTGGCTGCGGTGCCCGGGCGGAGATGGACTCGTGCCGCTCTAGTGGGGTGAGATGCAGAAGCAAGCATAAGTACCGGTTGACAAATAGCGACCATGAACCGGGAGGTTCACCAATTGAGTAAGCAAAGCAACCGTCATGTAGTGCCCAACCCCGATGGAGGGTGGGATGTCAAGGCACCCAACGCCCAACGCTCGTCGGCACACACGCTCACCCAGGCTGAGGCCGAACAGCGAGCCAAGGAGATCGTGGGCAACCTAGGTGGCGGGGAGGTGGTCATCCATCGACCTGACGGCACGATTCGCGACAGCGACACCGTTCCGCCCGGCAATGACCCTCATCCGCCCAAGGACAGGCGGCACTGAAGATGGCCCGCCCTGCACGGGGGCACACGCGGTGGGAACCGTTCCGCGGGTGTCGTACACGCTCGTCAGCGTGGGGGTGGCGCTTGGTGTTACACGCCCTAAGCAGAATAGAGCAAGCATGATGTCAGAGTCCACAACCCGTCAACTGCTTGTTCGAAGCGGTGGTCGCTGCGCGCTGTGCTACGGCGAGTTGCTCACCTCGGCGTTTACCAAGCAGCCCGTATACCTAGGCGAACGCGCCCACATCGTGGGCCGATCCACGAGCACCGGATCGCCGAGAGGAGAGCACGAGCTACCAATCGATCTGAGGGACGACCCCGAAAACCTGCTGCTGCTCTGCCGCTCTTGCCATCGCGAAATCGATACTCCACCCAACATCGACACATTCACAGTCGAGCGCCTACAGAAAGCGAAAGAGCGGCATGAGAATCGCATTTCTCAAATCCTCTCTGTGCCTCCCGGCCGGGACACAACGGTGCTCCGGATGCAGGGAACGATCGGCAACAGCAACGTTGCTTTGGATAGGTCGGTCGCTGCCTCCGCAGTTCTCGCCCAGGGCCGCTGTGCCCGTTTCCCGTTGAGCTACGACGCCACGGGCATCGAGATCGACTTGAGGCGCGTGCCGTCACCAGACATCGGCAGCCGCGAGTACTACGACGCGTGCCGTGAGTCGATTGATCGGGTATTCGACCGCCAAGTCGCACCGGCAGTCGAGGACGGGACTCTCCGGCACGTGAGCGTGTTCGCGCTCGCTCGCTGGCCTTCGCTTGTCTATCTCGGCGCGCGCCTGGGGGACAAGCTCGATGCAGACATTTACCAGAGGCACCGTGCGTCGGAGTCGTGGTCCTGGCTGGACCGTCCGACGGAGCAGCAGTTCTCGGTAGAGCCCGTCACCGAAGGGACCCCCGATGGTGATGTTGTGCTCGTTCTGTCGATGTCAGCGGCCGTCCACACGCACGAGGCCCCGAAAGCTCTCAAGAACTGCCGGCTCTATCGCATCACGCCCACAGATTGCGCTCCTCATCCGGATGTTGTCGATTCGCCTGCAGCCCTCAAGTCCGCCGAGCGCGCCCTGCGTGACGTTTTTGCTGACATCGAGCAGCACAGTAAGACAGCCCGCCGCCTACACGTTCTCGGGGCCGCTCCTCTTTCGGTGTTTGTCGCATTGGGACGGGTGGCGAACCGTGAGATCCACCCCAAGTTGATCCTTTACGACCGCGTGAACGATCAGTACCGACCAGTCATGGAGGTCAATTGACATGCAGCACGCCGAGTATTTCAAGACGTTCTTGAAGGACACCGTCAACATCGACAAAACGCGGCTCAAAAAGCTTGAAGCGCGCGTCGAGGCCGTCTACAAGGCGCTCAAGGCCGACCTCGAGGTTACGGGTAAGTCTCGGCAAGGGTCCTGGGCCCAGCGCACGATCGTCCGGCCGAAGTCCGGCGGCGAATTCGACGCAGACTTCCTATTGCTCATGAAGGAGCAGGCGGGATGGGAGCCGAAGGACTATCTCAACGCGGTCTATAACGTTCTACACCGTCACTCGACCTACTCCAAGCAGAAGCACGGCCGCAAGTGCCGCTGCGTCTGGCTCGAGTACGCCCCGGAGAACGAAGTCGGCTGCCACCTCGACATCGTTCCCCTGATCTCCCTGGCCAACGGTCGCCGGGTCATTGTCAACCGTGACGACAACACATGGGAACCCGAGTACGGATCGACCAATCCGCAGGGCCTGACTGACTGGGTGAAGCGCCGCGACCAGCTGACTTCGGGGCAGTTCCGGCGCGTAGTTCGACTCATGAAGTACCTACGCAACGAACGTGGAAGCTTCGACGGCGTCAAGTCCGTCATCTTGACCACCGTGCTGGGATTGCAGGTCACGAAAGCCAGCGCGCTAACCCCGAGCGCGTACACCAACATCCCAACTGCATTGGTCAACATTGTCGAGGATCTCGATATGTGGCTTCAATCCCGGCCGGACAAGCCCTCGTTGTCCAACCCGGCGGGTGACGGCACGAACTTTGATCATCGGTGGGCTGATGCTACGTATCGCAACTTTCGAGACCGTATCCACAGCATTGCAGCAGCGATGCGAGCCGCCTTCGACGAGCCTGATGCCGCGAAGTCGGCTAAGGCGTGGCGCGACCTGTTCGGGGACAAGTTCAACCCTCCCGCGGGCCGCTCGGACTCCTCAAGGCCTTCGTCCGCCGCCCGGCTATCCGGACTGACTGCTGGCGCTGTCGCTCCTTCAATTGCCTCGCGATCGGGCCGTGCAGGCTGAAGTCCATGGTGCATGATCTAGCCGAGGCGCAACGGTCCGCGGTCGAGGAGATAAGGCGATTCACCGACTCCTCAGACCAGATAGACCTGGTCGATGTGGGTGAATGGCGAGGGTACGCGGTGTTAACCCTCGAGATCGACACCAGCGGCTTCGCTCGGAGGGCCGGAGGACTACAGGCACGGCCACGCGAGCGCGTGACTGGGCTGATCGCTTCGAAGTATCCGACGATGCCACCTCAGGTGGAAGTCGATCACCTACGGTGGGCCGGGTTCCCCCATGTTTTGCAGGGGAGACGGCTCTGCATCTACCTCGACCCGGGCACCGAGTGGGACCCCACCCGAGGCATGCAGGGCTTCCTCTTGAGACTGTGGGAGTGGTTCGAGGATGCTATCGGTGGCCGATTCGACGCTGCGACAGCCCTCTACCACCCCGTCGGTGGAGTGCTTCATCGCACCGAGGGTGCTCCCACAGTGGTGGCGGCGCTCTCGATACCGGATAACCCATCCGATGAGGACATCGTGCGACGTATCGGGCTACGGTCGAGAGCCGATCATCGAGTCGACATCGCATCGTGGGGGGCTCCGTCCGAGCCCGGCTTGGTTCCCGGCCTGCTTGTCGTTCTCCCTGAGTACCTGCCAATGGGTGGCGGCGACCATCTCTCAGACCTCGTGACGATCGTCCGCCAACAACTCGACAGGGGTCAGCGACGAGTCCTGCAGACGTCCCTGCGCCGCCTGATCCGCCGTCTCGGCGATGATGAGCACCTCCATGTGATCATCGCAGTACCTGGCCCAGCCAGAGACAACAGCGAAGATCGGCACCTCATCGGATGGCGCCTACGCGCCCAGGACGCCACCAAAGCCCTCGCCGCAGCGCGGAGCGCTACCTCTCAGGCTTCGAATAACGATGAAGCATCAGTGGAGTGGACATACGTAGACGATCAGCGCCCGGAAATCGCTGTGCGCCGTGATATCGACCGACCGGTGGCGGTATACACCGGCTCCAAGATTGCTGTATGGGGGTGCGGAGCCCTGGGTTCTTGGATAGCCGAACTACTCGTAAGGGCCGGAGCCCGGTACGTGATGCTGCGAGACCCCGGGTTCGTCACCCGTGGCCTTCTGGTCCGGCAGAACTACGCCGAGAACGACGTCGGACGCCCGAAGGCCGAGGCTCTCGCTGACAGGCTCAGACACCTCTCCGACAACTGCGAGATCGCAGGCGTCGCTGGCTACGCCCAGACAGGACTGTTGGAGGACGCCGACAGTTGCGACTTCATTATCGACACGAGTGTGAACACTGCGGTCAACGCAGCCGTTGACGATGCCCAGAGGCAAGGGACCCTCCGTGTGCCGGTCGTCCAGGCATCCACCGACAACCAGACCGCAACCCTTGGAGTTGTCACAGTTACCGACGGCACGCCAACGACTACGACCTCCGATCTTGACCAGGCCCTGCGCAAACGTGCTGACATCGACCCGAGCCTGACCGCACATCGCACGTTCTGGGATCACGACGCGCACCCACCACTCACACCAGCCCGGGGCTGCTCGGTCCCGACTTTCCATGGCTCCGGCGCCGACGCGATGGGCATCGCGGCATCCGCCATCAGCGTTGCCGCGATCGCGCTATCTCGCCAGATCGCGGGTGGGTATCTGCTGTCTCTGCCACATTCACCGTTTGACGTCCCCGCTCTCACGTGCGTAGAACAATGATCAAAAGATCACCAATTAAGTCACCTTCCTAGCCATAGACCTACGCCCCTGGCCGACGCTCTAGACGCAGAGCCTGCCCCTGAGCCTCCTGAAACCACGCCAAGACGGCCAGCACCATGCCAACTGGAGCTCTCCCGGACATGGCCGCGTCGTCGTGCCACAACTGATCGACGGATCATCGGGTGGAAGCAGCGGACCGTGCCGTCGCTCAGAAATTGGTGCAGGTGAGCGTTTCGTGATGTCTGTACGATTCGGGATGAATAAGAGATGCAGATAGGAGTGTATGGATCAATCATGGCCTACGACTACGACACGATACGCCAGGACAACGAACGCCGATATGGAACGGACATTGGCAGAATCGGGCGGATGCTCCTCGCCGACCGGTATGCCGACCGTACGCATTTCATCTATGAGTTGCTTCAGAATGCTGAGGACGCGCTCGCTCGCAGATCGGACTGGCAGGGATCGCGAGCGGTCTCATTCGGGCTCGGCAGGGACAGCCTTCGCGTGTCTCACTTCGGTATCCCGTTTGACGAGGGCGATATCCGTGGGGTGTGTGGGATCGGTGAGAGTACGAAGGACTTAACCGCGATCGGACGGTTCGGGATCGGATTCAAGTCGGTCTACGCGTTCAGCGATCGGCCAGAGGTCCACTCGGGTTCCGAGGCTTTCGCGATCGAGAGTTTTGTGTGGCCGGTAGCGGTGGACCCGGTCGAGCGGGATATGGATGAGACAGTCATCCTTATCCCATTGCAGGAGGGCGACGATGCTGGGAAGGCGGAGATCGCGGCTGGGCTCTCGCGGCTGGGCGCTTCCTCGCTGTTGTTCTTGCAGGAGATCGACGAGATTAGCTGGAGCGTGGATGGCACGCCGGTGGGCGTCTACCTGCGAGAGGCAACACGGGAAGGCCCGGGTGTCCGTCGGGTGAATGTCGTCGGCAAGGAACAGGGCGAGCCGGAAGTCGACGACGAATGGCTGGTGTTCTCACGGCCGGTTCACACCGAGGACGGGAAGGTGGGCGGCGAAGTGGAACTCGCATGGTTGACGGGGGAGGACGAGAACGGTTGTAGGACGCTCAGAACCGTGCAGCAGTCTCCGCTTGTCGTATTCTTTCCGACGGTGGTAGAGACGCGCCTCGGTTTCCTATTACAGGGGCCCTACCGGACGACACCGAGCCGAGACAACGTGCCCCCTCGGGACGAGTGGAACCGAACCTGCGTCCGGGAGACCGGAGCGCTTTTGATCGAGAGCCTGCGGTGGCTACGCGATCAAGGACTATTGGACGCGACCGCGCTCACCTGCCTCCCGACAGACCCGGCTCGGTTCAAGGGGTCCATGTTCCGTGAGCTGCTGGACGACACGAAGAGAGCGTTGAAGCAAGAGGAGTTGCTGCCGGTTCTCGGCAGCACCTACGCAAGGGCTCTAGACATCTGCTTGGCCCGGAGCGAAGAGCTGCGGAAACTGCTGTCCTCAACCCAGCTGGCCGCCTTGCTAGGACACCCAAGGCCATTGCAGTGGCTCGACAGAACGATCTCGCGAGACAGGACACCGGAATTGCGTCGGTACCTGGTATGGCAGCTTGGGATCCGCGAGTTCACGCCGGAAACATTTCTGTCGCGCCTGACCGCTGGGTTTCTCAAGAAGCAGACCGACGAGTGGATCCAGGACCTCTACAAGTTCCTCGGCTCTCAGCGAGCTCTTCGCCCGCGGATGGTGTCTCGGCCAATCATCCGGCTGGAGGACGGTTCACACGTCGTGCCCGCGGTCGACGGTGACCCCCAGGCGTTTCTCCCGGGCGCCGCCAAAACCAGCTTTCCGACGGTCCGCGATGCCGTCTGCCGGACTGAGGAAGCGCGTGAGTTTCTGGAGTCCCTGAAACTCACTGAACCTGATCCCGTCGACGACATCATCCGGAATGTCCTCCCGAAGTATCGGGAGGCCGAAGTGATGCATTCGGAGACGGAGTATTCGTCCGATGTAGCCCTGATGCTCGACGCAGCGGCGACGGACTCACGTGGGCAACGGGATAGGCTGGTGACGAGGTTGCGAGAAGCACCTTGGGTGAGAGCAGTTGACGGCGTGGGCCGGCGTGAGCAGTGGGCAAAACCCGGCGACGTGTACTTGGCGACAGGCAGGCTTCGGCGGTTGTTCGAAGGCGTTGGCGAAGTACTTCTTGTGGATTCTCGTGTCGACTGCCTTAAGGGAAAGGAAGTTCGGGAATTGCTGGAGAGGTCGGGAGCGTCACGGTACCTACAAACTAGTCCCGTTCGCTGCGATCTGACCCGGGAGGCCAAAACCTCTATCCGGCAACGTGCCGGACTGGAGCGCTCGACATGGTCGAAAGAAATCACGGACCAAACAATCCGAGGGCTGGACGCTCTGTTCGACAAGCTCGAAACGCTGGAAGCGGCAGCGCGTGCCAGCCGCGCACATGATCTCTGGGATGCCTTGGTTGATCTCAACAAGCGCCGCGGCTCGCGGCCCTTCCAGGTCGTGTATACGTGGGGATACTTTCGCGAGAGTAAGACCGCGCTGATTGACGCGGCCTTCCTGCGTACGCTCGACAAGCGTCGGTGGGTGCCGGATTCATTGGGCAATCTGCGCCTCCCGGGGTCGGTCGCTTTCGAGGAACTCGGGTGGGAACCCAACGCCTTCTTGCAGTCCAAGATTCTCTTCGAGCCGCCTTTGCTGGCGCAGTTGGCAGAGGCGGCGGGGATCGAGCGCGGTGTCCTAGACCTGCTCCAGCAGTTGGGCGTGACGAGTGAAGCCAAGTTGCGGGAGCGGCTCGGGGTCAAGAACCAAGAGCCAAACAGGTCGGGGAGAACTAAGGATGACGACGGTCCGCCGGATGATCAGGGCCAGCGTCCGGAGTCAGCCGCCGAAGACAAGCAGGCGGCCTCTGGCGACGGGTCAGAATCCAACAAGCCCGTGTCGGAGAAACGATCGACCGACAGTGCAACCTCGCGTTCGTTCATATCCTACGTCGCCGTCGTGCCGGAAGGCGAGGACACGGATCCCGATGGGCTGGAGCACTCGGACCGGATGGAACTGGAGCGCTTGGCGATCGAGATTGTTTTGAAAGCTGAGCAGGACTGGCAGCTAACACCACCCAACAACCCGGGGTTCGACCTGTATCGGGGGGCCACCATGGAGACCGCAACCGAATGGTGCGAGGTTAAGGCGATGACCGGCACGCTCGATGATCATCCGGTCGGGATTTCGCGTACTCAGTTCGAGTGGGCAGAAACACATCGAACAGAATACTGGCTATACGTCGTAGAGCGTACACGAACAAGTGACGCCAAGGTCGTGCGTATTCGGGATCCGGTGGGTAAGGCGGAGACGTTTACTTTTGACCGGGGCTGGCGAGGCGTAGCGGAGTGACGGGGCTTGACGAGCCCTCCCAGGATGCGGACTTCATGAGCGGGTCATTATCGCGGTTCCCAGGCGTGAGTGCAGAGGCTGTGAGAGATTGTCGGAATGTCGATAATTAACTCTGGTAAATTGCAGTGATCGTCATCACCGGCGCCAAGAACGGACCCACCGAAGCTGTCAACCTGATGATCGAGAAAACCCGTCGTCTAGGACACAGATTCCATAGACTGGGAGAAATACGGGCTTAGACATTCTAATCTACTTTAGGTTAACTCGGTATACTCCTTCCACCAAGCGAATACGAGGCCGTAAACTCGCCTTAGCCGCTTAGAGCCTGTGTCTCTACCTGCGGCGTCGAAGGCCGCGGCGTCTCCGGCGTCGAGTTTGCCTGCGAGCGGTCTGCCTTATCTGGAGACGACTAATTAGGGAACTGATGTCCCTGCGGCCGGTGTGATCTGGGTTCGAGGAAGACCTCTCTACAAGGTCACCACTACCTAATCCGGCGACTAGGCCTCGCGATTCTCGGCGCAGCTGAGTTCGTTCGAGCGCCGAAGGGTTACCATAGGCCTGACCATCGGTATCTCTCAGTCTAGCCTGGCGCAGTTCATGGTCCAGTTGTCCACTCCTGTTGCTAGCAGCTCTCTCGAGGAGCCAATCATACGTGTGGATCAAGATCCGTTCTCTATCCACCATCTGACGGCGAAGCTCGTTGAACTTCGGATCAAATTCTGGCTACGTCCGACAATGATGAGGCCCGGAATCCTCGAGTCGATAGACGCTAATCCGAGGCCGTTCTCGGAGCTAGGAGCCCTTGCATAACGGCGGTTGTCCTGTAACCACTTTCTCCAGTCACGAATCTGATGTATAGCTTCACACACAGGTGCTAATTCACGACCATCTTGGGTCTGAAGACCTTTGGAAGGGGCCTTGAGCTCAACACAGTGCCATTGAATACCGATAGAGCTCGCCTCAGCAATGAGGAAATCGGGAATATACTCTGCTCCAAGTTTTGGCTTGGACAAGAACCGTTCCCGATACTTGGAGAGTTGGCATCGACCGTGACCTCCGCCCAGGACCTGAACAAGGAATTCCGGCTTTCCTTCGAGGAACCGATGTACCTCGTGCTCTCCCGGACTTCGGTCGAGTAACTTCCGGAAGCTCTCAACATCGGTGGGGGAGATCCGATCCCACTGCACCGACTGGCCGAACTCCCCGAACACTTGAGAGATGGAGTCACCAGCAGTACTTCTCCGCCTCTGGAGCTCCAGGTAGTCGCGAGGCGTTTCTATCGTCTTCTCCTTGTCACTAGAGTTGGTCTTATTAATCACGATAGTCATCCGATAGGTGTGTGTGTTCATTGGTGCATTGGCCCGGCACACACCTCCGACGACGGACTGGTGTTGCCGGAGCGGATCACCACCTCCAGAGATGCGGCGTCGCTCAAGTCTTTGACCGTGACCCGATAGGTCACCCAGATCCGACAGTTAGCTCGCACATCCGCGTGGGTTCATCGATTCCAGGGGCCGTCCTGTAGCGGATCTCAAACACCAATAGCCGAGTGCCGGGTGGGCAGTACCCGGGTGGTCCGGCTATGCGTCCTGTTGACGAGGGTGGCCCGAGAGTTGGGTTGTGGGTTGCTCGCTCGCCTATGATGCGGTGTTAACCCACCCTTCGCGTAGTTGTCTAGATCGTCGATAAGAGTTGGCGCTGCGCATGGGGCGAGGGTCCGGGATTCGGTGAGCGTGCTCTGCTGGGACCTCTCGTGACCGTCACTCAGATAGGATCTGCCTAGTCATGGCCACTCGTTTCAATTCCCGCTGCGGCATGGTGCCCGTAGGGCCTCCAAGGTATGAGGATGCACCGGCATGACAACAGCACAGGTGGGCGACTTCGGGCCTACACCGATCACACCAGGGCAGCGAGTACGGTTGCCCGGTGAGTCAAGGATCGTCGTCGTTGAACTAGCGGTCCCTGGGCATGGTGATGTTCATTTGTACGTTCAGGACGATGAGTCCGTAGACACTTTTCGCAGGGTGTCCCTCACTGTGGAGCAGGCCTCCCGCGTCGAGGTCATTTCTGAGGATGGGGCGGCAGCCCCGGAGGTGGTGATAGCGGGGCTGTGGACGGAGTGGATGCTGGGCGCAGTGCGGTCGGCGCGTTCGACAGTGCTGGCGTCTACGCCGTTGAGGCCGTTTCCTCATCAGATGGCGGCAGTGTACGGGCAGATGATTACCCAACCGTTGCTGAGGTTTCTATTGGCTGATGAGCCGGGGACGGGCAAGACCATCATGTCAGGTTTGTGGCTCCGGGAGGCACAACGTAAGGGTCTGGTCAAGCGGGCTTTGGTGGTCTGCCCGGCGCATCTGGTGATCAAGTGGAGGGCCGACTTCGAGCGGTTCTTCGGTGGGGGTCTGCGTGAGGTAACAGCGGAGACAATTCGTCAACGCGCTTTGTCGGTGCCAGGCGAGGATCTGTGGGTGGTATCGCTGAACCTGGCATCGGTGAACCCGTCGGTACGGGAAGCGTTACACCCGGACAAGGCGGGGTGGGACGCGATCATCTTCGACGAGGCTCATCGCATGACCCCGACCGCTCAAACGTTCCATAGGGTCGGCAGGGAACTGTCGGCCACGGTGCCTCACGCCGTGTTCTTAACCGCGACTCCGCACCGCGGTGACGAGTGGCTCTTCCGGGAGCTGTTGCACTTGGTGGACCCCGATGTGTTTCCCACCAGCCGCGAGCCTGAAAGCGGCCTGCCGAGACAGACCCGCTCGGGCAGTGACCGCGCCGGAATTGGCGCCCCCCTGAAGCCGGGTCCGTTGCATTTCCTGAGGCGTATGAAGGAAGAGCTGGTCGACTACGACTCCCGGAGCCTCTTGTTCAAGGAGCGGGAGGCCGTGAACGTCAAGGTGCCGATGACCTCCGAGGAGCAGCGTTTCTACGACCGGGCGCAGGACTTGGTAAACGAGTATTTCCATGTGCGGGGCCGTGCTCTTGCGGCGATGGTGTACGGCAAGCGGGCTGCTTCGTCGCTGTACGCGTTGGCCCGGACTCTCCGCCGCCGGTTGGTCAAGATGGGTACAGCCGACGCCCTCAGTGGGGAGGACCATCCCGAGGAGGACGACGACGAACGCGAGGAGCGGGTCGTGACCGCACGCTCGCTCAACGCACGCGCTGAGCGGAAGGCGATAAACGCGATGCTTGCCGAGCTTGAACCGATTGTCGGATTGGGCTCGGACCAACTGGTGTTAGGCGATCTGGACGTTTCCAAGTGGAAACCCATGCTGGGATGCCTCCGCGACAACGGGCTCTCTCCCGGGTCGGGCCAGCAACTCGTGGTATTCACCGAGTACGCGGACACTGCCGCCTGGCTGGTCGGCATGTTCGCCAACGAGGGATTCAAGGCTGAACAGTACTCCGGCAGTCAGAACCACACCGAGCGCGCAGCAATCCAAGCACGGTTCATGGACGGCCGCTTCGAGGTGATCGTGTCTACCGACGCGGGGAACGAGGGGATCGATCTCCAAGCCGCTCATGTTCTTGTGAACTGGGACATCCCATGGTCGCTGGTGCGATTGGAGCAGCGTATGGGCCGCATCCATCGTATCGGCCAGCAGCACAAGGTTTACCTGTACAACCTCGTCGCTCTGGGGACCCGCGAGGGGCAGGCGCACGAGAGGCTGCTGGACCGACTGATAGAAGCAGCCAACGAACTCGACGGCAAGATGTTCGACAGTCTCCAGGCCATCATGGAACGTGTCCGCGGATGCACCGGAACCAGCGGCGAACACGAGAAACTGCTGCGACTCTTCTATGACACGGACTCCGGTGCGTCGTCGATCAGCGACTGGCCCACCCTGGACGAGATAAGGAAGGCACGCGACGACTATTACTCGGAAATCCGCGCCCTGAGTAGCGAAGTGGACGTACCCACGGCCAATGCAGCGCTCCACGACGATCACATCGCCCGCGTGAACCCGATCATCGTCGAACGGTTCCTGGACCGTATCGAATCCGGCGGTCTGTTGGAGTGCCACCTGGCTCCGATAGGTGACGAAGGTTTCTACTATCTCTCGGCTTCGACAGCCGAGCACGGTTGGGAACTCCCGGAGGCGCTGCGCCCATCCAACGGGTCCGCCCTTGTCGCGACCCGAGCCGACACCCGCCAGAAAGCGATAGCCGACGGCCATGAACGGGCGGCGGAGGCGCTGATGCTGGGACCGAGCGACCCGGCGCTCACCGCGCTGGTCTCGAGTCTGCGCGAAAGGGTCACAACGGAGATGTGGCGGGGCGCGACCCTGGGGGACGAGAGCGCTCGAACCGATTACTCACTGTTCGTCTACGAATGCGACATCGTCGAAGGCTCAGACGGGCCCAGTCCCCGCCACCGGCAACGCTCCAGCACCATCTCGTGGCTGGTACGCGTCGATAGCACAGGCCTAGCGCAGCCCATTTCATGGGATTCGCTCCCCAACCTCACCTCTGTACCCGACCTGACTCCTATAAGTCTCGCGCCCACGGTTGCGGAAGCAGCCGAGAGGCGGGTCGCTCGAGCAGCCGACGCGGAGCGAGATCGCCGCGCCGACGTGCTGGCCGGTTGGGTCAAGCAGCTCTCCACCCAACTGCGGCGGCTGCCGAACGCTCTCACGGACCCGATAACCGACAGAGACGTCAGACTGGCGCAACGAACGCGCATCGAGGCGACGATCCGGGAACGCATCAGCGAAGCCAAGATGGCCGCGCGGGTCACCCGCGGTGAGCCTCGCCGCGTCGGATGGGCACACATCGTTGCCGTGTCGCAGGACGACCCCGATGCGAACGCGGATGAGCAAGCCGACAGCGAAGCCGTGTCCATGCGTCTGGTGACCGCATTGCTCAAGAATGACGACTGGCACGTTGACGACGTGCATACTGAGGGCCGCGGCTACGACCTCCACGCTCGGCGTGGTGCACAGCAGCGGTGCGTAGAGGTCAAGGGGCGTGCGGGCAAAGCATCCAGTACCGGAATCACCCTGACTGGAGGGGAACTTGCCCAAGCTTCCCAGCTAGGCGACGACTATTGGCTGTATGTGGTTGAGCACTGCTCGGACGGTGAAGGCCAACTTTACGGAGCATGGCAGAACCCCGCAGAAACCTTCCGCGACAGCTTCGCGGACGTGCATATCGTGCGACTGCCCGGCAGCGAACTCAGAGCAGCTCTAAACAAGCAAGGAGAGGCCTCGTGACCACCCGGATGATCGAACGATGGTTCCCCTGCGCCGAGGTTTCCAGACACTCGGCCAAGGGGTGGGGGTCCGGCTTGGCTGAGAAGAGCTTGTTCACCTGGTTCGCATCCCGACCGCTCGCTCAGGCAAGAGCAGCTGTCATCTGCTCTCTGCTCCCCTGGCCCGACGATGACCGGGAGCAGGAACGGCTCAAGAAACTGGTGCGTGAGGCGATGGAGGGCTACGACGCCAAGAACAGCGAACTTCGCGACGAGCTCGCGAAGCATTACCCCAAAGGCGCCAAAATGTGCGACCCGTTCTCGGGACGAGCGATGATCCCGTTAGAAGCGGCGCGTCTTGGAATCCAATCGT
>JAPOQZ010000150.1 GCA_026710435.1 bacterium | reverse complement strand
TTGGAAGACGTGCAGTCATGCGACGGGTTGGTTGTGTCACAGGCCTGTTGCATGCTTGTAGGTAACCGCAAAGCGCCAACGGTCCGCTTTCGGTACCGACCGGACCGTGATTTGGTTCATGTTGTCGACCCAGCCCCTCGCAAGGGGTACGGCGGGACGCGTTCGACGCCGAGGAGGTGGTGGTTGGGGGAGGGCCCGCCGGAGGAGACCGCCTCGACGGTTTTCGCGGTCTCGGCTCCCCGGAACCGGTGCGTGCCAGGCGGAGGAGGCTATCTCCAGCGAATTCCCGATACAGGACACTAGCCCTGAACCTTCATGTTTCCAGACATACTCCCACTGCTCGCCCAGTCCAAACCCCCGCATCAATAGTCGGGGCTAATCCCCGTACATCAGACGGATGGCGGCAGTCAGGTACGAGCGGGCCTTGTCGGTGAGGCGTCTCCAGCCATAGGTGTTGAGGACATACCTCATCAACTGGTCGTGCGAGGCTTTAGGGTACCTGTCGAGCCGCTGTTCGATCAGGGCGGCGACCTCGTTGAGCGGAACCTCGTAGAGGTCGCGACTGCCGATCTCGCGCACCGACACCGCGGATGTGCCGGGAACGCGGAGCACCCGCTGGGTGTGGTTTTCCGGATCGGTACCCAACTCGTCGATCTGCACCTGGTTCTGATCGAGCAGCCGCTTGAGCGCTACGTCCAGCTTTCTCCGGGCCAGTTTGGTCACCCGGGTAGAGCCGGATCCCCGGACATAGAGACGGTAGGCGCGGTCCGCGGTGATCGGACCCTCGGTCTCGATCATCCGCCTCAGGGCGGGCACCGTGCCGAACGGATGCGTGTCGCTCGGATGGGCGAGCCCGGTCTCGTCCCACTCGACGTAGGCAAGGATGGTCGGGGGTTCCGAGAGCCGCTCTCGAGGTCCGGGCCGGGTAACGGTCACGGGAGGGGTCGTCCCGGCTGCCGGCCTTGCGCCTCCCGATACAGGGCTTACCGGTGTCTCTCCCCTCAGGACACGGGCGACATCCTTGGCGACGCTCTCCTGGGTACGGGTCTGCGCTTCTGCGGCCCACCCTCCGATGTGGGGGGTGAGCACAACCTGGTCGAACTCGAGGAGCCGGCTCTCGGCGGCCAGGGGCTCCTCCTCGAAGACATCGAGGCCGGCGCCGGCGATCACCCCTTCCCGTAGCGCCCGGACCAGGGCTTGCTCGTCGATGATGGGTCCCCGTGCGGTGTTGACCACATACGCGGTCGAGCGCATGGCCGCCAGTTGGTCGGCGCCGATCAGGTGCCGGGTATCGTCGGTAAGGGGCACATGGATCGAGATGAAGTCGCTACCGGCGAGCAAGCCGGGGAGAGAGCGGGGCAAGGCCCCGGACTGCTCGATGCTCGCTCCGGGCACGTAGGGATCGTGGGCATGCACCGACATCCCGAAGGCGAGCGCCCGCTGGGCCAGACGGCGCCCGACCGCACCGAACCCGATGATTCCCAGGTTCTTGCCATCCAGCTCGCACCCCATGTATTCCCAGGGAGGCCTCCGGTCTCCGGCTAGGAGGGCGGTGTGGGATGTGACGACGTTGCGCGCCAGGCACAGGATCAGCGCCATGGCATGGTCGGCCACCGCAGCAGCCTGGGTCCCCGCCGCGTTGACAACGGTGACGCCCCGCGCTGCAGCGGCGCGAAGGTCCACCTGGTCCATCCCGATGCCGATCCGGCCGATGACCTTGAGCCGTCGGCAGAGCTCGAGGACCGGACGCGTGATCTGGTGGGGGAACAGCTGATACATGATGGCGTCGGCGTCGCGTACCGCCGCCAGCAGGTCCCCCTGCGCAGTCACCGGGACCGTCCTCACCGTCCCGACTCCCTCCAACGCCTCGCGGGAGACCGGGGTCAGTTCCACCTGATCGAGAAACACGATGTTTTGGTTCATAGCCGGAGTGAGTGTAACGAGGATTCGCGGCCAAGATCGCGGCCAGCTCTGGTATCAGAACGGTATCATTCGTGAATGGCGATGACGCTCCGGCTCACGGAGGATGAACGTACGGCACTCAAGGAGAGGCTGCCGCGGAAGGTATCTCCATGCAGGAAGCAGCCCGGCGTGCCGTGCGGGACTACGTGGCCAGGGGACGGCACCGGGATCGGGTGTCCGAGGCGGCCCGGCGGGTGATGGATGCCCATGCCGGAGCTCTGCGCCGTCTCGGTGAATGAACCAGGTTGACTATCTCGACCTCGAAGATCTGCTGTACCTGGCCGGTGAACTGCTCGGCTACCCGCCTCCCGTCCGGGAAGCGGGGCTGCTTGGTGCAGCCGTTGCCCGTCCAAGGACGACCGTCTTCGGCGACGACGCCTATCCCGGCATCTGGACGAAGGCCGCCGCCCTTCTGCAGTCGATAGTCAAGGGGCATCCCCTGGTTGACGGCAACAAGCGCCTCGGATGGTTGGCTACGGCCACCTTCCTCGAGATCAACGGGATCGAAATGACCAGGATTCCAAACGAAGACATCTATCGGTTCGTTACGGGTGTCGCCGCCAGGAACTACGACGCAGACCGGCTAGCGGCAGAACTCAAGCGGCTGAATCGGTGAGGTAGCGCGGTTCTCAATTGGAGGATGTGTTCCCCGGTACCAAGTAGTGAAAGCCACGGCCTCGACCGCTGGGCCGGCTGGGTTTCAGTTCCCCGGCCTCGGCGAGTGCCTTGAGATGGGTACTGGCGGTCACTTGTGACACACCTGCCAGCGCACGGTATTCAGTAGAGGAAATACGTCCTCGTTCCCGGAGCCAAGCAAGTGCGGGAACTGAGGGTTCGCGGGGCGGCAACACGCGCAGAGCGTCGCGAGCGGCCCCGCTGAGTCTCCAAGCGGGCGGTGTACCGTCGGGCGTCGGTATCGCTACGAGTAGATCCGTGCGGCCGGCCAACTGGTACGCCGCGACCCGGCGGATAGCATTCTCTGCATCGCTGCGGGTTCGCTGGAGCAGGGTGGTGCACGAGGTGCCAGTCAAGAATGGCGTGCCGGGCTGGGATGCCCGCCAAACCAGGAGGGCGGCGTCGACATCGTCGGAGGCACGTCGCGGCCGAAGCTCTTCGAAGAACCGGCATCGGTCCTCATCGGGCTGACCACCGGAGAGAACCACCCGGACGGATGGATCGTCCGTAAGCTCGATTAGGGGAGGGTCACAACCTATCCTGATCAGGTCTGCGACCATCCGGTCGACTCCCACTCCTTCCTGTTCGACCAGTCCGAGTTGCCGTACAGCGTTCATCAGGGTGCGGTATCTGGGCGCTGAAGGATGAGTGATGATGTTGTGGGTGGTGATCCCTCTGACGAAGCCGCCCGGCGAGGTCACGCGCAATTCATAGCCGACATGTTCCACCATGGTCGGACCCGTGTTAGTCCAGTCGCGGTGGCACACACCGTTAAGGATTGCTTCGCGGAGCGACCTCTGCGGGATCGTGTGCACGCGGTGGACGCCGAACCCGGTGAGGATCTCGGTAACGGGATTGTTGCTGTTCGCCGATGCTTCGATGAGGTCGATCTCTTCGAGAAGCGAGCGGCCGGAGTCGTGGATACGGATGCTTGATGGGCCACCGGGCACGTCGCGGTGGGTGTAGTCGAGCGAAGGTCGGTTCCGGGTTGCGAGCAGGATCCGTCCTGCTTCGTTCAGGTAGTCGGAGTCCTCAAACACAAGGCCAAGGCGAACCAGCAGGTCCAGGAGGGGAATGACAGCCTTTCCCGGGTCCACTCTGGCCACTAGATCTCTGAGGATGGCCTGCGTCCTCGGGGACACATCGTTGAGCGGTGTCGACGAACGCTGGTAGGACGGATCGGCCGCCACCCCGGAGAATATGCCTTGGAGTAGTTCCGTGTTCGTAACCGGTACGCAGTGCCTGCCTTGGCGGTGGCTGTACTTGCCTTTGAAAGGGACCGGCTCCACGGCTTGGGGGACGATTACGACTAGGAGTCGGCGGCCTCTGAGTTCGGCGACACGGAGATTGACAGTGAGCCGCCCGTCGGTCAGCTGATATATACGTGTCCGGAGCCAGTCAGGGTCGGTGTCGGCGCCGATAATGTCGCCGGTTTGGTTGTCGACGCCGACGATGAGGGCTCCTCCGCCCTCGGTGTTGGCCATACACACTGCCTCCTCGGCGAGTTGGAGCGCTACGCGTTCGTTGTTTGGTGAGCCGGGCCGGATGTTGCCATTGTGGCGTCGGCCTGCTTCCTCCTTGAGATCGATGGCCATTGACTCGAGTTCGTCAGGCGTGTAGCTACCGGAAACCAAGCTGGTAAGGACGCGCTCTACCTCCTCTTCGGGTGTGGGTGGGTCCAAAAACCTAAATCCGTCGGCCCTCATGGGCCTAACTTAACTTTTACTTCCTTGAAAACCAAAGCTTGTGCCCCTAGACTGCCGATGCTATCCTTTTTAGGCCTGAAAAGCATAGCTGGTGGGGACCTAAGATTCAGGTTCTGACCCCTATGCACAGCCAAAACCACAAGGTCAGGCCGCTTTCAGACCTGGTCTATGTTTGTAATGTCCAAAAAGCAAAGGACGCTGGCGTTCACGGCATGAGCGGTTACGACACGATCGTGGTGGGAGCAGGGTCGGCGGGGGCGGTGGTCGCGGCCCGGCTGAGCGAGAACCCTGATCGCCGGGTTCTTCTGCTTGAGGCGGGCCGGGACTACCGGTCTGCCGACACACCTTGGCACGTTCGCAGTCCCAACCCGTCGGGGATCATCTCCGATCCCTGCTACCACTGGCCAGGGCTGGAGGCGAGGCGAACCTCTGCCCAGGAGCCTTCCCTCTACTGGCGAGGGAGAGGGGTAGGAGGGAGTTCCACCATCAACGGGCAGATCGCCATCCAGGCCATGCCCGAGGACTACGACCGGTGGGGCGTGGCGGGGTGGTCCAGCGCCGACCTTCTTCCTGCGATCTGCCGGATGGAGACGGACCTCGATTTCGGGGAGGCGCCTTACCACGGGGACTCGGGTCCGATCCCCGTCTACCGGGCTCCCCAGGAGGACTGGGGGGCTGTGGATCTGGCTTTGCGCGACGCTGCCCTCGCGGTCGGCCATCCCTGGCACGACGACCACAACGCTCCGGGATCGAGCGGCGTGTCACCCTACGCCATCAACAGCCGGGACGGGCGGAGGGTGACCACCAACGACGCTTACCTCGACCCGGTCCGGAACCGTCCCAATCTCACCATCCGCGGAGGTGCCCGGGTGGACCGGGTCCTGCTGTCCGGTGGGCGGGCAACGGGTGTCAGCGTGCGGATCGACGGCGAAGCTATGCGGGTCAATGGTGGCGAGGTGATCCTATGCGCCGGAACGATCCATTCTCCCACCATCCTGCAGCGCTCGGGGATCGGTCCCGCCGGACTTCTGTCGTCCCTGGATATCGACGTGGCGGCCAACCTGCCGGTCGGCCGGGGCCTGCAGGAGCACCCGGCCATCTGGCTGATGCTGGAGTTGCGTGAACACGCCAGGGCCCGGTCGCCCGACGCCCGCCACACCAACTGCTGCGTGCGGTACGGGTCCGGAGTCGCGGGCGGGGTGCCCAATGACATGCTGATGCTGTCCATGAACCTGAGCGGCTACGGCGACGATGGCTTCGGGACCGGGCTGCTCGAACTCTGCGTGTTCGAGAGCAACTCCAGGGGCGAGGTGTCCATCAGGAGCTCCGAACCGGATGTCGAGCCCGAAGTGGAGTTCCGGATGCTGTCCGACCCCGGTGATCTGGCTCGCCTGAAGGACGGGGTGGGGCGCCTCAGGCGATTGGCGCGGTCGGACGGGATCCGGGAGATCGCTTCGGATGTGTGGCTCGGGCCGGAGAGGGTGGAAATCGACGCCATGCCGGACGAAGCCGACATCGACGCCTGGCTGATGCGTTCCTGTCTCGATGCCCAGCACGCCAGCGGTAGCTGCCGGATGGGTCCCGCAAGCCGACCGGAGACCGTGGTGGACGAGCAGTGCCGTGTCCTGGGCGTCGCCGGTCTACGGGTGATCGACGCATCGATAATGCCGCAGGTACCGAGGGCCAATACCCACCTGCCGACCGTCACCATCGCCGAGCACGCGGTGACGATGATCGAGGGCTCGGAGGGTGCTGAACAATGACGATTGCTCGGGCCTGCCGCCCGCCAGCCCAGGCATTTTGCCGGCGGTTGGCAGGCCGCTGGTGGATTGCTCAGCACCCTCCTAGTGCACCGGAGCCCTCACATGTTCTCCAGGCAACGTAACATCGGGCCCCAGGCCGGGTGCCGCCTTGCTCATGGAAAGGACTGATCTATGACGAACCCCATTCCCGACGACCGTCCACGGGTCTCCGCATACCTGTGTGTGAACGATGCGGGAGCCGCCGTCGAGTTCTACACGGGCGTGCTGGGGTTCACCGAGACTCGCCGCATGGAGTTCGATGGCCGGGTCGGGCATTGCGAGCTGGCCCTTGGAGATTCTCTCATGATGCTGTCCGACGAGTGGCCAGAAGTGGGGGTCGTCAGTCCCCGGACCCTGGGGGGAACCGCGACCTCCATGAACGTCTACGTGGAGGACGCCGATGCCACGTTCGACGCCGCGATAGCGGCCGGCGCCACCGTCATACGTCCTGTCGAGCAGCAGCTCTACGGTGATCGGTCCGGGCAGTTCGAGGATCCCTGGGGTCACCGCTGGGGCGTTTCCACCCATGTCGAGGATGTGGACGACGAGGAGTTGGCCCGCCGGGCAGCCGACATGATGAGCGGAGATGAGCACTAGCCCTGACTCGTCTTCGTGGTCCAGACACGCCCACGGCTGAATGCCACATCAACCACATCATCGGAGCCGGGGAGGGCGGGCCCATGGACTTCCGGCTACCGCCCACCTGCTAGCCTTGATTCTCCATGTTTCCAGACACGCCCACGGCAACAGGCCACATCATCGTGACTGGGCCTGGCTTCACCCGACGGGTGAAGGTCCCGCCGGGCCGAGACGGGATTGTGGAATTGGCCGTAGTCCCTTATCAGAAGCTTATATCCCGCACTCTGCTCGCCTAGGACGGTGCTGAACAATGACGATTGCTCGGGCCTGCCGCCCGCCAGCCCAGGCATTTTGTCGGCGGTTGGCAGGCCGCTGGTGGATTGCTCAGTACCCTCCTAGCGAAAACCCCCGCATGAAATCGGGGCTAGCGTGCGAGCGTGTCGAAAACTGGATCGGAGTCTACGATCGGTCTCCTGAAAGGAACGTTATGAGGTCGGTAGCAACGTGAGGTATCTCGCTCCCACATCCATCGAGGAGGCCGTCTCGGTCTTGGCCGGTGACGGCGATGCGAACGTTTATGCAGGTGCCACGGACTTCATACCGCAGCTCCAGATGGGTCGACCCGAGCCCGACTACGCGGTGAACCTCAAACGGATACCCAGGCTGACGGATCTGCGCCTGGTGGGAGACACATGGGTGATCGGCGCAGCCACCCCGTCGGTCCGCCTCACCGAGGAGGAGACGCTGGTGGCCGACCTCCCCGGATTGGTGGAAGCAGCCGCCCTGATCGGGTCGGACCAGATCCAGAGCCGGGCCAGCCTCGGGGGCAACCTCTGCAACGCCTCCCCGGCTGCCGACAGCGTGCCGGCGATGGTGGTCAACGACGGGAGGGCTGTGGTTGCGGGCCCCGGCGGCACGAGGACCATCCCGGTGGCATCGGTGGTGACCGGACCGGGTAGCACTTCTCTGGCTGAGGGGGAGTTCGTGGTCGAGTTCGAGTTCGACCGCCCGCCTGCTCGGACTTCCGACGCCTACCTGAGGTTCATACCCCGCACCGAGATGGATATAGCGGTGGTGGGCGCCGGGGTGCGCCTGTCGCTGGACGAGGACGGCCGCTGCAGCGCGGCAGCGGTGGCCCTCGGAGCGGTGGCGCCGACCGTGGTGCGCGTCCCCGCCGCGGAGTCCGCCCTGGTCGGAGAGTCCCTCACGGAGGCGGTACTCGAGCAGGTGGCGGCGGAGGCTGCGGCCGCCTGCAACCCGATCGATGACAAGCGCGGCACCAAGGAATACCGTCGCCAGGTCGCCGGCGTTCTGACCGTCAGGGCTTTGAGGCTGGCCGCTTCCCGGGCGACGGGGTCCGTGGCATGAACATCCCCGGCAGGACAAGGAAGGCCAATGAGTAGCAACCACGTCACCTCCACGATCAACGGCGATCAGGTCGAGTTTCTCTGCCAGGGCGACCAGACACTGCTCGACGCACTGCGGGATGTCGTGGGCCTCACCGGTGTCAAGGAAGGATGTGCCACCGGAGACTGCGGGGCCTGCTCGGTGATCCTCGACGGCCGGCTCACCTGCGCGTGTCTGGTGCTGGCGCCGGAGGCGGACGGCTCGACGATCGTCACCGTCGAAGGCTTGGCCGAGCCCGACGGGCTCCACCCGCTGCAGCAGTCCTTCCTGGAGGGGGCGGCACTGCAATGCGGGGTCTGCACGCCGGGGTTCCTGGTGGCGGGGAAGGTGCTACTCGACCGCAACCCCGATCCGAGCGAGACCGAGGTGCGGTATGCCATTGCCGGGAACCTGTGCCGTTGTACCGGCTACGACAAGATCGTGCGGTCGATCCTGACGGCGGCTGCAGAGATGAAGGAAGTTGCGGAGGCAAAGGAGAAGGTGTGACCACTACCGCCACCCCTACAACCACTACCGATACCAACCCGGGCTACAAGTGGGTGGGAACCCGTCCCGTCCGCCATGACGGTCTCGACAAGGTGACCGGACGGGCCCGTTTCGGCGCCGACCTGTCCCTGCCGGGAATGCTCACCGGGGCGGTGCTCCGCTCTCCCCATGCCCATGCGAGGATCCGATCGATCGACACCGCGCCCGCTGCGGCCATGGAGGGGGTCAAGGCTGTAGTAACCGGGGCCGACTTCCCGATGCTCGAATCCGAGGCCGGCGAGGGCGGAGAGGGCGCGGTCGACTTCCGCGATCTCTGCCGCAACATCATGGCCCGGGACAAGGTGCTCTACGAGGGCCACGCTCTGGCGGCGGTGGCCGCCACCTCCCGCAGGGTCGCCCTAGCGGCTCTGGCAGCCATCAAGGTCGACTACGAGGTGCTGCCCCACGTGATCGATGTCGAGGAGGCCATGGCGCCCGATGCACCGATCCTGCACGAGGATATGTTTACTTCGGGTGTCGAGCCGGCACCTGAGAAACCCTCGAACATCGCCGACCGGTGCCTCTACGAGCGGGGCGACGTGGACCAGGCGTTCGCCCGAGCCGACGTGGTCGTTGAGCGGGAGTTCGCCACCAGGCCGGTCCATCAGGGCTATATCGAGCCCCATGCGGTGGTGGTCGACACCTCCGAGGACGGCCGCGCAGTCGTTTGGTGTTCCTCCCAGGGTCACTTCATGGTCCGCACCCTCACGGCCAAGCTGCTCGGATGGGAGCCATCCCGCATCAAGGTCATCCCGGCCGAGATCGGGGGCGGCTTCGGGGGCAAGACCACCGTCTACATCGAACCGGTGGCGACGTTGCTGTCGCAGAAGGCCGGGCGTCCCGTCAAGATCGTCATGACCCGGGATGAGGTGTTCCGGGCCACCGGGCCTACCTCCGGATCCAAGATGCGCCTCAAGGTGGGCGCTCTCCGGGACGGCACGCTCGTCGCGGCTGAGGGATGGCTGGCCTACCAGGCGGGAGCTTTCAAGGGCTCGCCCGTAGAACTGGGCGTGATGTGCTTCCTGGCGCCTTACGACGTTGCGAACTTCCGCATCGAGGGCTTCGACGTCGTCAACAACATGCCCAAGGTGGCCGCCTACCGGGCACCGGGAGCACCGATGGCAGCCTTCGCCTCCGAGACCGTGCTGGACGAGATCGCCGCAGAACTCGAAATGGATCCCCTGGAATTGCGAATCCGTAACGCGGCCGAGGAGGGCGTCAAGTCCTTCTACGGGCCGCGGTTCCGCAAGATCGGGTACCGCGAGACGATCGACGCCGTCCGGGACCATCCTCACTACTCGGTGCCTCTGGGGCCGAATCAGGGCCGGGGCGTGGCCAGCGGCTTCTGGTTCAACTTCGGTTCCGTCTCCAGCGCGACCGTGCACATAAACGAGGACGGAGGCGCTTCCGTGATGACGGGCAGTCCCGACATCGGCGGCAGCCGGGCGTCCATGGCGCTCATGGCGGCAGAGGAACTCGGCATCGACGTCTATCGCATCACCCCGATCGTGGCCGACACCGAGTCCATCGGGTTCACCGATCTGACCGGTGGGAGCCGGGTCACCCATGCCACCGGTATGGCGGTGATCGAGGCATGCCGCAAAGTGGTGGCCGACCTGCGGGCCCGCGCCGCCAAGATGTGGGACGTCGACGTCGACGAGGTCGAATGGGTCGAAGGCCGCGCACAGCATGCCGGCGGCAACCATCCCCCGCTCAGCACCGAGGACCTCGCCGAGACATCCGGCAAGACCGGCGGTCCCATAACCGCGACCGCCTCGCTCAACGCTCGCGGGGCGGGGGTGGCCTTCTCGACTCAGGTGTGCGATGTCGAGGTGGATCCGGAGACCGGAGCGGTGAAGATCCTCCGCTACACGACTGCCCAGGACGCCGGCCGGGCCATCCATCCCAGCTACGTGGAGGGCCAGATGCAGGGCGGAGTGGTCCAGGGCATCGGCTGGGCGCTGAACGAGGAGTACATCTTCGACGGCCGGGGAGCCATGGAGAATCCGGGCTTCCTCGACTACCGGATGCCGGTCGCCTCGGACCTGCCCATGATCGACACGGTCATCGTGGAGGTCCCCAATCCGGGACACCCGTACGGCGTGCGCGGCGTCGGTGAGGTGGGGATAGTTCCCCCCATGGCCGCCGTAGCCAACGCCATCCACGATGCAACCGGTCTCAGGCTCGAGGAACTGCCGATGTCGCCGGTGAAGGTGCTGGCGGCGATCGGGGCGAACGGCGACTGATGGCCCGCGTCTTCCTCGCCTCGACGCTGCGGCGGTTCACAGCCGGGGTGGAGGAGATCGAGATCGACGCCGCGACGGTCCGTTCCCTGATCGCGGAACTGGACCGGCGGTTCCCGGGTCTCGGCCAACACCTGCGCTCGGGTCTGGCAGTGGCAATCGACGGCGAGATCATCGGCGATGCCATATACGAGCCGGTACCGGAGGGCGCCGAGGTCCACTTCCTGCCGCCGATGGGCGGAGGCTAACCATCTGAACGGCCTTCGCTCCGCGCGGGTGGAGCCGTCCGTGATAACGTGACGCCGACGGTGTTGCCCGGCTCTGGCGAATCTGGCATGTGTATGCCGTCGCACTTAATGCCCGGGCGCAGGAGGCCGGGTAGAGGAGGAATCGATGTCGAACACCCAGGGAATCTTGAGTAGACCAATCAGCCGGCGCCGGTTCATGGCGTACACGGGGAAGGCGGGGATGGCCGCAATGCTCGCATCTCCCGTAGTAGCGGCTGCGTGCGGAGGCGAGACGGCCTCCGGCGTCATGCGGTTCGGGCACCTGAATATCTTCGATACCCCGAATCCGGTGGTGACGGTGTCCACCCCCGACATGCATTGGTTGGTCTACGACAGGCTGATGGAGTTCGACGAGAACTTGTCGCCCCGGCTGTCTCTCGCGACGGACCGCGTGCTCTCCAACGGGGGCGCCACGGTCACGTACACCATCCGTGAAGGGGTCGAGTTCCACGACGGAGAACCGCTGACCTCGGCGGACATCAAGTACTCGTTCGAGCTCTACCGCGACACCAAGAAGGGTCTGTTCGGAGGTTTCTTCGAGCCGCTCGAAACGGTCGAGGCACCTGATGACGTGACGGTCGTGCTCCACTTCTCGGGCCCGCCGGCCCTCGACCCGAGCGTCGGGGCGCCGATAATCCCGGCGCACATCTGGCAGGGCATGTCGCCTGAGGACATCGACCAGTTCGGCAATGCGGACATGATCGGATCCGGTGCATTCAGGCTTAACACCTATACCCCCGATGACCGCCTCGTACTGGACCGCAACAGTGACTGGTGGGGCTGGGCGTCGAACGACGGTCCCAAGACCGGCACCCTGGAACAGATCGTCAAGGTGCAGCTGGCGAACGAGGAGACCATCGCCAACTCGCTGCGCAACAACGAGATCGACGTGACGGGAACCATCTCGTCCCCTGACATCTGGGCCGGCCTGCAGGGCGAGCCGAACGTCGTGGTGGAGGAGTATCCGGGACTGGTGCTGGACCACTTCGGAATCAACGTCTACGAAGATCCCGACAACCCGGGACAGCCACATCCGGATTCCGGCGGCAACCCGCTGCTCCTCGATCCGGTGATCCGCGAGGCGATGTCGTGGGCGATGGACCGCCAGCGCTTGGTCGACCTGGTCCTGGGAGGTCGGGGAGCGAAGGGATCGGTGGTACTACCGCCCGGTCTCGGTGACGCGTTCCTCGAGATACCCGAGGGGGAGCAGGCCAACGGCAACCCCGCCAGGGCACGGGAGATCCTGGATGCCGCGGGCTACATCGACCGCGACGGGGACGGCGTGCGGGAGAGCCGGGACGGTGAGCGACTCAGCTTCCGCCTGTTCGCCTCCACGGTGATCGACCGGCTGCCCCTGTACGCGGAGTTGATCAAGCCGATGCTGGAAGACATCGGGATGGAGATCCAGGGCGTGTTCGGCGAGGACGACCCGACGCTCATCGACCGAGTCTTCGTCAATGCCGACTGGGACATGTACACATGGGTGTGGCAGACCCCGCCCGATGCGACCTTCATGCTGTCGGTGCAGTCGTGCGATCAGTTCGGGAACCTCTCGGACACCTACTACTGCGACGCGGAGTACGAGGCACTGTTCAAGGCTCAGCAGACCGAGGGAGATCCTGCGACGCGCCTGGGCATGGTCAAGCAGGCGCAGCAGATCTTCTACGACTCGTTCGCCTACTGTGTCATGGCCTATCCCACCAAGTTGCAGGCGTACCGGAACGACAACCTGGTTGGTTGGCCGTTCGTGAACAACGGGATCACCACCAACTGGTCCACGGAGACCTTCCTCGTCATCAGCGAGGCCTGATCAGGCGGCGCCCACTCAGGGTCGCTCAGGAGGTGGCCGGTATAGACGGACGCGGATGTGACGCCGTCACGTGAGCCTGCCGTTCGGACGGTCAGATGGCGTTGGTTGCGCAGCTACCCGGCGCGCCGCTTGCTGCAGGCGCTCCTCACGTTGTTCGTGGTCGCCACATTCAACTTCTGGCTCTTCCGGATGCTCCCCGGTGACCCTGCTCGGCTGATCGCCCGCGAGAGCCGGCTGAGCCCGGAGGCCTTCGAGCAACTGCGCGAGTCCTTTGGTCTGAACGAGCCCGCATGGCAGCAATACCTGACGTATCTCACGAAGATCGTCCGGTTCGACACCGGCATCTCGTTCAAGGCGCGGATGCCGGTGACCGATCTCCTCAGGCCGGCGCTGTCCAACACCCTCATCCTGACGGGGGCGGCGCTGGTGCTGATATTCGTGTTCGGTCTTGCGTTCGGCATCGTTGCCGGCTGGCGTCGGGGTACCCGCACCGACACCTCCCTTACCCTGACCGCCCTGACCCTGTGGAGCCTTCCCACCTTCTGGGTGGGCCTGATGCTGGTTCTGCTGTTCAGCATCAGTCTCGGTTTGCTTCCCGTTGCCGGGATACGGTCCGTAGCAGCTATCTACCGGACTCCGTTCGACGAGGTGTGGGATGTGCTGGAGCATCTGGCACTACCCGCCGCCACCATCGCCATCGTGAGCGTGGGGTCGATCGCCCTGATCATGCGGAACTCGCTGGCTGAGGTGGCCGACGAGGACTACATGCTTGCGGCGCGGGCGAGAGGTCTGCGGCCCCGCACGATCCTGTGGCGCTACGGCGTGCGGAACGCCTTCCTGCCGACCTTCACCCTGATGGCCCTCACCCTCGGCCTGCTGATGGCGGGCACCATCCAGACCGAGGTGGTCTTCTCGTGGCCCGGGCTCGGACTCCTCATGTACGAAGCCGTGCAGGATAGGGATCTCCCGCTGCTGGAAGCGGCCTTCTTCGTCATCGCGGTGATCGTGGTGGTCGCCACCATGGTCGCCGACCTGTTCTACTCCCGTCTCGACCCGCGGATCAGGTCCTCATGAGGGCGCCGAACACGGTTTCCACTGCCGAACCGCAGGCTGGGGACGGATCAGAGCAGGAGCGGGGTGGTGCGCTGGTCGAACTCTGGCGGACCGTCCGGGGCAAGATCGGCCTGATCCTGCTGGCCGTGTTCCTCGTCTACGGGGTGGCGGGGTTGCTCCTTTACGAGAACCCGCCGTCCGCAGGCCAGACAGTGGAGGACCGTTTCCGGTCGCCGTCGTTGGATCACCTGCTGGGAACCGACAATCTAGGTCGTTCCGTGTGGGAACAGCTGGCGGTCGGGGCCGGGATATCTCTGGCGGTCGGGCTGGCAGCGACCGCCATCGCGGTCCTCATCGGGAGCGTGGTGGGGATCACCAGCGGGTACATCGGCGGCCGTTTCGACCAGTTCGCGATGGGTGTCACGGACATGTTCATCACCATCCCCGCTCTCCCCCTGATCATCGTCCTCGCCGCGGTGCTCTCCAGAGGTCTGCCCACCATCATCGTGGTGATCGGAGTGACCAGCTGGGCGGTGCCGGCCCGCCTGATCCGGGCGGAGGTTCTGAGCCAGCGCGAACGCACGTTCATCCTGCGTGCCAAGGCCATCGGCATGCGCCCGTTGCACATCATGTGGACGCACGTGCTCCCCAATGTGGCGGGGATCGTTCTCGCCAACGCGATCCTGCTGACCGCGGCGGCCATCCTGACTGAAGCCGTGCTGGCCTTCCTCGGGTTGGGCGATCCGTCGCTGATCTCGTGGGGGAAGATGCTGCAGAACGCGTTCAGCTCGGGTGCCACCTCGCTCGGTTACTGGTGGGTGCTCATCCCGCCGGGAGTCCTGATCACCCTGATGGTCCTGTCCTTCACGCTGATCGGGAACGCCCTGACCGACGTCATCGACCCCCGCCGCCGGGAGGAGTAGACAGCAGTGGCCCTCCTAACCATCAGAGACCTTACGGTCGAGTACCGCAGAGCCGGGAGGGTCATCAGGGCTGCCGACGATGTGAGCTTCGAGATCGAGACCGGGTCGGTGGTGGGTCTGGTGGGGGAGAGCGGATCGGGAAAGTCGACTCTGGCCCTCGCGATGATGGGCCTCCTGCCCCGCAACGGGTCCGTGACCGCCGGTTCGATCCTGTTCGACGGGGCCGAGATGACCGGGTTGGCGGAGACGGAATGGCGGAGTGTCCGGGGCCGCCGGATGGGCATGGTGTTCCAGGGAGCGATGAACTCTCTGAACCCGGTCCGCAGGGTCATCGACCAAGTGGCGGAGCCGATCCTCACCCACGAGCCCGACATCTCCAAGATCGATGCGGCTGAGCGCGCTCAGGAACTGCTCGCGCTGGTCGGGATCCCTGGAGACCGGCACCGGGCGTATCCGTACGAGTACTCGGGAGGGATGCGCCAGCGGGCGGGAATCGCCATGGCCCTGAGTGGTCGTCCTGCCCTCCTGATCGCGGACGAGCCGGTCACCGCTCTCGACGTGATCGTCCAGGCACGTATCCTGCGGCTGCTGGAGAACCTCCGCGAGGTACTCGACCTCACCATCCTGTTCATCACCCACGATCTCGGCGTGGTGGCCCGGCTGTGTGACCGGGTGGTGGTGCTGTACGCAGCGCGGGCGGTCGAGGAAGGGACCGTCGAGGATATCTACGACCGGCCCAGACATCCCTACACACGGGCTCTGCTCGAGTCGGTGCCCAACTTCGCCAGGGGTCGCGGCAAGTCGCACGGCATACCGGGAACGCCACCCTCCCTGGTGAACCCTCCGTCGGGATGCCGCTTCCACCCGCGCTGCCCCGAAGCCATGGACATCTGCTCGTCGCAGGCGCCGGCGTGGTCCCGGTTCACCGGCACCCAGATCGCGACCTGTCACCTCTACAGCGATGGGGGACAGGCTGATGGCTGACACCAGGACTGCGAAACCGTTGGTCACGGTGCGCGATCTCAACGTGCACTTCAAGGGGTCGCGGAAGGTCGGCGATGCCGTTCGGGCAGTGGACGGGGTCGACCTCGACATATTTCCAGGGGAGACGCTGTGCATCGTGGGAGAGTCAGGCTCCGGCAAGACCACCCTGGTCAGAGCGATCGGTCATCTGGCTCCGATAACCTCTGGTTCGGTCCGATTCGGCGATGTCGATGTGGCGCAACTACCGAGAGGGGAGTTGCGTTCCATGCGCCGCCGAGTCCAGTACGTGTTCCAGGATCCGTTCGAGTCGTTCGACCGGCGCCAATCGATCTTCTCGATCGTGGCCCAGCCGCTCAGGGTCCACAAGCTGGTCACTTCCAGCGCGGAACTCGAGTCCAGAGTTCACGAGGCTCTGGAGGAGTGTGGGTTGGAGCCGGCCAGGGAGTTCGCCAGGCTGTATCCGCACCAGCTGTCGGGTGGCCAGAGGCAGAGGGTTTCCATCGCGGCCGCCATCGTGCTGAGACCCGAGTTGCTGGTGGCCGACGAGCCGGTGTCGATGCTCGATGTCTCGGTGCGGTCCGACATACTCTCCCTGTTCGTCAGCCTCAAGGAGAGCCACCGCATGACGTTGCTGTTCGTCACCCACGACCTGTCGGTGGCATGGGAGATCGCCGACCGGATCGCGGTCATGTACCTCGGCAAGGTCGTTGAGGAGGGCAGCGCCGACCAGGTGATCGGCCGTCCCGCCAACCCCTACACGCACGCGCTGGTAACGGCCATCCCGGTGCCGGATCCCCACGACGTGCCCCCCGAACTCGGCGTCAAGGGAGACATCGGTGACATCGTCGGTTTGCCGGCGGGTTGCCGATTCCATCCGCGGTGCCCGTACGCGGAGGAGCCGTGCTCGGGGCTGATACCCCCTCTCACCGAGGTGGCGGACGGTCACCGGAGCGCCTGCATCCGCAATGACGAACTGGAGCTGCAACCACCCCACCGCCTGGCCACCGGCTCGGCAGGCTGAACGGGGCTGATGCGCTACGACGCCATCGTCGTCGGTGCCGGTCTTCCCGGTCTGCTCGCCGCGTGGAAGCTGGCGGAAGGCGGATTCGATGTGGCGGTGCTGGACCGCAGGACAGTGGCGGCCGAGTCCAGTGCCCTTGCAGCCGGGCATGTACCCCAGGAATCGACATCACCTGTCAACCTGGCTGTGCTTCGCAGGACGCGGGACATCGTCGACGGGCTGGATCGTGCGACAGGGGGGATGGTCAGGTTCCACGAGGTGGGCGGCCTGCAACTCGCCACCGGTCCCGAGGGTGCTCGGGCCTTCCGTGCCAGGGCCGAACTCTCGGCCCGGTTTGGGGTGGCAGGCCAATACCTGGAGCCTTCCGAAGTCGCAGCCAGGTGGCCGAACCTGTACACCGGCGACCTGGCGGCGGGTTACTTCACCACTGGGGACGGCTTCGTACGGTCCCAGAATCTCGCCGTCGTGCTCGGCGCCATGGCCAGGAACGCCGGAGCCGAGATATGGGAGGGCTGTCCCGTAGACCGGGTGCAGGTCAGCGGTGGCCGGATAGCGGGTGTCGAGGTGGCAGGCCAGACGGTAGCCGCGTCGAGGGTTCTGGTAGCTGCCGGGGCCTGGTCACAGCCGCTGCTGGCCCGCAGCGGCGTGCGCCTTCCCACCAAGAGCTTCGTGCTGCAGGCGGTGATCCTCGCCGGAGACCACGGTGGCCTCCGGTTCATGTCCGAGTTCGAGGCCGGCCACTACATGATGCCCCGAGCCCCGGGTGCGCTGCTGCTCGGGCTTCCCCCTACCGACATCGACGTGGACGTGGACCGGTTCTCCCGGCATCCCGATCCCGCAGTAGTGGGCGGCTGGGTGGAACTGCTCCGCAGGCGGGTCCCGGTCCTGGAAGGCGCCACGGTCGCAGGGGGATGGGCCGGGGTGCTGGTGTCCACACCCGATGCCTGGCCGCTGCTGGGCCGCTTCGGGCCGGAGGGCCTCTACCTAGCCACCGGGTTCGGGGGCGGTGGTGTCCAGAGGGTGGCAACCGCGGAAGCGGTCGCCCAACTGATGCTCGATGAGCAGCCCTTCTACGACATCGCGGCCTCCGAGGCTTCCCGTTTCGACGCCTATGACGGGCAACCCTTCGAGTTCCGGGAGGGTCCCTTCTACTACGGCGAGACGTCCGGAACCCAACTCTGGTGACGCCGAGGCGCTGAAGCCGTCTCAGAACCGCTGGGTCGGCGCCGCCCATCAGCGGCTCGTACCTCATGGGATCACTCACATGTCGACTCAAGATAACCAACGTTCCACATGTGTAAGAGAGCAACTGCGACCAGTAGGAGCAGTACGGGGGTTACCATATGGCTATGGCTCGCCGTGAACTGCTCGTACAACTGGACGACGATCTCGTCCATGAATTGGACCGCCTCGCCACATCTCTGGGAACCAGCCGCTCCGAGCTACTACGGAGGGGAGCGCAAGTGGTGATCGAAGCAGGGGACCTGGCAGCTGCCGACCGGGAACTCATGGCCGCGTACCGGCGCTTACCCCCGGATCCCGCGCTGCTTCTATCCGTCACCCGCCTCGCCGCCCGCACGGCGCCCCCCTGGTAGGTGACCGTAAGGAGCGAGATCTACTGGGCTGATCTCGGTCCTCCCTCGGGAAGGCGACCCGTCTGCGTAGTCACCCGGAACGCGGCAGCTTCGGCTCGTGCTTCAGTTACATGCGCACCGATCACGCGAACGATCAGAGGGATCAGGTCGGAAGTGCCTGTAGGCCCGGTGGAGGGGTTGCCCGATGACTTGGTCATCAACTGTGACAATCTGATCACCATCCCGGTATCGGTCCTTGATTCCCGTCCGGTAGGCCGGCTAGGTTCAAGCGGGTCCAATTGGACCGGGCCCTCCGCTGCGCGCTCGACATCGTCTACTGATCCTGGGTTGGGTGGTGCCTTGACGGAGCCCTTTATGTCCGCGGGGGCTGCTTGAGAACGGGGAAGGAGGCATCCCCTCCGTCCGCTGATCTGGGAGAAGGTCATCGGCCGCCGGGATAGACGACGTTCTCATTACCCTCCCTCGCCTTCCGTTGTTCCTCTCGGACTATCGTGGTGAAGCCGCACGGCTTATGCGAGGAATGTGACGATGTCGGCCCGACCCTTCACCTACGAGCGAGCCAACTCCATAGGGGAGGCTATAGAGATAGCGCGTGCTGCGGGCGGGAACTCCAGGTTCCTGGCGGGTGGCCAGAGCCTGCTGCCGCTCGTGAACCTCGGGCTGGTCTCTCCCGACACCCTGATCGACCTCGGACGGATAGCATCCCTAAGATCGATCGTCTCCGGCGGTGGCGAGATGTCCCTGGGCGCCATGACCACGTACCGCACTATGGCCGAGTCCGCCCATGTTCAAGCCGACCTTCCTCTCCTGGCTGCGGCGCTGAACTTCGTGGGCAACCCAAGAGTCCGCAATATGGGCACGGTCGGGGGTTCGTTGGTTCACAACGATCCGGCTGCCGAACTCCCGCTCGTGATGACCCTGCTCGATGCCCGCTACGAGTTGTCGGACGGTACAACCACCAGGTGGGTACATTCCTCGGACTTCAGCGCCGGACCGTTCGAGACCTCGATAGACGACTACGAGTTGATGAAGTCGATCAGAGTGCCGCTGCGTTCGAGGTGGTCGTGGGGCTTCCGGGAGTTCTCCTACCGGCCCGGCGACTTCGCGGTAGCGGCGGCTGGAGCGCTGGTCAAGGTCCGGAACGGTGAGATAGCCGCCATCCGGGCCGGAATAACGGGTACCGGGAGCGGGCCGTTGCGATGCACCTCTTACGAGGAGGCGGCTCTAGGCAGGACCGCCACCGGGTTACCGGCCATAGAGGCGCTTGCCATCGAGGACGCTCCCTACGTGATCGATGGTGTCGAGTCCAGCGAATACCGGGGTCATGTGGCGAGCGTCATGTTGACCCGGGCCGTCGAGGATGCGATGAGACCCGGGCAGGCGGCATGAGAACGATCACGGTCACGATCAACGTGAACGGAGTCCCTGTGACACGAACGGCTCCGGGCCACTACACCCTTCTCCGCTGGCTCCGGGACGAAGCATCGGTCTTCGATGTCAAGTACGGATGCGGCGAGGGTGTGTGCGGTACTTGCACCGTTCTCCTCGACGGCACGGTCGTCAGTTCATGCTCGGTGCTGGCCGCCCAGGTAGACGGGTCCACCGTCGTGACCCTCTCAGGAGTGGGAGCTACGGGGTTCACCGAACTCCAGGAGGCGTTCGTCGAGCATGGAGCCGCCCAGTGCGGGTTCTGCACGCCGGGGATGATTCTCACCGCTTCCGAACTGCTAGCCCGTGGCGAACGGCTGGAAGCGTCCGGAGTCCGCCATGCCCTCCACGGGAACCTCTGCCGGTGCACGGGCTACCAGTCCATAGTCGATGCGGTCCTCTCGGTGTCGGAGAGTGTGCACAGTGGCTGACCTGGCGTGGGATGAGGTGAGAACCTCCAAGGCCGACGAACTCCGGGTCGTCAACCAACCGGTCCGCCGCCACGATGCCGAGGAGAAGGTCGCCGGAACCACGCGCTACGCAGCCGATGTCCACCCCCTTGGCCTGCTGCACGCGAGACTGGTACGGGCGCCTCTGCCATGTGCCGACATCCTGAGGCGTGACATCTCCGCAGCCCTCGAGGTTCCGGGCGTGGTGGCGGTCCTTCTTGGGGAGGACGTGCCCAACAACGAGATATGGGTCGACGTGCCCGGCCAGGAGACGGAGGTGGCGTCACTCAAGGCGCGGGCCCAGATCCTCGCCACCGGCCGGGTGAGATTCCAGGGAGAGCCCGTGGCCCTGATAGTGGCCGACAGCGAAGACGCGTTCAGTGCTGCCGAGGAGGCCCTCGATATCGAGTACGAGGCCACGGACGGCGTGTACGACCCGTTCGAAGCTCTCGGCGAATCTGCTCCGCCCGTTCACGAAGGATCCAATCTCTTGGCCGAGTGGTCTGTCGACCGGGGCGATGTGGACGCCGCCGTGACCCAGGCTGCCGTGGTCGTCGAGGACACCTACACCACCCAGTTCGTCGACCACGCCTACCTGGAGCCGGAGGCCGGCATGGCATACCTCGACGACGAGGGCGTCATCACGATCAGGGTCTCTACCCAGGTGGTGGAGCACTTTCGCGGCGTTGCGAAGGTGCTGGGGGTCCCGCACTCCAAGGTCAGGGTGATCGCCCCCTACGTGGGCGGCGGCTTCGGCGGCAAGGAGGACATGACGGTCGAGCCGTACCTCGGGTTGGTGGTGCATCTCCTCAAGCGGCCCGTCCGCATGGTGTGGACCCGCCAGGAGTCGCTGGTCGCCCGTCCGAAACGCCACCCGATGGTGATGCACTACCGGACCGGTGCGAAGGCCGACGGAACCCTTACCTGCCAGGACATCACGATCACCGCCGATGCCGGTGCCTACGCCTACCTCAGCTCGCTGGTTCTCCTCTACTCGTCGGTCATGGCATGCGGTCCTTACCGGACGCCCAACGTGCGCATCCGCGCCCGGGCCGTCTACACCAACAACCCGCCCTGCTCCGCCTTCAGGGGGTTCGGCGGGATGCAGGTCGTGTTCGCCTACGAGTCCCAGATGGACCGGCTGGCGGAGAGGCTGGGCTTGGGGCGTGCGCCGATTCGCAAGCGGAACGCACTGGCCAAGGGTGACTACCTCCCCGCCGGGCAGCAACTGCTCACAGAGGTGCTGCTGGGCGAGACGATCGACGCGGTGCTGGCAGCCGCTGGCCCACTCCCGGAGCCCTCTCATCAAGATGCCCTGGTAGGCCGGGGGATCGCCTCCAACATGCAGCCATACGGCAGGCTCGTCTGGCTCAACGACACGGCTTCGGCCTGGATCGGGTTCGAGCAGGACGGAAGCGTGGTGGTCAGGACCGGGATCCAGGACATCGGCGCCGGGCAGGTGTCGGCGCTGACCCAGATCGCAGCCGAGGTACTGGACATCCCCACCGATCGGATCACAATCCATTTCGGTGACTCGGCCCGGACGCCCCGGGCCGGAACCACCACCGCAACCAGGATGCTGTACATGTCGGGCAACGCCGTGCACGACGGCGCGGTCGCCCTCAGGGACAAGATCCTGGCCATGGCGGCCGGGTTGACAGGCGAGCCGGTCGAGACGCTCACCCTTGCAGGAGGGCACGTCAGATCCGCCGACGTCGAGATCCCGCTGGTCGATGTTCTCGCCAAGGCCGCAGCGATGGGAGCGACCACCTTCGTCCACCACACGTTCTTCGGTCCCGGCGGGACGGCCACGCCCAAGGCCCTGGACGCCCCCCGGTTCTTTCCCGATTTCACGTTCGGAACCCACCTCGCCGACGTGGAGGTCGATCAACGCACCGGGAAGGTCACCCTGCTCAACTACATCGCTTCGCACGACGTGGGCCGAGCCATCAACCCGACCACGGTGGAAGGGCAGATCATCGGCGGTGCCGCCCAGGGCATCGGCCAGGCCCTGTCCGAGGAGGTGACCCTCCATTCGGGCGTCGTCACGTCCGGGGCGCTGTCGCAGTACCTGATCCCGACCGCAGCGGACCTGCCCGACATGCAGGCCGTGGTTATCGAGTCGGGGGAGGGGCTCGGCCCGTACGGCGCCCGCGGGATAGGCGAGCCCCCCATCGGCCCGAGTGCGGCTGCCGTCGCCAACGCCATTTGCGACGCCACCGGCGCCAGGCCCACCCGACTTCCGATGAGGCCGGAAGCGATCTGGCGGCTCATCCGGACCGCCCGTCGGGAAGGGTAGGGGGGAAGGCCACCATGGCAAACCGGCTTCCCCAAGGGTCCTAGGAGGGTGCTGAACAATGACGATTGCTGGCCTACCGTCCGCCGACCCAGGGATTATGCCGGCGGTTGGCAGGCCGCTGGTGGATTGCTCGGTAGCCTCCTAGTGTCCCGAGTCTTTAGTTCGGTTGTGTTTGGAAGAGGTGCGGTCATGCGACGGGTTGGTTGTGTCACAGGCCTGTTGCATGCTTGTAGATAACCGCAAAGCGCCAACGGTCCGCTTTCGGTACCGACCGGACCGTGATTTGGTTCATGTTGCCCACCCAGCCCCTC
>JAPOQZ010000121.1 GCA_026710435.1 bacterium | reverse complement strand
CGAGGCCTTCCGGCGCAACCACGACGTGAACGTGATGGGGACGGTGTACTGCATCAAGCACGGTGCGGCGGTGATGCGAGACGGCGGCGTGATCGTCAACATCTCCTCGCTCGCGGCCCATATCTCGGTTCCCTCATACGGCCCCTACAACGCTTCCAAGGCGGGCCTGAGCGGGTTGACCCGCACCGCGGCCATCGAGCTGGGCGAGCGCGGCATCAGGGTCGTCGACATCGCGCCGGGAACGGTGGCCACCGAGAACCTCGTCAACGAGACCGACTCGGAGGCGGAGGTGGCGGCCTTCAACAAGCTGACCCCGCTGCGGCGCGTCTGCGAGATGGACGAGGTGGCCGCTACGGTGCACTTCCTCGCCTCCGACGACTGCCGTTACATCAGCGGCAGCTCGCTGCTGCTCGACGGCGGCATGCTGGCAGGAATGTCGGTCGGCCTGTGCGAGATGCTGCTGTCGGCGAGCGAGTGAGCCCGATGAGCACAGAGGTACTCATGCCCAAGGTGGGCATGAGTACTCCGGCAGCCGCTGACGGCCGGTCCCGCGAGCCGTAGGGCTTCCGGCAGCCCTTCGGTTGACACGCCGGGATTCAGCGCGTCTAATATGGGTCAATACCCACATTAGAGCCGGCGGGAGGGCCTATGAACTCGGAACGGATCAATTCGCTCCTCGAGCAGTACCGGCCCGGCTACGGGCTGCCCGCCGGCTTCTACACCGACCCGGACGTATGGGCCGCCGACATCGAGATGTTGACGCCCCATTGGTACATAGTGGGACACGGCTCGCAGATTCCCGACCCCGGAGACACCAAGGTCGTGTCGCTGCTGGGCGAGTCGGTGATCGTCGTTCGAGGCAGCGACGGGGCCATCCGCGCCTTCTACAACGTGTGCAGCCACCGGGGGGCCCGCCTCTGCGACGAGAGTGCCGAGGGGCTGCGCCAGTTCACCTGCCCCTACCACAACTGGAGCTACAGCCTGGAGGGAGAGATCAAGTCACGCCGCCTCGAGGTGGTCTTCGACGAAACCTTCGACCCCGAGGCCCACAATCTCCGCCCGTGCCATCTGCGCGTCTTCGCCGGCCTGATATTCGTTTCGCTGTCGGACGCCCCCACCGACTTCGACGCGGCCTACCAGCCCTTCGAGGATGTCTTCCGGTTCTACGGAATCGCCGACACCAAGGTGATCCGGGTCCACGGCTTCGGGGCCACGGCCAACTGGAAGACCCTCGTGGAGAACACCATCGACCCGTACCACGTGCCCGTCGTCCATCCCAACTTCACCCGGACCCGCACACCGGCCTACTGGCAGGCCGCAGCAGCCACCCGGCATGCCGAAGTCACTGCAGCCGCCGACCAGGCCGAGCGGGAGATGGACGAATGGGAGGCCGCCCTGACCCAACTTCCGAATGCGACCGGGGTGATCGTCCAGGACGGCGAGCACGACGAGCAGTTCCGATGGCTGGTGCGGGGCCCGCTGGCCCCCGGATATGAGTCCGAGACGATCGGCGGCAAACGGGTGGCCCCGTTGATGGGCCGGTTCACCGAGTCCGACGGCGCGTCGGTGTTCTCCAACTTCAACCCCCTCGACTCGCTGTTCATGTCGCCGGACCACGCCACCATCTTCAACATCAGGCCCCTGGCTCACGACCGGATCTACTGGGACACGATGTGGCTGGTCGACTCCGACGCCGAGGAGGGGCGGGACTACGACGTCGACGAGGTGTGCGAGTTCTACACCGAGGTGAACGAGGAGGACTTCCCCATCTGGGAGTGGACATACCAGGGCGCCACATCGCGCGCCTACCGTCCCGGTCGCCTCGCCCCCCAGGAGAGCTTCATCGGAGAGTTCCAGCGCTGGTATGTCCGTCGACTTCGCCAACAGGTGGAAACGCCCGCGACACTGTCGGTCTGACCGCGCCGGCGTAACCGAACTAGCGCCGCGTCGGACCCAGAGGATTCACGAGGGGGACTGAGTGACCCAACTAGAGGGCAAGATCGCGATCGTCACGGGGGCCGGCCAGGGCATGGGCGCCGAGACGGCCCGGACCCTGACCCGGCACGGCGCCCGCGTCCTGCTGTGCGACATCAACCCCGAGACCTGCGGGGCCGTGGCGGCTGAGATCGGGGCCGCGGCGGCCCCGTTCGAACTCGACGTGACCAACGAGGACCAGTGGGCTGATGCGGTCCGGTGCTGCAAGGACACCTTCGGGCCTCCCGATGTCCTGGTCAACAACGCGGGCATAATCCGGTTCTCGCCGCTCGAGAGCACGTCCTTGGAGCTGTACGAGCAGACGATGGCGATCAACACGACCGGTGTGTTCCTCGGGATGCGAGCGGTGTTCGAGCCCATGAAGCGCAACGGCGGCGGATCCATCGTCAACATCGCTTCGGCCAACGGATTCATCGCGTCGGATGAGGTCGGCGCCTACGTCACCAGCAAGT